>WRBL01000006.1 GCA_009784565.1 Streptosporangiales bacterium | reverse complement strand
TCTGCCGATGCCCTCCCTCCATCGGCAGAGGCTGGCCCTGGAACCCTTCGCCCCGCTACTGACACCCGCCACTCGGCCGCAGCCGGCAACCACAATGCCTTGGAGGACAGCTCCCGAGGCCCTGCTGCCGAAGACCCGCGCCCATCCGATCCCCTTCCTCCGACGGCCGAATATGAACGTCATGGCTGGACGCCAGCGGCGGCGGTGTTCTGCCGTTGTCGGCGCGCCGTCAGGGGATGGCCAGACCTCCCGCGGCCCCGTGCACGGACTCGCAGTTTGTTCCTCAGCCCGCCGCCTACCTGCTTCTCCGCCTTTTCCGGTGGCAACCCGTCGACCCGGACCGCAGGCGCCCTGGCGCCGAGGACCGGAAGCGACGGGGCGGCAGGCCGTAACCCCCGCCCGGAACCCGGCCGCACCCGGCGCGCACAGCCGCCGCGGCTCCGTCCCGGTCGCCCGCCGGACCGCCAGCCACCATATTCCGATGATCCATTACTCGAATTCTGTATCGAAAGATAGGTATCTTGATCATCCTAATGATCTTCATTCGGTGCTACATTCGCTAGGGAACAGTTTTTCGCTGTACGGGGTGATAATCATGACCGAATCGAATGCGCCGGGGAGCGTCCCTGGTCCCGTGCCGGACCGGGATCCCCGGCTGGCCGGGTTCGCCGAAGACGGCGCCTACGGGCACGCGCTGCCGTCCGCGGCGCTGGCCGGGATCCTGGAGGATCTGGCCGACGGCACCGGACGGCCGCCGCCGGAGGCCACCGACGACGAGATCATCGGCATGCTGTCGTCCTGGCAGGCCCTGGAAGCCCACGCCAGCGCCCGCATGCTCGCCGTGCTCCGCGACCTCATCCGCCGCCGCCCCAAGGACGGCCGTCCCGCCCCGTACCCGGGAGACCTGCCCGCCGGCTGGGACAAGAGCGCCGTCTACGAGGCCGCCGCCGAACTCGGCGTCTCCTGGCAGTCCGCCGCCCCGCTCCTTGCCCTGGCCTGGGACCTGCAGGCCCGCCTCCCCGGCACCGGCAGGCTCCTCGACCAGGGCATCATCAGCGCCCACAAGGCCCGCATCGTCTCCGAGGAACTCTCCGTCCTCGACGACGACAAGGCCGCCGAGACCGAGAAACTCCTTCTTGACCACGACCTCGCCGCCCCGTCCATGACCCCGGGACGGCTCCGCCGGCTCTGCCAGCGCCTGGCCGACACCGCCGACCCCGACGGCGCCCGCGAGCGCCGGGAAACCGCCCAGCGCGAACGCGCCCGCGTCTCGTTCTTTCGGTCCCACGGGGGCGACACCTCCCTGTTCGCCGACGGCCTGCCCGCCGACGAAGCCCTCGCCGCCCAGCAGAACATCCAGACCCGGGCCCTCGCCTACCGCGACGCCGGGATCTGCCCCGACGACACAATGGACCTCCTGCGCGTCCTGGCCCTGGTCGACCTCATCAACCAGGCCAGCCTCGACGACCGCATCGCCCGCTACCGAGCCGCCAACGGCGACGACCCCGGCCCGCCGCCCACAGAGCAGACGCCGCCGGACGGCGGACCAGCCGGCAGGGACGAACCCGCTGACGGCGGCACCAGGCCTTCCGGCTCTCCTGACGGGACCGCAGACAGCAGCGGCACGGGCGGCGGGCGCGGCGGGACGACCGGGCCCCGCCTGCCGTCCCTCCTGAACCTCACCCTGCCCCTGGCAACCCTGCTGGGGCTGGCCGACCGGCCCGGCGAAATCCCCGGCTACGGCTCAGTGGACCCCGGCCTCGTCCGCGACCTCGCCAAAGCCGCCGCCTCCAGCCCCCGAACCACGACCTGCCTCACCATCACCGACGACCACGGCCACGCGACCGGCCACGCCTGCGCCCGGCTGATCCGCGCAACCCCGAACCCGGGAAGCGACGCCGACCGTGCCGGGCCCGCCCCCGGCACCTGGGACCTCCAGCCCGACCCGGCTCGCCCCGGACCCGACGGCGGCTACGGGGCCTGGATCCTCACCCTGCCCGGCGGCAGCCGCTGGCGACTCGGCATCCACCCGGTTCCCCTGACCGAATGCGACCACCGGCACGCCACCGCCTCATACCGCCCGGGGGCACTGCTCCGGCACCTGGTCGAAATCCGTGATGGCGAGTGCGTGTCCGTCTCCTGCTCCCACCCGGCCCGGAGCTGCGACTACGAACACGCCACACCGTGGGACAAAAACGGCATCACGGACGCCTGTAACGCCGGTCCCGTCAGCCGCAGCTGTCATCAGGTGAAGCAGAAGCCGGGCTGGGGCCTGTCCAATCCGGAGCCCGCGATCCACCGCTGGTCCACCCCCTCCGGCCGCACCTACGACAAGGGCCCCAAGACCTACCCGGCATAGCCGAACGCGGAACCCGCCACCGGAGCACCCGGAACCCGAAGGCGCTCCGGGGCTCCCACGTGCCCGGACCCCGATAGGCGACCAGGAAGGAGCCGGGTGCGGCGGCCGCGCCGGGTGCGGGTTGACGCCAGACCGGGGTTACGGCCTGCCGCCCCATCGCTTCCGGTCCTCGGCGCAGGGCGCCTGCGGTCCGGGTCGATGGGTTGCCATCGGAAAAGGCGGAGAAGCAGGTAGGCGGCGGGCTGAGGAACCAACTGCGAGTCCGCGGACCGGGTCACGGGAAGCCGGGGTTCCCGGGCTGGTACCGGCCCGACAGGGGAAACGGGCTCAGCAGGGAGGCGCGGCTCCCAGCCCTGCCCGGCCAAGGGTAAGGCCCTGACACAATCCCTTGTCCTGAAAGGATCACTAAGATCGACAAGTCACGATGATCATTAATGCCACTCGTCTGACGATGGGAACATAAGACCGTTATCGGCACTCCAGGGCTACCATGGGCGGCATGGTCGGCGGCGTTGGGCCATCAGGCGGAGATCAGGGAGTCACAGGGGGCACCGGAATGGAACCCGCGGAATCGAACGGGCGGACACGCTTCGGAGCGGAGCTCCGGGCACAGCGCACCGCCCGGCACTGGACCCAGGTCGAGCTGGGCAACGAGATCGGCTACTCCGGGTCCTTCATCAGCGACCTGGAACGCGGCGACCGAGCCGCCAGCGAGGACCTCGCCCGGCGATGCGACGACACCTTCGCGGTTCCGGGAACGTTCCTGCGCCTCTGGGATGACCTGCAGCGCGAGGCGTTCCCGACCTGGTTCGCCCCGGTCGTCCCGGTGGAGCGGGAGGCGGTCAAGATCCACCGGTGGGAACTGGGGGCGGTGCCGGGCCTGCTCCAGACCGAGGACTACACCCGCGCGCTCGCCCGGGCCCGCAAGCCGCAGGACAACGAGGAAGCCATCGAACGCATCGTCCAGTCCCGGGTCGACCGCCAGAGCATCCTGGACCGGCCCCGGCCGCCGCTGCTCTGGTACGTGATCCACGAGAGCGTCCTGCGGCACGTCATCGGCGGTCGCGAGATCATGGCCAGCCAGCTCGACAAGATCATCAAGGCCGCCGAGAGCCCGGGCATCGTCATCCAGGTTCTCCCGTACACCGCTCACGATCACGCGGGCGTTGAGGGCCTCCTATACCTCTACGAGCGCCCGGGGCAGCCGTTGACTGGCTACAGCGAATGCTTCGGCGGCGCACGGCTCATCGACGACGGTGCGGAGGTGTCCGATCTAACTACAGTGATCGGGATGCTCCGTGCGGCCGCACTGCCGCCACGGGATTCGGGAGCCTTCATCAGGCAGATACGGAGAGAGCATGACTGAGAGCGGCACCATGTGGCGGAAGTCCAGCTACTCAGGCGGCAGCGGCGGCCAGTGCGTGGAGGTCGGCCAGAGCCTCGGCGTCCTCGTCCGCGACACCAAGAACGACGGCACCGGCCCCACTCTGCGCTTCTCCCCCGAGAACTGGAAGCGCCTCACCGGTACGCTCCGGTAACTCGCCGACCTGTCGCCAGCGACCGGATCCCGGCCGGGCGGGACGGTGGCGGTCACCGCTCGGCCGGGACGAATGGACCAGCGGGCCCCTATTCGCGTGACGCCTGGGCGCGGACCTTCCAGCGGAGGGTCGTCAGGTGCGCGTCGAATAGCTCGACGAGCATGCGGGCGAGCTGGCCGTCCGGATTGCCGTCGCCGAGGGTGATGAAGGTGAAGATGACCCAGGCATCCCTGCTGTCCGGAGCCGACACGGTATAGGTCACCCGGCGCCCGGCGTGCGTGGCCAGCGGGTCGGCATCCGGATCCGCCGCCTCGACCGTCTCCTCCCGGAGCGCGGGCTGGCCATTGACTTCGACAATCTCGGACTGGGCCGCACTCGACGCGGCCATCGACTTCAGAAGGTCGAGCGGGGCCACCTCCTCGGGGTCCGGGTCCCGCCACTCCGAGACGGTGTAGGACGCCGGAACGGCCTTGCCGTCGACCGTCTCGACCGGCAGGGCGATCAGTCCCGCCCCGGCCGCCTGGGCCTGCTCGACCACGCGGACAAACTGTTTCCTGACCTCCTGCCGGAACGGCGTCGCGGTATCACGCGGCACCTCGGCGGGGACGGAACCGTGCGCCAGCTCGTTGAGCCGCCGCTCCAGGAGGCCGTGATCGCGGGGATGCAGCGACAGGGTCTCCCAGCCCGGGATCTGGACAATCGAATACGAGCTGCTCATACGGGCTCTCCTGACGGTACGACCGCGCCCAGGAGTTCAACCATGGCCGAGGCCAGGGCCTCGGTCGCCTCGATCTCGGACGTGCGAGCGGAGACGAGGATGTCCAGGTCCCAGGCACGGCGGACAAGGTCGATCCGGGCGGTCAGCGTGTC
Source organism: Streptosporangiales bacterium (assembly GCA_009784565.1). Classification (GTDB taxonomy): domain Bacteria; phylum Actinomycetota; class Actinomycetes; order Streptosporangiales; family Streptosporangiaceae; genus Trebonia. The sequence continues at coordinate 42,556 of WRBL01000006.1, read as the reverse complement.
GTCGGGCTCAAGCTCCATCGCGAGGACGGCGACGCCGTCCGCGAGTTCCTCGGGCAGGGTCGCGACCTCCGGCCGTCCCAGCGGCCCTTCCCGCCGAGCCCCAATCCGGTCGAGCAGGTAATTCGGGTTACGCTCCAGAGGCTGAAAAGCCCGGACCCGGGACCACACGGCGCCCTTCACCGGCACCCCGGTCGCCCGGAACCAGCCCGGGTCAGCACCCCGCGCCCACGACGCGGGAAGCGCGTCGATCTGCAGAACGGCAGTCATCACCTTTCTCCGTTCATTGCCTGTGTCGCGTCCGCTGTCAGCCCTTGGCCGACGATCATAGATATTGCGACGTGCCAGACCACGGCCCTCTCCGCACCCCCGTGATACCTTTAATAAAATTCTCACCTTTCCCCGGGAAGTCATTTTGGCATCCCCAGCATACGGGCTTTACTTCGCCGTTATGATAAGCCTTGGTAAATACGATAGAATCATTTAGCCCGTCGGCGTCGGAGCCACGGAGCCCCTTCAGGTAATTGAAGGCATTTCCCTCAGCACAATATCCGTTACCAGATGAGTACATCACGGCATTGCCATTTCCTCTATCTATCGCACCGACGAATACGCGATTATTATTTGCAGGATACTGATCCGCCGAGAATTCTTTAACCCGCGTATCTAGCCACCCTAGCGTCTTATACAATCCAGGCCCCCTGCCCACCGCTCCGATCTTGTTGGCCAGCGCACGGTGGGCCACGCCTCCTCGCGTACTCGGAACCTGGTCTCTAGGCGTTGTGCTCGCGCACCCAGCGACAAGACCTAGAGGGTCCATGAGAACGTACGGGTTAGAGACATAAGCGCGGTTGTTGGGGCCTGCTTCCAGTCCCAGCGGATCGGGCGAGAGGTAACTTCCCGTCAGGGGATCGTAATACCGCTGGTTGTTGTAATGTAGTCCGGTTTCCTGGTCTTCGTACTGGCCGGGGAAACGAAGCGGCGTGGACGCGCCGCCGGGATTCCAAACGGTCGCCCCCCAGAGGGTGCGCTGCTGTCGTCCGGCCAGAGTCCCGTCCTCCGCGAACAGTTCAGAGGGCATCCCGGTGAGATCGGTGATAATTGAGTAGAACCGCTGATCAATCTCTTCTTTCGGCGCGTCACGAATAGACTCGTGTTCTGCTTGGAGAATCGGATCGTAGGTCCCAGGCTGGTACTCCCATGTCGTAATGCGCTCGCCGGAATCCGTTCCCTCGGCTTGCTCGACGAGAATGAGGCCATCCCACACGTACCGGGTCTCGCCGAGGACCTGCCCGCCGGGCGAAACACGCTGTTTGCCCACGCGCCGCCCGAATGGGTCATAGCGATAACGCCATGTACCGCCATCCGGCGTCGTGACAGAGGTAAGCCTATTATCGGCGTCCCACTCGTAACGCCAGGTCTCCGGCTTGCGGGAGATCCGGGTACGAGTGCGAGTCACGATGCGGCCCGCCGCGTCGTGACGGTAGCGGACGTTGCCCGCCTGGGTGATACGAGTTCCCGTGACCTGCCTGGCCCCCTGGGATCCGCTGTCCAGCGACGGAGCGGTGGCTCCGAACGGGAGGGACCAAGAGGCCGACGCGACGTTCCCGGCCCGGTCATAGGCGTATTGCTCGGCCCAGTCGGGTCCGGTGACTCCGGTGACCCGGCCAGCGGGGTCGAGCGCCAGGGAGCGGCTGCCGGTCAGCAGGTCATCGACACGCTCGGGGACGCCGTCGGCTCGGTACCGATACGAGCGCCGCTGGATCTGGCGTCCGGGAGCGGCGAGGGACTGAACCGCGAGGTGCCCGCGTTGATCCCACTCCTGCACGAGCGAAAGGCCCCCTGGCAGGTCTCGGAGGGTTTCCTGGTCGGCCGTGTCGTAGCCGAACCGCAGCCGCCGGCCCGCCGCGGTCACCGCGACCGGGCGGCCAGCCGTATCGAATTCCCAGGCAGTGGCCAGTCCGGAAGGAGTTACCCGTCCGGCGACCCGGCCGGCGCTGTCGTAGGAAATGCCGACCGAGCGCCCATTGCAGGTCTCGGAAATTACCCGGCCCAGCACATCGCGTTCCAGACGCACATCGGCGTCAGGGTTCTGGGTCCGGAGCAGATTGCCCGCCGCGTCGTAGGCGAAGGACGCACGCATGCCGCCCACCACGCGCTCCGTCATGTTGCCGAGCACGTCGTGCCCGAACGCGATTTCCTGACCCACCGCGTTGACCTGCCGGATGAGCTGCCCGGCGGCATCGTAAGCGTACGTCGTGGTCGTGCCGTTGTAGTCAGTTTCGGCAGCGAGCTGACCCGCGAGGTCATAGTCATAACGCCACGCCAGGCCCCCATACCGGACCTCGGCCAAGCGCAGTGCGTGATCGTAACCGAACTCGGTCCGCGTGCCGTCGGGCGACAGTTCGGCGGTCACCGAGTCAAACGGGCCGTGCTCGTAGCTGGTCACCGCGCCGACGGCGTTCACGTACCGGGACAGGTTGCCTTCCGCGTCCCATCCGAAGCTCTCCGTCTTCCCGTCGGGGAGCGTCCGTGACGCCAGTTGGCCCTCGGGGGTCCAGTACAGGGAGGTGACATTGCCGTCGGGCAGGGTGACCCGGGTGACCTGGCCGCGGTCGTCCCGCTCGTATCTCGTCCGGGTGCCGTCTGGGGCCGTCACCTCCGCGGGCATTCCCGCGGTGTCAGACACCACCCGGGTAACGGAGCCGTCTGGACTGGTCACGCTGGCGAGGTGACCAGCCTCGTCGTAGCCGAATCGCGTGACAGAGCCGTCTGGGTCGGTCACCTCGGTCCGGTTGCCGCGTTCGTCGTGCTCTTGCCGCCACGTGTTCCCGTCCGGGCCAGTCAGCACGGCCGGCAGGCAGCGGCTGTCGTACTCGACCGTGGACTGGCTGCCATCGGGCCGGGTGATCGCGGTGATATCGCCGCGGTCGTCGTAGGCGTACCGGGTAACCCGTCCCAGGGGGTCGATGTCCGTCGTGACGTTTCCGCGGGCGTCATACTCGTGACGGGCCGTGTTGCCCAGAGGATCGGTCAGCGCCGACAGGTGCCCGGACTCCGTGAATTCGTAGGTCGTCGTCGCGCCGCTGATGTCGGTCCAGCGGGTGACTCCCGGTTCGTAGGCGAACGTCCCCGACAGGGCTCCGCCCGGTCCCTCACCCGAGACGCACTGGCCGTGCTCGTTGTAGGAGTACCGGTAGAACTGCCCGTTCCGGTCCTCCCACCCCGTCAGCCGGCCCTCAGGATCGTAGGAGAACCTCAGCGGAAGCCCGGAAGTGTTGACGACCCCGGTCAGGTTGCCGACTTCGTCGTAGGAGTAGCGGCGCAGCGGCTCGTCGTCCCCGGCGACCGTGAGCGCGGTGACCAGGCCGCCGGCGACCGTCACATCGACCCGGTAGCCGCCCGAGTGCGTCACCGCCTCCGGAGCGCCAGAAGCGTCGTAGGAGATCGACACCTCGTGCCCGGCCCGGTCGCGCACGGCCGCCAGCGACAGCTCGCCCGCCCCGGAGACCCCCTGCTCGTACCCCCAGGTCAGTCCGCGCTGCGGGTCATGCACCTCATACGAATCATCCGATGTCCGCCGCAGCGTCCAGACCGGCCCCGACTCCGGCACCACCGCATCATCGCCGGCCGGAACGGGCCAGGTCACGATCCGGCCGTCGGCGAACGCCCCGCGGGCCCGCCCGGCGCTGACCTCCAGCCGCTGGTCCAGCGTCGACAGCCAGCCGCGGCCGAACCACCGTCCCGTCCGCCACGAGGACCGGTGGGTCCGCTCGATCACGAGCGGCAGCAGCCCCGGCAGCGACACGTCGGTCTCGGTCATCAGGACGTCGCCGGTCGCCACGTCCACCGGGTCGCCGTTCGTGCATGCCTCGTCGTTCCCGTGCGGCGCTCCCTTGGAGTCGGCGGCCGCGGACATCCCGTCGTCAGCGGCCTTGGTAGCGGCACTGGAACCGGCTTCGGCACTGCTCCGGGTCGTGCTGGTGAGGGATTTCACGCCCGCCTTGATCGCCGGACCGAGGACCTTCGCCGCACCGCACGTCAGCAGGCCCGCGATATCCATCCCGATGCTGGCCCACGAACCCCCGCCCAGCGCCTTCAGCCCCGCGTCTGCCGCCAGCGTCACCGCCCCGATCGCCACCCCCGCCGCGGCCACCAGCTCCCCCACGCCCGGGATGACAAGAGCGATCACCGCCAGCGCCATCCCGATATACGTCAGCACCTTCACCAGGATCTGCAGGAACTTCTTGAACGCGTACTTGAACTTGTCCCAGGCCGAGTCCGTCAGCCCGTCACCGAACCCCTTCCGGATCGTCGTCGCCGCCGCCTGCCCCGCCGAATCCAGCGCCGACAGCACGCTGCCCAGCTTCGCCTTCGCCGCCGCCAGCTTCGCCGCCGCCGCGTCCGCCGCCGCCGACTTCGCCTGATTCGCCTGCTCCTGCGCCGGGCTCAGATGCCCCCCGTGCGGCGCCGTCGCCGACGGCATCGCCCCCGCCGCCTTCCGCGCCGAATCCGCGTCAATCGCCTCATCCAGCGCCTCCGACGACCCCCGCAGCCCCGCGTCCAGCGCCGGGCGGTACTCCGTCAGCGCCGACACCACCGCCTCATACCGGCCCACCACCTGGTCCAGGTCCTTCGACACCTGACCCGCCGACGACCGCAGCTCGTCCGCGTACTTCCCCTTCAGCGACTCCCCCGACGAAATCCTCGACAGCCGCTGACCCTCCACCCGCATGTCCTCCGCCATCGAACGGAAATGCGCCAGCCGCGCATCCACCTCCGGCACATCCGCCACCACCGGATCCGACGGCTGATCCAAAAGCTCCCACGGCCCCGGACGCTCAGGCACCCTGCAGATCCTCTCTCGTCATCTGTTCGGCTTGCTCCGAACCAGCGTCATGTTCTGAGAGGGCGACCTGAAGCAGGCTCCACCGCCCTCCCTCTGCGGGAGCGGGCGACGCGGCCCGCCGGCCGTCCGGCTCGGGCCACGTCTCGATCTCGATCTCGATCTCCATCAGCTGCCGCCCTGATGGCCGTGGTTGACCTTGAGACTGTCCGAAAGCTGCTTGTCCGCCTGGTCCCAGGTGGAGCACGCCTTGTTCACCCGGTCGCTGAGCTTGGACAGGCGCGACTTGATCGCCTGCCGGTGGATGTACCAGTTGTTGGCGAAAGAACCCATCGCGTCGGCGACGTCTGACTGCCCCCAGATATTCCAGTATTCCTTCGCGTCCTGCCCGCAGTGCTCGAATTCGTGGAGAATCGCCTTCAGATCGCGGTTCGTGTCATCGAGAGTCGCGTCGACGACCAGGTCTGCCATGCGTCATTCCTCCTCGTCCGGATGAATCGCTTATTCGACAACTCGGGGCACCTGCAGGGTGAGGAGCTCGCCGTCGCCGCGGTGCACGAGCGCGCGGCCGGGCATGACCGGGCCGTTCGTCACCGACCTGGGCAGGCGCACGCCGAGCAGGTCGCCGTCGAACGGGTTCCGGGGGCTGAGCAGGGCTCCGCGCTGGTTATTGCGGATGTCCGTCTGCCAGCCCGAGAAGCCGCCTCCGACCTCCGCGGTGTTCCCGCCCAGGATGATCCCGCCCCCGGAGTCGGCCGCGCTCCTGATCCATCCGCGCAGGAACGCCGTTTCCGGCACGTCCCGCACCAGCTCGCCGTCGTCGATGACGAGCACGACCGGTCCGGTGTCCGTCGCCAGGGCGGCCTCGAGCTTGTCGGCCGGGGTGTCCGTGCCGGTGAAGATCGCGCGGATTCCGGCGACTCCGGTGTAGAGCGCCTCCAGCGGCGAGCGGCGGGGCAGCAGCAGGACGACTTCCGTCCCGGCGTCGAGCAGGGCACGGGTCATCGCCGCGAGCAGGTTGCTGCGTCCCGAGCGCGGCGGGCCGGCGATGAGGAAAGTCGGAGCCGTCCCGAGATCCGTGCCCACGGCGGTGAGCTGGTCCCCGCCGACCCCGATCATGGCCCACAGCGGCTTGTCGTGCGGCTCGGCCGGGTAGTCCGCCGCTTCTTCCCAGGTCAGGTTGGCGGGCAGCACGTCGACACGCATGGGGCGCAGGGCCTGGGGGACGGACTGGTCGCGGTCACGGGCGCGCACGCCGATCTCGGCGAGGGCCTCGGCCTGCGCGGACGCGATCGGATCCGGGGCGAGCAGCGCGATCTGCGCTTCCTGGCCGGTCGTGGCCCGGAGCATCCGGCCGTCGGGAATCCGCTCGGGAAGCTTGCGCGGGTTGAGGTCGGCCATGCCGTAGTCCGCGCGGTCGGCGAAACGGAGGACCCACTTGTCGTCGGTCAGCACGCCGATCCGGCCCGACAGCAGCGAGCGGTCCCCGGCGAGGACCAGATGCAGGCCAGCGCCGGCGCCTTCGCGCAGGAAGGTGTGGATCCGTTCGACGAACGCCCCTCCGTCCAGCTCGCCGTAGCTGCTGGTGTAGTTCTCCCACCGGTCGAGCAGCAGGACCAGGTGCGGCAGCCGGTCACCGGGACTGGCGGCCTGGCGCCGCTGTTCGCCGATGTCGGCCACGCCGAGCCGGCCGAACATCTCCTGCCGCCTGGTCAGTTCGGCCTGAAGGCGGTCGAACAGGCGGGTCAGGCGCTCCCGCTCGCTTCGCTGGACGATGGCTCCCGTCTGCGGGAGGCGGGTCAGGGGCAGCAGGGCGCCGTTCCCCATGTCGATGCCGAACAGGTGCATGTCCGCGGTCGATACCGCGGCGGCGAGGCCCGCCGCGATGGTCCGCAGGGCCTGCGAGCGCCCGGTGCGGGACGCGCCGGCGAGGAACAGGTGGCCGAAGGTGGACAGGTTGAGGGTGACCGGGCGCTGCGCCTGCTCGCCCGGCAGGTCGCCCAGGGCCCACGGCACGTCGGGAAGGCCGTCTTCCGGCTCGCGCCATCGCGCCAGCGCGAGCAGGTCCCGGCGGGTCACCGATTCCGGCAGCGGCGGCAGCCACGGGGAATGGTTCTCCGGCAGTCCGAGCGTGCTCACCGCTTCCCGGGCCGCGCGGACCAGGCGGGTGAGGTCGGTCTCCTCGCCGTCCTGGGCGTCCTCACGTGGCGGAGCGGGCAGCGGGTAGCCGACGGACGCCCAGCTCAGAGGGGCGATGAAGGGCGCCCGCGCGCGCCGGGGTCCCGCCGCGACCTTGCTGCGGCCGCCGACCCGCGCCGTCTGGAACGGGATGAGCGAGGAGTGCCCGAGGCGCACGTAGGCCCGGCCGGGGGCCGAGGCGGAGATCTGGGCGGCCTCGGGCGTGCCGATGATGTCGCTGCTGTCCGCGGCGTCGGTGACCCGCAGCGAGATCCGGAGGTTCGTGTTCGCCCGGATGTCCCCGGACACCACTCCCGAGGGACGCTGCGTCGCGAGGATCAGGTGGATGCCGAGGGACCGGCCGCGCTGCGCGATGTTGACCAGGCCGGTCACGAAGTCGGGCAGTTCGCGGACCATGGACGCGAACTCGTCGATGACGATCAGCAGCCGCGGCATCGGCTCCGCGCCGTTCCGGGAACGGGCCTCGGCGTAGTCTTCGATGTCCTTGGCTCCCACCGCCGCGAGCATGTGCTCCCGCCGGGTGAGCTCGGCGCCCAGGGAGGTGAGCGCCCGCTCGACGAGGTGGGCGTCGAGGTCGGTCACCATGCCGACCGTGTGCGGCAGGTGCACCGCGTCTTTGAAGGCCGCGCCTCCCTTGTAGTCCACGAGCACGAAGTTCATGGCGTCAGGCCGGTTGGCGACGGCCAGGCTGGCCACGATGGTCTGGAGCAGCTCCGATTTCCCGGAGCCGGTGGTGCCCGCGATCAGTCCGTGCGGGCCGTCGGTGACCAGGTCGATGGCGAACGGGCCGTCGAAGGAGGCTCCCAGCGTCGCGCGCGTGCTGCCGGCGGCGGCGGACCACCGGGACAGGAACTGCGCGGGGCCGACCGGTTCGAGTCCGAGCACCTCGGTGAGCCGGGCGGACTGGGGAAGCGCGTCGTCTTCGTCTCCGCCCGCGTCGCGGACCGGGGCGATCGCGCGGGCCGTCCGCTCGAACCAGTCCGGGCCGACCACGTCGAGGCGGGTCTGGTGGTTGATGTCCTGGGGAGAGCGGCGCAGGCCGGCGCTGCCGTCGGCATGCACCACGACGACCGCCGTGGCCTCCTCCGGCAGGGACCGCTCGCTGTCGTCGACGCACACGCCGTAGATGCCCACGTCCGGGCCGTCGCGCAGGATGGCGGCCACGCCCGGGTAGCTGCGCAGGCGGCGGGCGCCATCCCAGAAGACGACGATGTCGGGGCCGAGCCGGACGCGGCGCCCGGGGGTCAGGGCCGCCTGCGCCTGCCGCTCGCTGAGGATCCGGCCGAGCTCGGCCACCCGCCGTCCGACCGTCTCCGCGTCGTTGCCGATCACGGAGCGGGCGTCCTGCCCGAAGAGGGGCGCGAGATGCGGCAGCCACGCCGCCCAGCCCCATTCGGTGTCATCGCGCCCCGCGGCGAGCAGGACCACCTGCACGTCGCGCGGGCTCTGCAGGACGGCGACCTGCGCGAGGAGCCATTTGGCGACCGGGCGGGTGCGGGCGGCGGGCCCCGCGACTCCCATGACCCCGGCCGTTTTCAGCGGGATGGCGAGCGGAACGTCGTGCAGGGTGACCGGGAGCCGCCGGTGGTACTCGAGTTCCTCCCTTGCGTCGTCCACGATCACCGAGCTGGGGACATCGCCCGTTCCCGCGCGGAGCAGAAGGTAGTCCTCGTCCGCGTAGCGGCGCTCCCACAGCCGTGACTCCGGAACGGACGCGATACGCCCGAGGTCGACCGCGCTCGGCGCCGACGTCAGCAGCGACCGCCGCTCCGCGGCGTTGCCGGCCTCGATATCGGCCTCGATCCGGGAGACAGTCGCTTCGTAGTCGGCCATCTGAGACCGGTAGCCGCGCTTGCCCTGCCGCTTGGCGGTGATGCTGTTAGCGATAACAACGACCGGCGCGAGCGCCGCGATCGCCAGGAACGCGTAGGAGTGGAACGCGAACGCGGTGACGACGGCGCCGAGGACCGGCACGAGCGCCCCGATCCAGGGCAGGGCGCTGGGCTGGGGTGCCGTCGGCGGGGCCGGGATCCGGAACTCGCTCTTCGCGGGGGCGGGCATCGTGCGCGGCGGGCGGTTGAAGTCGAAGCCGCCGGTCTCGGAGTCGGGATCGAGTACGGCGTCGGAGTCGGTCACCGGCCGCGTCGCCAGCAGGCTGCCGGAGATGGCGAGCTGCTCGCCCGCGGGCCAGGCGGTGAACTCCTCGGTCAGCGGCGTGCCGCCGACCTCGGCCCGGACGCCGGGCGACGTCACGCGGACGCGGGCGCGCATCGTGACGTCGACCTGGATGATCAGGGCGCCCGCGGGCACCGGGGCGAGCCGGCCGTCGATCGGGTGCTCCCCCGGCCCGAGCCTGATGGTGCGGCCGGCCCCGGGTCCGCTCGCGATGCCCACGTCGAGCATCCCGGCGGCCGACTCGGAGGCGCGCGGGAAAGTTCCCACGTCGAAGACCGATCCCTGGCGGATCCCGGCTTCACGGAGCGACCAGTCGTGGCGCACCTCGCGGCCGGCGACCCGGACGCGCCGATCGTCGCTGGCCGCGCCCGGACCGCCGGCGCCCATCCGGCGCAGCAGGTCACCGACCGTGCTTTCCGGGTCGGCGTCTACCAGGAAGTCGCGAGAGTCATCGCCGGCGTCACGCAGGGAAAGGGCAATACGCAAGTTTCTTTGCCTTTAATCGGTAGATGCGACGAGAAAGCCGTGGGTCCCGCCGCATGCGATGGCGGGACCCACCCCCGGCTAGTTCTTGATCGCGTTGGCCAGGTCGCTGTCCGTCTGCTCGAGCGCCTGGGCCGCCTTGTTGAGGTACTGGGCCATGCCGGTCAGGCCCTCGATGGTCTTGGTCGCCCCGGTGTTGAACTCCTGGTAGGAGTTGTTGAACGCCACCGAGGACTTGTCGGTGACGTAGCCGCCGGAGACAAGCGAGTCGACGAGGGACTTGAGCTGGGTCAGCTTCGACTTGATCTCGTCTTCGCCCTGGCTGAGGCGCGAAGCCGCGTCGTGCATGTCCTGGTAAGTAACGTGCATGTCGGGCATGTGATCCTCATTTCCCTTTTCGGTGTCCGCGCCGGCGGTTGCCGGAGCGGCGGTTCGGGGTCAGCGGCCAGCCGGAGATACGCGGCCCGGGCGGGGAGCGCCCGACGGAGCGCTGTAGGTGATGTCGGGAAGGAACCCGCTCGAGAGCAGGCCGCGATTCGCGGTGAGTCTCCATGTCGCGGCCGGCGCGGCGCCCTTGATGAGGATCCACGCCGGCACGTCCGCGGTGAAGCGGTCCCGGAGCGCGGCGGTCTGAGAGCGCGACGGGGGCTCCTCGAACACGATGAGCGCTCGTTCGCCGGCGTGGAGATCCGCGAGGAGGTTCTCGGCGCTTTCGAGGTCCGGCTCGGTTCGCGCGTAGACACGCGCGACGCGTACGGGCGCCGACCAGGGACTGGCGGTCAGCTCCCTGATCCAGGCCTCGACGACTTCGTCCACCGCGGCCTTCGGCCCGTCAACCGAGATCGGCCCGCCCGCCTGCGCGAGGTCCAGCAGTACCTGGCCGTCCTCCGACGCTCCCAGCATCGCCAGGCCGGCGAAGGAGTTCCCGCCGGTATCGCGGACGCTGGACGTCTGCAGTTCCGACAGCCGCGCGCTCCAGGTTCGCCCGTCGCTCGACGCCGCCCACCCCGCCGGGCTCCTCGTCGACGGCCTGGACACGGTCACCGCGATCGACTCCGCGTCCACGGTGACGAGGTAGGCGCCGGGGAACGCGATGCCCTGGTCGTCGCACGCGGTGGTCAGGGCCCTGAGGGCACGGTCGATGGCCCAGATCCCGGACCGGTCGGCCGACGCCGGCGCGGCGCTTCGCGCGGCGCCGCGCGCGGCGGGCTTCCCGCGGCGCCGGTACAGCGCGAACGCGCCGATGAGCGCGGCGATGACCAGGACCGCGATCCCGATCGCGATCCACACCGTGGCGGACGTCCCGCCCCGGGAGCCGGACGCTGACGGCGCCGGGCTGCTCGCCCGCGACGCGGTGGCCGCGGACGCCGCCGGGGAAGGCGCGGACGCCGTTGGGCTGGGCGCGGCGGACGCCGCCGGGGAAGGCGCCGCGGACGGAGCCGGGGCGGTCGCGGACGACCCCGAGGCGACCAGGGCGGCAATCGCGTGGACCTGGGCCGGGCTCAGCGCCTGCCCGAAGAGCTCGACGTTCCGGATGGAGCCGGGCCACCAGTCAGCCTGCTTGCCCTGGAACATGGCGCGGCCGATGGTCACGGGGCCGTTGCTGGCGGCAGGGGCGGAATCCGCCGTGGTCCCGGCCAGCTTCCCGTTGACGTAGAGCGCGGCTTTCCCGCTGGATCCGTTGTAGACGCCGGTAAGGCGGGCCCAGACGCCGGTGTACTTGCCGTCGCATCCGAAGGTCTGGTCGGTTTCCCTCGCGAATGCCCAGCACTTCTTCGTTCCATTCCACTGCAGGTAGAAGGAACTGTTGCCGTGACTGCCCCCGTCCTGGCCCACGGCCGTGGCGGACTGGCCGCCGGCCGGCAGCGTCTTGAGCTTGACCTGAGCCGAGACCGTGAAGCTGCTGCCCGGACCGGTGTTCACGACCGGGCCGGAGGTGGTGAACGCGGCGTCGCTGCCGTTGAACGCGGCACACGTGCTGACCGGGCACCAGATGACGTTCTGTCCGGCGAGCGAGTGCTTTCCGGAGCCGCCGTCCGCGACGGACGCGGCGGCGGCGCCCTTCGGACCCGGGCCCAGTCTCCAGAAGCCGATCGGCTGCGGCAGGCCGCTCTCCGATGACGCGGACGGCGCTACCGCCGCGGACGCGCGACCGCTTCCAGCCGATTGCCAGCTGACCACGCCGGTCACGGACAGGCTGATGAGTACGACGACGGCAAGTCTGCACGCGGCATGGCGCACGAAAGCTCGTTCGCGGGTCACTCTTCTCCTCTAATGGCTGACGATGGCGCAGGAGTGCCGCCGCGGGCGGCGAAAACCGCACTTGGAACCGTCATCAGCGCGACACTGCCGTCGCGTTCTCACGCCTTCGCTATGACTGCTCAAATAGGGCCGCGATAAGGATCCGCGCACGAAAGCCAATAACCCGCCGCAGGCAATACGATTCCCCGCACCGGGACGGAGTTCATCCTGGTTCGCACCTTAGTTCCGACCGCTAATGCCCCAAACTGTACCACGAGTCCGGCAAGTTACGATTTGCCTCTCTAATGGCAAACGTCATTTTTTAGCAGGAATTTTGGGCGTATTTCTAATCGCCTTTCACCATTTCAAGCTTTTCAAGATGTTAGCCCTAACATGAGTGCTATAGCGGCTAACGTCCTTTTCGTCGAGGATCACGGCGTCAGGCGTCGCGTTCGGGGTTGAGGGCCGACAGGGCCGCCGACAGCTCGTCGAACAGGGGCGGGGCGGCCGCGACGGTCATCGACGTGCCGGGGGCGGGGTCCTTCAGGCCGCCGACCTTCACGCCCGCCTCTTCGGCGACGAGGGCGCCGGCGGCGTAGTCCCAGTAGTTCAGGCCCCGCTCGTAGTAGGCGTCCACCCGGCCCAGGGCCAGCGCGCACAGGTCGACCGAGGCCGACCCGCCCCGGCGGATGTCCCGGATCCGGGGCAGCAGGGCCGCCACGACCTCTCCCTGTACCTGGCGCCGCTCCGCCCGGTAGCCGAAGCCGGTCGCCACCAGGGCGCGGTCCAGGGCCACGCCGGGGCCGACGCTCAGCTTCTCCCCCGGGCCGCCGTCCGGGCCGGACAGCCAGGCGCCGCCGCCCCGGGTCGCGGTGAACAGTTCCCCGGCCCGGGGCGCGAACACGGCCCCGGCCACGATCTCGCCCCCGCGTTCGGCGGCGATGGACACCGACCAGTCCCGCAGCCCGTACAGGTAGTTCACGGTGCCGTCGAGAGGGTCCACGACCCAGCGGACACCCGAGTCACCGGAATCGCCGGTCTGGCCCTCCTCCTCGCCGAGGATGGCGTCGCCGGGGCGCCGGGCCAGGATCCGGGAACGGATCAGTTCCTCCGCCTTCCGGTCCATCTCGGTGACGACGTCGGTCGGGCTGGACTTGGTGTCGGCCACCGACACCCGGCCTTTGAAGGAATCCAGCAGCTCGCCGGCTTCCCGGGCGACCTCCACGGCCAGGGTCAGCAGTTCGGTGTTCACGCAGCGCCTCCCGGGCGTCGAGGGATGTAACGGCAGCAGTCTTCGGGGCAGCCGACGGCGGTCCCGGGGTCCGCGGCGGCCGCGGCCACCAGGTCGACCGCCATCTTCGCGAACCGCGGCGTCGACCCGGGGGCGGCCGCCCGGGCGAAGCCCATCCCCAGGGACTCCGCGACCTCCCGGGCCTCGGTGTCCAGGTCATGCACGACCTCCATGTGGTCGCTCACGAATCCCACCGGGACCACCACGACCGCGGGCACCCCGCCTTTGGCCAGGGCCCGGATGTGGTCGCAGACGTCCGGCTCCAGCCAGGGCACCGACGGCGGGCCGCTCCGCGACTGCCAGACCAGGTCGAACCCGGCGCTGGAACGGCCGATCCGTTCGGTGATAAGGGCCGAGGCCTGCCTGAGCTCGGCCTCGTACCGGCCGCCGGCGATCGCCGGGGCGGCGGTGCCCGCCGACGGGCTGCCGCTGGCGGCGGCCATGCCGGCCGGGACGCTGTGCGCGGTGAACACCAGGCGGGCACCGTCCCGCTGGCCCGCCGGCAGGGTCTCCAGCGCGGCCCGCGTGCTGTCGGCGAAGGGCTCGATGAAGCCGGGGTTGCCGAAGTACGGGCGGATCTTGTCGATCCGGGGAGCCCGCGGTCCGACGGCCGCGACCGCGCGGTCGATGTCGTCGAGGTACTGGCGGCAGGCCGAGTAGGAGCTGTAGGCGGACGTGACGAACGCCACGGCCCGCTCGATCCCGTCGTCGGCCATCCGCCGGACCGTGTCTTCCGCGAACGGCGCCCAGTTCCGGTTGCCCCAGTAGGCCGGCAGGTCCAGGCCCGCCGCCTTGATCGCGGCGAGCATCTCCCGGCACTGGCCGTTGATCGGGCTGACCCCGCCCCGCGCGTAGTAGTGCTCCGCCACGCCGGAAAGGCGCTCACGGGGGACGCCGCGGCCCCGGGTCACGTTCTCCAGGAACGGCATCACGTCGTCGGGCCCCTCGGGACCGCCGAACGACAGCAGCAGGAAAGCGTCGTACGCGGGCATGTGTCCTATCCAACCAGGAGCGCGGTCAGCGCCCGAACTCGGAGGCGTACTCGCTGGCCAGGGCGAGCACCTCGTCCACGTACCACGTGGCGTGGTTGTAGGCGAAGATCGCCGAGCGCAGGCCGGACCCGCCGGACGCGGCGCCGGACGCGCACAGCATCCTGGCCGCAGAGGGGACGGCGTCGAGGGGGTTCATGATGTCCGGGGCGCCCGCCTGCCCGAACGCGGCCATGCCCCAGGTCTTCCAGGTGGACGGCTCGAACTGCATGGGCCCCAGCGCCCCGGCGCTGGACGGCCCGACGTTGGCCCCGTCGCCGCTCTCGATCTGGCCGATCGCGGCCAAAACCGTCCAGGACAGGCCCGGGCAGTAGCGGGCCGCCGACTGCCGGTACAGGTCCAGGTAGCTGTCCGGGCGGCGGGCCGAGATCCGGACGTGCGTCTCGACCGGCAGGCTGCCGGCGGCGACCGTCTCGGGGGCGAGGCGGATCGCCTGGCTGCGGCGGCCGAGGGCGGCACGGACCTGGCCGGTCAGCGCGGTCATGCTCGCGGCCGGCGCGTTGACCAGGACGGCGAAGTTCCTCACCAGGCCGAGGCGGGCCGCCTCGGCGTCGCCGACGATCCCGCCGACGCCCGCGACGCCCAGCGTCGCGGCGGGGCCCGTCCGGATCCCGGTGCGCACGGCGGCGCTGACCGGGTACTTCACCCCCGGCCGCAGGCCGTCCGCGCGGGCCGTCGGCGCGGCGGGGACAAGGTTCCCGGCGGCGAGATGAGACCACACGGCCGCGTCGCCCGCCGTGTCCGGCGGCGTCCACGGCCGCAGTTTCGCGCCCGACGCCCCGAGCAGGGTGACCGGCTCGCCGCCGACCGTGACCCGGCCGCCGGAGATCGGCAGGAGATTCCTCACCTGCGGGATCTTCCGCAGCTTCGCCAGGTCAGCCGCGGTGATGCCGCCCGGAACGGACGCGATGACGTCGGGCACGATCAGGCGCTGCGGCGCCGGGCCGACCGAGGCGTCCTGCGCGGCCCGCGGCGGGCGGGCGGACGCCGGCGGCGCCTTCGCCGGGGAAGCCTTCGCGGCCGGGTCCGGCGCAGGAGCGGCGGCGCCGGCCATGAGCGCCAGGCACGCGCCCGCGGCCACCACGGCCGCGCCGACGCCGGTGCCGATAACGGCCGACCGGCGGCCGCGGAACACCAGCCGACGGCGGAACGCCGGCCGCCGGAAGGTCACGCGCTTCACAATTCCCTAACTGTACTCGTATGCACGGGAACGCGGCCGGTTACCGATAGGCTGCTGATCATGGAGCAAGAGGCAGACGGGAGCCCCAGACAAGCGGGCACCACCACTGCCCACGGGGGGGCGCAGGCACACGGCGCCGGGCCATCACACGCCGCCGGAGCGGGCCACTCGCCCGCGAACCGGGGCCGCGCGGGCGTCCGTTCCGCGCGCAAGCCGAGCAGCCGGCCCTCACTGGGCGGCGGCACGCCGGCACAGGACAGGGAACTGCGCGCGCAGGGGCGGGAAACCGTGCGCAAGCTGCTCGAGGCCGGCCTCATCGAGTTCAAGGAACGCGGCTTCGAGGGGGTCCGCGTCGACGACGTCGTCCACCGGGCCGGAATCTCGCACGGCACCTTCTACCTGTACTTCTCGAACAAGGAAGACCTGTTCAAGGCGCTGCTGCGGGACGCGCTGCACGATATGGAGATCGTGGCGGGCGACTTCCCGGTCGTCACCTGCGGCGAGACCGGGCTGACGGTACTGCGGCAGTGGATCCGGAAGTTCTTCACCGTCTACGAGGCGCATTCGACGGTGCTGCGCACGCTCAGCTCGGCCAACGCGCCCGGGGAGATGTTCAGCGACGCGCTGCGGCTGTTCTACAGCATCACCGAGTCGATGACCACCGGCATGACGGCGGCCGCCGCGACCGCCGGCCGGCACCAGGACAACCCCGAGCTCACCGCGTTCGCCTGCATGATGATGCTGGAGAAGGTGAACTTCGTCGCCACCACGGACATCATGCTGCCCGGGGACGAAGAGGTAGAACTGCCGGTCGAGGAGATGGCCAACAAGATCGCCGACATCATGTTCGCGGCGTTCGGCCTGACCGCTGGTTAAGTCACCGGTGGTACCGGTGAAAACTAGGTATGTGCGATTTCTCCAGGACAAGCAGCCCGCCACCGACCTGACCTACAGCGACGTCTTCATGGTGCCCGGGCGCAGCGCGATCGCCTCCCGGCTCGACGTCGACCTGACCACGCGGGACGGCAGCGGCGCCACGATCCCCGTCGTCGCCGCGAACATGACCGCGGTCTCCGGCCGCCGGATGGCCGAGACCATCGCCCGCCGCGGCGGGCTCGCGGTGATCCCGCAGGACATTCCCTCCGACGTGGTCGCCGACGTCATCGCCTGGGTCAAGGCCCGCGACCTCGTGGCCGACACGGCGATCACCCTGTCGCCCGGCGACACCGTGGGAGACGCGCTCGCGCTGCTGCCCAAGCGGGCCCACGGCGCGGTGATCGTGGTCTCCTCCGACGGGGCGCCGGCCGGCGTCGTGACCGAGGCCGACTGCTCGGGCGTCGACCGCTTCACGCAGCTGGGCGCCGTGATGTCCGCCGATCCGTTCACGCTGCCCGCCGGCACCCCGCCGTCAGAGGCGTTCGAGAAGCTCCACGCCGGGCGGCACCGGATCGCGCCCGTCGTGAGCGCGGACGGCGCCTGCGCCGGCGTCCTGACCCGCACCGGGGCGCTGCGCGCCACCCTGTACTCCCCCGCGGTGGACTCCTCCGGCCGGCTGCGCGTCGCCGCCGCCGTCGGCGTCAACGGGGACGTGGCGGCCAAGGCCAAGCTGCTGCTCGACGCCGGGGCCGACGTGCTCGTCGTGGACACCGCGCACGGGCACCAGGACAAGATGATCGCCGCGCTGACGTCGATACGCGAGCTGTCCCCGGCGGTGCCCGTCGTCGCGGGGAACGTGGTGACGGCCTCCGGCGTGGCCGATCTCGTGGAGGCCGGGGCCAGTATCGTCAAGGTCGGGGTCGGGCCCGGCGCGATGTGCACCACCCGGATGATGACCGGGGTGGGGCGGCCGCAGTTCTCCGCCGTCCTGGAGTGCGCCGCCGAGGCCGCGTCCCTGGGCGCTCACGTGTGGGCCGACGGCGGGGTGCGCCACCCCCGCGACGTGGCCCTCGCTCTGGCCGCCGGCGCGTCGTCGGTCATGGTCGGATCCTGGTTCGCCGGCACGTACGAGTCGCCGGGGGACGCGTTCCGCGACCCGGACGGGCGGCTGTACAAGGAAAGCTTCGGGATGGCGTCGGCGCGGGCCGTGCGGATGCGGTCGGCGGGCGACAGCGCCTTCGAGCGGGCCCGCAAGGCGCTGTTCGAGGAGGGCATCTCCTCGGCCCGCATGTACCTCGACCCGGCGCGCCCGGGTGTGGAGGACCTGCTGGACATGATCGTCGCCGGGCTGCGCAGTTCCTGTACCTACGCCGGGGCCGCCGACTTGCCCTCGTTCGCGGAACGGGCCGTGGTGGGAGTGCAGTCCACGTCGGGATACGCCGAGGGGATGCCGCTGGCGACCAGCTGGTAAGCCGGCCCGCCTACCGGGAGCCGTCGGCGGTCACCTCCGCGGCCCCGTCCGCGGTCACCGTCGCCACGCCGGTCTTGTCGCTGACCCAGGCCGCGATGCGGTCGGTGAGGGAGTCGTCGGTGGCGCGCTCGGCGTGGCCGAAGCCGGGGAGGATCCACAGGTCCTTCGGGTCGCGGGCGCCGTCGTACAGTTCGCGGCCGTGGTCGGCCGGGAAGAACATGTCGCTGTCGCCGTGGACGATCAGCACCGGCGCCGGGGCGATGCGCGCCGCGGCGGTGGCGGGCGGCTCCGGCTCAGGGTTCCAGCCGTCCGCGGCGATCCTGGTCTTGAGCGCGTACCGGGCGAACAGGCGGCCGGGCCGGGTCTCGGCCGCGAAATGGACCTTGCGCATCGGCGCGGTGCCCCGGTAGAACCAGTGGCCGGGGCCGCTGACCGACGCGACGGCGTCCACGCCGCCGAGCAGCCCGCCCTGGCGCAGCACGATGGAGCCGCCCATCGAGAAGCCGACCGTGGCCACGCGCTGGTAGCCGAGATGGCGCGCGTAGCTGACCGCCGCGTCCAGGTCGTGGATCTCCTTGGCCCCCAGCGTGGACAGCCCGCCGGAACGGCCGTGGCCCCGGAAGTCGAACGTCACCACGCCCGCGGCCCGGTTGAAGCGCTTGGCGATCTTCCACACCATCGGCCGCTGCCAGGACTGGGTGAAGCCGTGGGCCATGACGATCGCGAGGTCCCGTTCCCCGGCGGGAACGGGCAGGTGGACGGCGTCGATCGGGACGCCGTCAGTGGTCACCAGGGTCGTGGTCGTGACCAGAGGTCCGTTCATTCTCCATCCGTTCCGGAGGCCGCGGAGGGTGGCGGCTCCCGCTTCCAGCGTAATCCGGGACGGAGACAGCGCGGACCGCGCGCCCGCGAACGTTACGTGAACCCGGGCGCGCGACCACGTTACGTCACGACCTCAGGGCCCGGCCGGAGGCCGGATTCCATGGTCCGCGGGCGGGCCCGTGACTGATCGGCCCTGGCGGGGGCACAATGGACGGCAGGGGATGGTGCCCGTCATGGGGGCTCATGAGATGTTCGCGATGAACGAGGCAGTACGGACGGTCGCGTCGCCCGCCGGGATCTGGGCGGTGGTGATCGTAGCCATCGCCGCCCTGGCCTTCTGGCTGACCGCGATAACGGTCGTGTCCCGCAATCCGGGCGGCCGCCGCCGGAAGGCGCCCGAGCGCTACGGCCCGGTGCTCGGCGGAACCCACGTCTCCGAGTGCGGGCGCAGTGTCGCCCCGAGCCGGCAGTCCGACGCGGTGTTCGCCGACCGCGAGGCGGACTTCTACCTCGGTCCCCGGCCGGCCGGGGAACCGGCGTCCGGCCGGACGCAGGCCCGGCCGGCGCCCGCGGGCCGCGGGCCGGCCCCGGGCGCCAACGTGACGGTGATACCCGGGCCGAGGCAGGCCGGGCCCGAGGCTGGCGAGCCGGAGCAGGCCGGCCAGCCGCAGGCGCCCGCTATGCCCGCGCAGCGCGGCGGCGAGGCCGACCGGCCTCGCCGCGCCGCCGCGGGTCCCGGCGAAGGCTAGGCCGGCGCGGGAAGGTTGACCAGGGCGGCCAGGGTTTCCCGGTGCGCCCCGGCGGTGCCGAAGCCCACCGCCGCCGCCTTGGCCCGCTTCAGGTACAGGTGGGCCGGGTGCTCCCAGGTGAACCCGATCCCGCCGTGCAGCTGAACGGCCTCCTCCGCCGCCAGCACCGCGACGTCGCCGCAGGCCGACTTGGCCAGGGCCGCCGCCACCGCCGTGTCCGGGTCCCCGGCGGCCAGGCAGGCCGCCGCGTACCGGGAGGCGGCCCGGGCCTGGGCGATCGCGGTCCACAGGTCGGCCAGGCGGTGCTTGATGGCCTGGAACGAGCCGACCGGCCGGGCGAACTGCTTGCGTTCCTTCACGTAGGCGACCGTCATGTCCAGGCACCGCTGGGCCAGGCCGAGCTGCTCGGCCGCGAGCACCACCGCCCCGGCGGTCAGGGCGTCGGCGACCGCCGCGTCCGCCGCCTCGCCGGCCGCCACCCGCCGGCCCGGGGCGTCGTCGAACGTGATGTCCGCGAGCTGGCGGGTCATGTCCAGCGACACCACCGGGGCCACGTGGACTCCCGGCGCGTCGGCCTCCACGGCGTACAGGGCCCCGGGCACGCCGTCGGCGGGTACCAGCAGCACCCCCGCGGGCAGCGCGTCCGCGACCGAGCGGACGGTGCCGCGCAGCCTCGTCACCCCGTCCTCGTCGTCGCCCGGCCGGGCCCCGGATACCCGCACGCCCGCGGCGGGCAGGGCCGGCGGGAAGGCCGAGAACTCGACCGCGAGGGCCGCCGTGGCGTCCCCGGACGCGAGCCGCTTCAGCAGTGCCGCCGCGGGCGAGGGCGCGGTGCCCTCGGCCCGGCCGGCGCTGGCCCGGGCCGCGGCCAGGAGGGCCGTCGTCGCGACCACGGCGCTGCCCAGGTACGGGACGGGCGCGACGCCGGCGCCGAACTCCTCGGCCACGGCGGCCGCTTCCCGGTAGGAGGCGCCGGCGCCGCCGAGGGCCTCGGGGATGAGCAGGCCGGCCAGGCCGATCTCGGCCGCCGCCGTCCGCCACAGGCCGGCGTCGTAGGTGTCCGGCTGCTCGACCCGTTTGATCAGGCCGGTCACCGGGGCCCGGTCGGCCAGGAGGGAGCGGACCGCGTCGGCCAGGGTCCGCTCGTCATCGGTGTAGAGAAGATCCACGGTCACCGCGGTATGTCCTTCCAGGCGACGCCCTTGTCGGCCCGCTGCTCGGCCGGGAGGCCGAGCACGCGCTCGGCGATGATGTTGCGCAGGACCTCCGACGTCCCGCCCTCGATGGAGTTCCCCTTCGAACGCAGGTAACGGAACCCGGGACCTCTCTCGTAGCCGCGGGTAGCGTCGCGGCGCATGGTCCAGTCGTCGTAGCGCAGCCCGTCCTCGGCCTCGAACTCGATCTCCCAGCCGGTGATCTGCTGGTTCAGGCGGGCCATGGTCAGCTTGGCCGCGGAGCCCTCGGGCCCGGGTTCCCCGGCGGCCATCTGCTGGCGCAGGCGCTCGCCCGCCAGCCGGGCGACCTCGGACTCGGCCCACAGGCGCAGCAGGCGCTGGTGGGCGTCGTGGCCGCGCCGTTCCGGGTGCTGGCGCCAGGACGCGGCGGCGTAGCCGATGACGCCTTCCTCCCGGGGCACGCTGCGCCCGCTGCCGATGGACACCCGCTCGTTCATCAGCGTGGTGGTGGCCACCTTCCAGCCGTCGCCGACGTTGCCCAGCCGGTTGGCGTCAGGCACGCGGGCATCGGTGAGGAAGACCTCGTTGAACTCGGCCTCGCCCGTGGCCTGTCGCAGCGGGCGGACCTCGACCCCGGGCTGTTCCATGTCGATGACGAAGTAGGAAAGGCCCGCGTGCTTGGGGACGTCAGGGTCGGTGCGGGCGACCAGCAGGCCCCACTTGGCGTGGTGGGCCAGTGACGTCCAGACCTTCTGCCCGTTGACGACCCACTCGTCGCCGTCCTTCACGGCGCGGGTGGCCAGGCCGGCCACGTCACTGCCGGCACCCGGCTCGCTGAACAGCTGGCACCAGATCTCCTCGCAGGTCCACAGCGGGCGGAGCCAGCGTGAGATCTGCTCGCCGGTGCCGTAGGCGAGGATCGTCGGAGCGGCCATGCCCAGGCCGATGACATTGCGGGCCTGGTCGCGTTCGGGGGCTCCCGCCCTCGCGAACTCGGCGTCGGCTACCGCCTGCAGGCCGCGCGCCAGGCCGCGGCCGCCGTGCCCTACCGGGTAGGTCACGGCGGCCAGCCCGGCGTCGAACCTGGCGTTGTTGAACTCGGCGCTCGGGACGCTCGCCGGGTCGTGTTCCGCTATGAAGGCGCGGATCGCCTCGCGCAGCTCAGCTTCGTCGCTGGCCGTGGTGCTCAACGCCATTGTCTCCTCTCAGAAAACCGGGTCGCTCTCAGGAGACCGGGCCGCCGGCGACGTACAGCACCTGGCCGGACACGAAGCCGGCTTCCTCGCTGGTGAAGTAGGAGATCGCCGCGGCGATGTCCTCCGGCGCGCCGACCCGCTGCACCGGGATCTGGCTGGCGGCGCCCTTCTTGAAGTCCTCGAAGGAGACGCCGACGCGGGCGGCCGTGGCGGCCGTCATGTCGGTCGCGATGAAGCCGGGAGCCACCGCGTTGGCCGTGACGCCGAACTTGCCGAGCTCGATGGCCAGGGTCTTGGTGAAGCCCTGCATGCCGGCCTTGGCGGCGGAGTAGTTGACCTGGCCCCGGTTGCCGACCGCCGACGTGGAGGAGAGGTTGACGACCCGGCCCCACTTGGCGTTGACCATGTACTGCTGCACGGCCCGGGTCATCAGGAACGCGCCCTTGAGGTGAACGCCCAGGACCGTGTCCCAGTCGCTCTCGGTCATCTTGAACAGCATGTTGTCCCGGATGACGCCCGCGTTGTTGACCAGCACCGTCGGCTCGCCGAGCCCGGAGACGACCTTGGCCACCGCCGCCTCGACCTGGTCGGCCTGGCTCACGTCCGCGCCGACCGCGATCGCCTTCCCGCCGGCCTTCTCGATCTCGGAGACCGTGTCCGCGCAGTCCGCCTCTTTCAGGTCGAGGACCGCGACGGCCATGCCGTTGGCGGCCAGTCGCTTGGCGACTCCGGCGCCGATGCCCCGGGCGGACCCGGTGACGATAGCGATACGCTGCGGCATTGCATTCCTCTCTCGAAGTACATCTGGCACGCGGCTCTCTACCCGCGGGTAAAAAGCCACGACTCCAGTTTCCTACCGTGGCCGCGCCCTCCGCCGCAAGGGGCCGGCCTAGGACCGTTCGAAGACGTAGATGTCGTCGTCGGAGAAGATGACGCGGTAGCCGTCGCGCGGGAGAATCTGCTGGATGAAGGCGGGGACGTCGCCGGGAGCGGGCGAGTAGCCGCTGTCGAGGCCGTCGAAGACGACGTACCGGGTGGCCGGGTTTCCGGGGTTGCCGATCCAGAACGTGTCGGTGCGGGCCGCCAGCGGCGCCAGGAGGTCCAGGGTGGTCTGGACGGCCGCGCCGTCCGGCACGCGGGCCATCGCGGCGTCCGCGGCCGCCGCGCGGGGGCCGCCGGAGGCGTACGCGGTCCCGTCCCACAGGTCCCGCAGCGGGAACTGGAACGCGAACGCGCAGGCCGCTATGACCATCGCCGCGGGCCCGAACCGCGGCACCAGGGACAGAACCCGGTTCCCCGAGCGGCGCCAGCGGCCCATCACCTCGATCGCACTGATGAACAGGATCGGCATGACCGTGGCGTTGTAGTGCCACAGCGTGCCCCAGTAAGCCGTGTTGGCCGAGACGAACCGCAGCGCGAGGCTCGGCAGCGTGACCAGCGCCGCCGGCGAGCCCAGGCAGATGAAGACGGTGGTCAGAAGGAGGAAAAGGAGGGTGTGCAGCTTCTCGCCGGACCCGTGGAACGGCTGTGCCAGCAGCCCGGCCGGCGAGACCCCGGGCGCCGCCCCGTCCTTCCAGTAGTAGTAGTGGTGCTGCGGGTTGAGGGCCGGGATGATCACCGTGATCGCGAGCAGCGACCAGGCCAGCCCCCACAGCGCCAGCAGGGCCCCGCCGCGGGTCCGCGCCCGGTCCCCCGACCGCCAGCCGACGGCGGCCACCAGCAGCCCGATGGCGGCGACGGTGAATCCCTGGTCTTCCTTCACGAACACCAGCGGGAGCGCCCAGGCCACGCAGGCCCGCCAGCGACCGCGGGCCAGGGCCGACAGCGAGAACGCCAGCAGCGGCACGGCGAAGGCGATCTCGTGGAAATCGAAGTCGATCATCTGCTGCAGGCCCCAGGAGAACCCGTAGGCGAGAGCCACGGCCCGGGCCCGCCAGGGCGACCCCAGCAGCGCCAGGCCCGCGCCGGCCACGCCGAACACCGACAGCGCGGTCAGCGCCGCCTGCGCCGCCAGCAGGGTCGCGGGCGAGGGGAAGACCCGGAAGAACGGCGCGATGAGCGCCACGATCGGCTGGAAGTGATCCCCGAGGAGATTGAACCCGGCGCCGCGGACGTCGACCACCGGCACGCGCAGGTCCGCGTACTGTTTCACGTACTCGGTGTAGATGCCGAGATCCCACGACATCGGGTTCAGGGTGCGCAGCCGGGACAGCGAGATCGTCAGGTACGCGGCGAACACCGCGAGGGCGATGACCCAGGTCATCCCGTCCCGAAACGCCCCCGGTTGTTCCTCCCGCACCCGCCGAAGCCTACTGGAAGTCGCGGGCCGGGCTGTCGGAGTCCCGGGTGGCGACCAGGGCGATCGCGGAGGGGCCGGCGGTCATCCCGTCGTCCCACAGACGCTCGTACTTCTCGGGGCCGAGGGCGGCGCGGGCGGCGGCGGTCGCGCGCTGGTGCCAGGATTCCATGAACGGGTTGCCCGTGAACCGGCGCCCGACCAGCTCCCAGCGGGCCTCGGCCGCGCCGAACAGCCACGCCGCCCGCTCGTGCCGTTCCTGGTCGGCCGCCAGCAGCCCGAGGGCCCCCACGCAGTAGCCGACCCCGGTGACGTCGCCGAGCTCGTGCTTGAGCTGCAGGGCCCGGCGCACGCTGGCGGTGCCCGTCTCGGCGTCGCCGCCGACGAACTGGCACAGGCCCAGCTGGAACAGAAGGTAGCCGCGGGCCCAGAACTCTCCCCGGGGCAGCCGGTCCAGGCCGTCGGTCGCCGCCGCCGCGGCCGCGGCGGTGTCGCGGGCCCGCAGCTCCGCGAAGACCACCTGCTGGGCCAGCTGGGCCAGGCCCAGCTCGGATTTCTCCTCCTTCAGCAGGCGGTAGGCCGTCTTCGCGATGGTGCCCGCGGAGGCGAGGTCGTCACTCCAGGTGAGGGCCCGGTGCAGGGCGCAGTGGGCCCGGGCGACGTTGAGGGCGTCCCCCGCCCGCTCGGCCTCCCGGATGGCGTCGACCGCGTCCTGGCGTCCCGGGTCGAACTCGCCGAGGATGCAGCGCAGGAACGCCCGGACCGAGAGGATCCGCGGGCGCAGCGGGGAGGTGCGGCCGCAGCGCTCCAGGGAGCGGTTCAGCCAGTACTCCCCCTCCCAGGCCAGGCCCGCCATGTGCCAGAACAGGAACAGCGCCGTCGAGATCTCGACGGCCGCCCGCTCGTTCCCGTCCATGACGAACGCGTACTCCATCGCGGCGCGGATGTTCGGGTGCTCGCGCCGGAGCTCGGCGTACCGGCGGAGCTGGGACTCGCTCACCGAGTAGGTGTGGAAGTCCCGGGCCAGGCCGAGGTAGTAGGCGATGTGCCGGCCGCGGACGGCCTGCCCGTCGCCGGCCGCGTTCAGCTCGTCGGCGCCGAACTCGCGGATCGGGTCGAGCATCCGGTACCGGTCCTCGTCGTCGTCCCCGACCTGGACCAGCACCGACTTGCGGACCAGCTCGTCGAGGGCGGACGCGAGCTCGTCGCGGTCCAGGTCATGGCCCGCGCACACGGACGTGACGGCGGCGAACGTGAAGTTCCCGGCGAACACCGACAGCCGTCGCCAGACCGTCTTCTCCGCCTCGCCGCACAGGTCGTAGCTCCAGCCGAGGGCCGACCGCAGGTCCCGGTGCCGCTGAACGCCGGTCCGCCGGGACCCGGTGGTCATCTCCATGCCGAAGCCCGCCACCAGTTCCCGCAGGCTCAGGGCCCGCAGCCGGACCGCCGCGAGCTCCAGGGCGAGGGGAATCCCGGCCAGCCGGTGGCAGATCGTGATGACGTCGGCGCGGCTCTCGTCGTCGAGCGTGAACCCGGGGGCCACCGTCGAGGCCCGCTGGACGAACAGGTCGGCGGCGTCGCCCCCGGCCAGGTCGCGGTCGGATTCGGGGACCGGAAGCGGAGCGAGGCCGAACCGGTGCTCGCCGTCCATGCCGAGCGGCTGCCGGCTGGTCGCCAGCACGGTCACGCCGTCCGCCTCGGCCGTCACCTTCCGCGCGAAGTCGGCGGCGGCGTCGATCAGGTGCTCGCACGTGTCGAGGATCAGCAGCACGCGGCGGTCGCGCAGGTAGGCCAGGACGGCGTCCATCGCGTCGCGGTCGGTCAGGACGAGGCCGAGCGCGGCGGCGGCCGTGTTCGGCAGGAGGTCCGGGGCGCGCAGCGGCGACAGCCGGACCAGGCACACGTCATCGGCGAAGTCGCCCGCCACCAGCCGCGCGGTCCTCAGCGCGAGGCGGGTCTTGCCGACGCCCCCGGCGCCGGTGACCGTGATGACCCGGGCTCGCTCCAGACGCCCGTCGGCGTCCCGCACCTGGCCGGTCCGCACGACCTGAGCGAGGTAGGCCAGCTCGGCCTCGCGCCCGACGAAGCTCGTCGACTCGGCCGGCAATCCCCCCGACTGCCGTGGTGATGGCATGCGCGTCTTCAGTTCCCGTCATGATCGTTGTTATCGCAGAGCGTACTACGCGAGCGATATCCGCAGAAGCTTCGCGATCCGGCGCGCCTTCCTCAAGAAGCCCTGACCCTCAAGAAGCCCTGATCCTCAAGAAGCCCTGACGGGGTGCTCTGGCGGGTCCGCTCGCAGCAGGACCTTGGTCGCCTGCCGGGTCTGGACCAGGTCGAGCGCATGCTGGTAGTCGGACAGGTGGACGGTGTGCGTGACGAGGGACGCCAGTCCCGCGGCGGCGGCGAGCCGTTCGGGGACCGATGCCCAGGTGGAGAGGTCGTAGGCGCGGCACCCTATGATCGTCTGTTCGTTCCATGAGAGCCGGGCCGAGGAGAAACGGGCTTCCTGCGCGGGCAGCCCGACGCACGCGAGCCGGCCGCCGCGGCCGAGCAGCCTGGTTCCCGTCGTGACCGCGGACGCCGCGCCGGCGGTCTCGAAGACCACGTCGAACCGCCCGTGCAGGCGCTCGGTCCCGGCCGCGGTCGTCACGGTCTCGTCGGCTCCGAGCTGACGCGCCCGTTCCATCTGCGCGGCGTCCTCGGGCCGCCCCACCACGGTGACGTGATGATTCTCAAGGGCACCGACGGTGAGGAGCCCGACCGTGCCGGGGCCGACGACGCAGATGTCGTCGGCCGGCGTCACCCGCGCGGCGTCCACGGCGTGGGCGGCGACGGCGAAGGGCTCGGCGAGGACGGCAAGCTCGTCCGGCATGCCGGGCGGCAGCACCGCGAGGTTGCGCGCCGGCAAGACGAACCGTTCCGCGAACACCCCGTTCACGTCCAGCCCCAGCACCTTGCGCTCGTCGCACAGCATCGATCGCCCGCGGGCGCACCACGCGCACGCGCCGCACGTGAGATGGGCGCTGCCGACGACGCGTGCCCCGACGGGGAGACCGGCGCCCGGCCCGGTTTCGATCACGCGCCCGACGTACTCGTGCCCCAGCACCAGCGGGAATTCCGGCGAGTACCCGCTGCCTGGCCCGTAGGTCCCCCGGATCATCCCGAGGTCTGTATGGCACAGGCCCGCGCCCGCGAGTTCCAGCGTGACCTCGCCCGGGCCGGCGGACGGTTCAGGGTGGTCGCGCCACGCGAGGCCGCCGTCTCCGGGGGTGGTCTTGATCAGTGCTTTCACCGGGACTCCTCAGCTGTCGCCGGGAAGGCCGGCCCAGCCGTTGACGCGGGGCGCCGCGCCGAGTCGCTGGCTGATGCGCCACGCGGTTCGCCGCACGTCGCGGGCGACCTCGGGGATGGTTGCGTCGTTGATGCGGGAAGCCGGACCCGACACGCTGATGCTGGCCACCACGTCGCCCGCGCTGCCGAAAACGGGCGCGGCGACGCAGCAGAGATCCGCCTCGAGTTCCTCCAGGTCCGCGGCGTAGCCCCGGGCCCGTATGTCAGCCAGCTGCCGCCGCAGGCCGGCACGGTCGGTGATGGTGGCCGGCGTTCTTCTCTCAAGACGCGGCCCGGGATAGATCGTCGTCAGGTAGTCGTCCGCGACGCCGGCGAGCAGCGCCTTGCCCATGGAACTGCAGTGCGCCGGCGAACGCTTGCCCACCCATGAATGCATCCGGACGGTATGCCAGCCATCGACGACTTCGACGGTGACGGCTTCGTCTTCGTCCAGGATGGCGAGGTGCCCCGTCTCCCCGCACCGGGCCACCAGATCCCGCAGGTGAGGAAGGACCGCCCGCCGCAGTTCGGCTTTGTCGGTCGCGAGCGCGCCCAGGGCCGCCAGCTTGCCCGCCAGCCGGTACTTGCCTTTCTCCCCGGCCGGCTGAAGATAGCCCGCGGCCGCCAGCGTCGCGGCCAGCCTGGAGGCGCTGGAACGGTGCACCCCGAGATTCTCGGCTATTTCCGGCAGGCTGATCACCGGACGGTCCCGCTCGAACATGTCCAGGATGGCGAGCCCGTGAAGCAGCGACCCGACGAGTCCGTCCCGTGCGGGGCGGCCCTGGCCGGGCGCGCGGGCTGGTCCGGCCATCGACGCACCATTCTGGAAGCAGGCTGCTGGGTACCGCCATTAGTCTATGGCCGCCGCGGACGGCGATGCGGCTCCGGGTGAATTCGGCAGGTCAGCGCTGTCCAGGGATCGGGACAGGTCCCGCTGGCGGGTCTCCCGCACCGCGTACACCGAGCCGATGGTGATGACCGCGGCGGCGATGAGATACAGGGATACGGGCCACCACGACCCGGCCGCGGCGACGAGCGCCGTCGCGATGAACGGGGCGGGCCCGCCGCCGATGCTGAGCGCCACGTTGTATCCGAGCGAGGTGCCGCTGGCCCGGTACTCCGTGTCGAACAGCTCGGCGTACAGGGCCGCGCCGATCGACCACTGCGAGGCGTGGGCGATCGTGAACGCCAGGATGAGCCCCAGCCATACCAGCCCGGTTACCCGGGTGGCGGTGAGCAGGAACAGCGGGAAGGCGAGGATCGCGCAGCTGACGGCTCCCCAGATATACACCGGCCGGCGGCCCACCCGGTCGGACAGCCGGCCGAAGAGCGGGACGGTGAACAGCTCGATCGCGGCCGCGATCGTGACCCCGGCGAGCATGGTGCCCGACGCGACATGCAGGTCGTCATGGCCGTAGGACACGAGGAACGTCGCCGCCACGTAGAACGTGATGTCCGGCGCGAAGCGGACGCCGATGGTGGCGAGCACGTTCCTGGGCTGCTTGCGGACCGCCATGACAACGGGGTTGGCGGGCTTGCCGGCGCTCCGGACAGCGCGCAGGTACTCGGGCGATTCCAGGATGTTCATCCTGATGTACAGGCCGATCGCGACGACGACCGCGCTGAACAGGAACGGAACCCGCCATCCCCAGGCGTCGAACTGGGCCTTCGGCAGGAGTTCCATGAGCGCGAACAGGCCGGAGCCGAGCAGGAGCCCGGCGGGCGAGCCTTCCTGGACGAGCGCGCCGTACAGGCCCCGTTTCCCCTTGGGGGCGTACTCCGAGACGAACACGGTGGCGCTCCCCCATTCGCCGCCGAGCGCGAGTCCCTGAATGAGCCGCAGCAAGACGAGCAGGAGAGGCGCCCAGATGCCGATCGTCGCGTAGCTGGGCAGCAGCCCCATTCCCAGCGTGCCGATCCCCATCGTGGTCAGCGTGATGATCAGGACGGACTTGCGCCCGGCCCGGTCCGCCATGTGCCCGAAGATGATGCCCCCGATGGGGCGGATCGCGAAGCCCGCGGCGAAGACCGCGAAGGCGGCGAGGGTACCCGCGGTCGAGCTGACGCTGGGGAAGAACAGCCGCCCGAACACCAGGGCCGCCGCGGTGCCGTAGGCGAAGAAGTCGTAGTACTCGATGGTGGTGCCGATGGCGCTGGCCAAGGTGGCCCGCGCCGCGAGTCTGGTCATGTCCGGTGTGTCCGGCGTCCCGGTTCCGCTCGTGCGGGTTTCCGCCATTGGAGACCTCGATTCTCGGGGGGTGAGACTCTCGGGGAGGGTTAGTGATCGGGCCAGCCGAAGGAAGGCTCCGGATGAGGCAGCGGGGGAAGGTCCCAGCTGCCCACGGCAGGCTGGACGGCGTCCGGGTCGACCGTGACGTCGACGACCGCCGGCCTGCCGGATTCGAACGCCGCCGCCAGGACGTCCCCGAGGCTGCCGGGGTCGTCCGCCCGGAATCCCTCGGCGCCCATCGCCCGGGCCATGGCCGCGTAGTCGGCGGTGTAGGGCTTTCCGGTCCGCTCGTAGCGGAACGTCGTGGCCAGGTCGCGTTCCGGCTTGAAGTAGCCGCGCTGCTGGTCACGGATGGAGATGAATCCGCCGTTGTTCCAGACCAGCCACACGACGGGAAGGTCATACTCCACAGCGGTGGCGACGACCGAGGGAAGCATCAGGAAGCCGCCGTCTCCCACGACGGCCGCCACGGGCCGCCCCGGTGCCGCCAGCCGCGCGCCCAGGGCGCCGGCCGCGCCGAAGCCCATGGAGGCGAACCCCCAGCTCTGCAGCAGGCTGCCCGGCCCGTTCGGCTGCCATTCCTGGACGATCCAGTTGTGATGCGCGCCCACGTCGCTCAGCAGGATGCCGTCGGACGGCAGGACGGCGCGCAGGTCCGCCAGCACGCGGGCGGGGCTGATCGGGACCGCGGCGGATGACCGGCCCGGCGAGACATGACGCTCCCATTCCGCTCGCCATCCGTCGATGTCGCCCAGCCAGCGCCGCCGGTCGCCCGCGCGGGTGTCCGCGCCGTCCCGGCGGGCGGCCGCGGCCGCGATGAGCTGACGCAGCACCTCGGCGGGACTGGCCGCGATCCCGAGCGCGGCGGGGTAGTTACGGCCGATCACGGCCGGGTCGACGTCCACGTGAATCAGGCGGGTCGGCGGTATCGCGTAGGTGTAGCCGGGAAGCCACGAACTGGTGGAGCGGTCGTCGAAGATCGTGCCGAGGGCCAGGATGACATCGGCGCCGCGCGCCGCGCGGTTGGCCGGGTAGGTGCCGTTGCGGCCGGCGACTCCCGCGTACAGCGGGGAGCCGGGGGCGGCGAGGTCCTTGCCGAGCGGAGAGGTGACAAACGGGATCCCGGACGCGGCGGCGAGTTCGCGCAGGTCCTCGGCGGCGCGCTCACCCGTCAGTCCGTGACCGGCGACGATGAGGGGGCGCCGGGCCGACAGCAGCAGGCTGAGGGCGGCGTCGATGTCGTCGGCGGCCGCCGCGGTGCGACCGGACACTCCCCCGCGCCACAGTCCGGGATCCGCGGCCTCCGCGGGCGTGTCTTCCGCGAACACGTCGAGCGGGACGTCCAGGTGCACGGGCCCCGGCCGGCCGCCCGTCATGGTCGCGAAGGCCCGGCGCATCATCAAGGGCAGCTGCGCCGCCCGGGTGGCCTGGAAACTCCGCTTGACGTAGGGCCTGGCCGCGCTGGGGAAGTCGGCCTGATAGTGGTAGCCGAGTTCCTGGAAAGGCGACCGGTTGAACTGGGCCGTCGGGACGTTGCCCGTGATCGCGAGCAGCGCCGATGAGTCCATCAGCGCCGAACCGAGAGCGACCAGCAGGTTGGCCGCGCCCGGGCCGCACGAGGCGAAGGCGGCCAGCGGCTGCTGCCGCACCCGGTAGTACGCGTCCGCGATGAATCCCGCCACCGATTCGTGATGGACCGAGATGGTCTGGATCTCATCGCTCCTGGCGGCCAGTGCGTCGAGCAGGCCCAGGTCTCCGTGACCGCACAGGCCCACCGCGTAGGGAACCTTCTCGCGCACAAGGTGCTCCGTGATGATCTCAGCGCCGTTCAGTTCCGCCACCTCCTTATTGCGTATTACGCACGCCATTGCGTATTACAGGACGCTATGACACGCTCGGGAGGCGGTCAAGACCCCGCCCGGAACCCGGGCGCGACAGTCAACGCAGAAGGAGCCACCGTGACGACTGCGGCAGCGACGCCGCTGGCCGGCCCGCCGACAGGCGTGCTCATCGACGGGCACTGGCATTCGGGCGGCCCGGAAGCCCCCGTCTACGACAAGTTCACCCGGCAGCCCATCACCGTCATCAGGCACGCGCGTCCCGGCGACGCGACCGACGCCGTGACCTCCGCGGTCAGGGCCGCCGCCCGGCCCCTGGCCCCGGCGCGGCGCTATGAGATCCTGTCGGACGCGTCCCGGCTCCTGCTCGACCGGGCGGCGGACGTCAAGGCCGCCTACGTCGCGGAGACCGGGTTCACGATGGCCGACGCCGACGGCGAGCTGGCCCGCGCCGCGCAGACTCTGCGCCTGTCCGCCGAGGAAGCGGTCCGGCTGGCCGGGGAAGAGGTTCCCGTGGCGGCGGCGCCCGGCAGCGAGCAGCGGCTGGCGTTCACCATCAGGGTGCCGGTCGGCGTTGTCGGCGCCATCGCCCCGTTCAACGCGCCGCTCAACACGGTCGCCCACAAGATCGGTCCCGCGCTCGCCGCGGGCAACGCGGTGGTACTGAAGCCCGCTGAGCAGACCCCGCTGTCCGCGATAGCCCTGACCGAGGTGCTGCACGCCGCGGGACTCCCGCCCGGGTACCTCAACCTGATTTGCGGTACGGGCGAAGTCGCGGGCGCCGAGCTCGTCGCGGACCCGCGGGTGCGCTTCCTCACGTTCACCGGCTCGACGGCCGTCGGGCTGCTCATCAAGCAGCGGTCGGGGATCACCAAGACCCACCTGGAGCTGGGCAGCAACAGCGCGTCGATCGTGGCCGCCGACGCGGACCTGGATCTCGTCGCCGACCTCGTCGCGCGAGCCGGGTTCCGGAAGGCCGGGCAAGTCTGCACCAGCGTCCAGCGCCTTATCACCGAGGCCACGGTGCTCGACGACCTCGCCGAGCGGATCCGCGCCCGGGTCACGGACCTCAAAGCCGGAGACCCCCGCGACCCGTCGGTCCAGGTCGGGCCGATGATCGCCCCGGCCGAAGCCGAGCGCGCCTGCTCCTGGATCGCCGAAGCCGCGTCCGCCGGCGCGACCGTCATCGCCGGCGGCAGCCGCGACGGCGCGCTGCTCGAGCCGACGGTGCTGCGCGATCCCGCGGCCGGTACCCGCATCATGACCAGCGAGATCTTCGCCCCCGTCGTGTCGCTGGTGCCCGCGCGATCGGTGGACGCCGCGATCGGCCTGATCAACGCGGGCCGCTACGGCCTGCAGGCAGGCGTCTTCACCCGGGATATCGACGTGGCCTTCGACGCCGCCCGCCGTCTCCAGGTGGGCGGCGTGATGATCAACGACACCTCCAGTTATCACGCGGACGCGATGCCCTACGGAGGCGTCAAGGACAGCGGCTACGGCCAGGAGGGCCCCAGGTACGCCGTCGCCGACATGACCGACCCCCGCATCATCGTCCTCAACCTCCGGCCCGCAACGAAGGGAGCCACTGACCAGTGACCGAGACACCCTCCCCCGCCCGTCCGCTGCCGCTCGCGGGATGCAGCTTCGGCTGGCTGCACCGCGCGCCGCTGGCCACCGCCCTGGACGCGCTCGCCCGCCACGGCATCAGGGAATTCGAGCTCACCACCGCCTCACCCCACCTGTTCACCAGGCACTTCGGCAAGTACGAACGGCAGGCGCTGCTGCGCACCCTGCGCGCCCTGGACCTCAAGGTCACCTCGGTCAACCCGAGCTACGCCGACATCAACCTGATCAGCACCAACCCCGAGATCAGGGAGATCAGCGAGCGTCAGCTCACCGCGGAGATCGAACTCGCCGCTGATCTCGGTGCCGGCTACGTCGTCGTCATCCCCGGCCGGCGGCACGCCCTCTTTCCCGCGCCGGACGACGAGACCGAGGCGGTGCTGCACGACGGGCTGGGCCGGCTCCTGGACCGGGCGGCCGCGCTCGGCATCACGATCGCGCTGGAAAACAGCCCCTACGGTTACCTCGGCACGAGCTCGGAACTGGTCCGGATCGCCGAGAAATGGAACGTCGGCCACCTGCGCCTCGCCTACGACGCGGCGAACGCGCTGGCGCAGGAGGACCCGGCCGAAGGAGTGAAGCGGGCCGCTCCCTACGTCGCCATCGCGCACGTCAGCGACACCTGGGCCAGCCGGTGGGCGCACACCTCGATCGGCCGCGGCGACGTCGACTTCGCCGCGTTCGCCACGGCGCTGCGCGACATCGGCTTCAGCGGGAGCACCGTGTACGAACTCGTCGACGGCGATGACCCCGAGCCCCGGCTGGCCGCGGACCTCGCGGCCCTGCGGGCGGCCGGCTGGGCCGCCGACGTGCGGCCCGGAGGTGCCGCATGACCAGCCCGGCCGGCACCGGGCCCGGCGGCGCCGGCGTCCCCGCCGAAACCGACGTTCTCGTCGCGGGCAGCGGCGCGGCGGGACTGACCGCCGCGCTGGCCGCGGCATCGGCCGGAGCACGCGTGCTCCTCGTGGAGCGCGATGCCCGGCTCGGCGGCACGACCGCCGTATCGGGAGGACGGGTATGGGTGCCGGGCAACCACTGCCCGGCCAGCGCCGGGGACACGCCGCAAGCGGCGCTTGAGTACCTGCGCGCGCTCGTTCCGGCCCGGCACGGGCGGATGATCGAGGCGTTCACCGAGTCCGCCCCGGCGATGGCGCGCTTCGTCGAGTCCGCCAGCCCGCACCGGTTCGTCGCCGCGCCTTCCTACCCCGACTACCACCCCTCCCTGCCCGGCGCCACGGTCGGCGGCCGGTGCCTGGACATGGAGCCCGCCGACCTGCGGCAGCGCACGCCGCTGGCATCACTCGTCCGCGTCCCGCCGGGATACCTGCCCTTCACGCACGCCGAGTGGGAGCAGTGGCGCTACCCGCGGAACTTCGACAGCGCGCTGCTCTCGCAGCGGATGCGCGCCGGCATCCGTACCGGCGGGGTCGCGCTGGTCGCGAACCTGCTCGACGGCGCGGTCCGGGCCGGAGTCCAGGTCGTCACCGGCACACGGCTCACCGGCGTCGGCGCTGACGCCAGCGGGACGGTCACCCACGCGGAACTGGCCGTCCCGGACGGCTCGCGGCGGGTCAGCGTCTCCGCCGTGATCCTCGCCACGGGCGGGTACGACTGGGACGCGGGGCTGCGCGCCGCCTGCCACCCCGCCCCGCAGCGCGCGTCCGGCGCGCCGACGTCCAACTCCGGCGACGGGCTCCGGATCGCCGCCGAACTGGGCGCCGCCACGGAAAACCTGGGCGAAGGCTGGTGGATGCCCATGATGGCCGTCCCCGGCGAGACGATGGACGATCAGCCTTTCTACCGTTCGCTGATCCGCGAGCGCGGCGCTCCCCGGCAGATCATCGTCAACGCGGCCGGGACCCGGTTCACCGACGAGGCGGCCCCGTACAACGAGTTCGGCAAGGCCATGCACACACGGCGGGAGGACGGCACCTACCCCAACGACCCGGCGTACCTGGTCTTCGACGAAGGCTTCCGCAAGCGCTACCCGCTCCCCGGGGTCAACGCCCGCGGCGAGGCCCCGGCCTGGGTCGCCCGGGGGCGGTCGCCGCGGGAACTGGCCGCGAAGGCCGGCATCGACGGGCCGCGGCTGGAGGACACCGTCAACCGGTGGAACGCGCTGTGCGCCCGGGGAGAAGACGACGACTTCGGCCGCGGCGGCAACCCCTATGACCGCTACGGCGGGGACCCGGAGACCGCTCCCAACCCGAACATGGGACCGCTGGACGAGGCCCCGTACTACGCCGTCCGGGTCCTGGCCGGCACGATCGGCACCAAGGGCGGTCCCGTCACCGATCCTGACGGGACCGTACTGCGAGGCGACGGCGCTGCGGTCGCGGGCCTGTACGCCGCGGGGAACGCGTCGGCCTTCTGGCTCGCGGACGCCTACCCCGCACCCGGGGCGACGCTGGCCGTCGGCATGACCGCGGGCTACCGGGCGGGCCTGCACGCCGGCCGCCGCGCGGGGGCCCGGACGGGCGGGGGCGGACGGCGATGACGGTCCTGGTCACGGGAGGCTGGGGCTTCATCGGCCGCCACCTGGCCCGGGCGCTCGCCGGGCGAGGAGACCGGGTCGTGGTGTTCGACGCGGCCGCGCCGGACGCGGAGGAGGCCGCTCGCGTCCTGGGCAGAGGCATCACGGTGGTCAGCGGCGACATCACCCAGCCGGACGCGGTGCGCGACGTCATGCGCGACAGCCGCGCCGACAGCGTCATCCACGCCGCCGCGGTGGTCGGGGTGGCGTCAACCGCGCGCGATCCCCGGCAGGCGGCCGAGGTGAACATCCTCGGAGCACTCAGCGTCTTCGAGGCCGCCAGCGAACTCGGGATACGGCGGCTGGTGGACCTGTCATCAGAGGAGGTCTACGGCCACTTCGCCGCGGATCCGGTCACGGAGGAGACGCCGGGTGACCCGGTCTCGCCGTACGGGATCTCCAAGCGCGCGGTCGAGCAACTGGGCCGCTACTACGCGGAGCAGCGAGGCCTCGGCTACGTGGCCGCGCGGCTGTGCTGGGTCTACGGCCCGGAATTTCCCCGCGAACGGCTGCCGCTCACCTGGCTCGCCGACGTGGCGGGCGGCAGGACGAGCAGTCTGGAATCCGGCGGCGACCAGCGGATCGACTTCACCTACGTCTCCGACGCGGTTCGCGGCGTCCTGGCCGTCCTCGACGCGCCGGCGCTTCGCGGCCGCGCCTACCATGTCGCGACCGGGACCAGCACCAGCGTCCGGGAACTGGCGCAGGTCATGCGCGGACTATGGCCGGACTGGTCGGTTCAGCTCGGAGACGGGCCGCTCCGGCTGGCACCCGGGGTCAACGCGGCGACGAAGGGGGCCCTGTCGGTCAAGAAGGCCGAAGCCGACCTGGGCTACCGGCCCGCCGTCCCCCTTTCCGAAGGACTGCGCCGGACATACGACTGGGTAAGCCGGACGCAAGGGGCGGCGGTCAGACCAGGAG
Source organism: Streptosporangiales bacterium (assembly GCA_009784565.1). Lineage (GTDB taxonomy): Bacteria > Actinomycetota > Actinomycetes > Streptosporangiales > Streptosporangiaceae > Trebonia. Next base: position 6,032 of record WRBL01000006.1, on the reverse strand, counting down.
AAGCTTCGCGATCCGGCGCGCCGCGAGCAGGAGGCCCGCGACGCCCATGACCGCGAGGTAGGCCGCGCGCCACAGCAGGTCCCAGCCCGGGTCGCCGAGCACCAGGTCGCGCAGGAGCGTGACGCCCTGGTACAGCGGCGTCCACTCCACGACCGCCCGCACGGCCCGGGGGTAGACCGACAGCGGGTAGAACGTGGCGGAGAACAGGAACAGCGGCAGGCTGATCAGCATGACGTAGTCGAAGTCCTGCCAGCTCTTCATGAACGTGGTGCCGGCCATGCCGAAGGCCGCGAACGCGAACCCGGTCAGCACCGCGACCGGGACCGCCAGCAGTGCCCACCACGACGAGATGAGCCCCATGACGGTCATGACCATCGTGAACGCGACCGCGTAGACCGCCCCGCGCAGCAGCGCCCAGCCGATCTCCCCCAGCGCGATCTCAAACGGGCCGACCGGGGTCGACAGGACCGCGTCGTAGAGCTTCTCGTACTTCAGCCGGAAGAAGACGTTGAAGGTCGAGTCGTACATGGCGCCGTTCATGGCCGACACGGCGAGCAGGCCGGGCGCGACGAACTCCCGGTAGGGCACGAGGCTCCCGTCCGGGCCGGGAACCTTCCCGACCAGCACGCCGAGCCCGATGCCGATCGACAGCAGGTAGAACAGCGGCTCGGCGACGCCGGAGGCGAACACCAGCCACATGTGCCGGTAGGCCCGGGCATGCCGTTCGATCAGGTGCGTGCTTCCCCTGAGCCGCCGGAGATCCCCCAACGGCGGCAGAACCCTCTGATAGCCCGAACGGATCGGGCTTACCGCGCCAGGTTCAGACATACAGCCGCCTCCGGTACGTCACGCCGCCGGCCCACACGCCGATTCCGGCCAGGATGGCCAGGTATCCCACGTGAATGACGGCGGACCCGGCGGTGAGCGTCCCCAGGGACAGGCCCCGGCACAGCGCGACGCCGTGCCAGAGCGGGGTCGCGTAGGCGACCAGGCGCAGCCAGCCGGGCAGGCGGGACAGCGGGAAGAAGGTCGCCGAGAACAGCATCAGCGGGATCATCCCGAACCGGAAGAGGTAGTTGAACGACGCCTCCGATTTCAGGGTCATGGCCCAGGCCGCGGTGGGGGCGGCGAACGCCAGGCCGAGCAGCGTGGCCGCGGGCAGCCCGAGGATGACCCACGGCGAGCGGGCCGCGCCGAAGGCCCACATGACGATGAGGTACACCGCCGAGTTCATGGTGATGCGCGCCGCGTTGAACAGCAGGTGCCCTCGGAAGATGCCGGCCGGGGTCAGCGGGGTGGCCTGCGCGGCGTAGTAGGTCTTGTTCCACTTCACCGAGCCGAACACCGGGTAGGTCGACTCCATGATCCCGGTCTGCATCGCCTGCACCGCCAGGATGGCCGGGCCGACGAACTGCAGGTAGGTGACGCCGCCGAGCTGCGCCGTGCCGTGAGCGTTGACCAGGGACCCCAGGCCGAAGCCCATCGCCCCCAGGTACAGCAGCGGCCCGAGGAAACTCGACCAGATCGAGGCCCGCCACGTCCTCTTGTAGACGGTCAGCCAGTAGGCCAGTGCCCGGATGGTCATCAGTCGATCAGTCTTCGGCCGGTGAGGTGGAGGAAGACGTCTTCCAGGGTGGAGCGGCGGGCGAAGGAGGACGAGGGCTCCAGGCCGAGGCCGCGGACCCGTTTCAGGGCCTCGTCCCCGTCGGAGACGTAGAGCATGACGCGGTCGGCAGTAGCCTCGATCCGTTCGGGATAAAGATCTCGCAGTTTGCCCGCCCCCTGCTCGTGGCAGTCCGGGGTGAACCTCAGCTCGAGGACCTCGGGGGTGGAGTAGGTCTCGATGAGCTCGCGCGGGGTCCCGGCCGCGACGATCGTCGCGTGATCCATGACGACCAGGCGGTCGCACAGCTGCTCGGCCTCGTCCATGTAGTGCGTGGTCAGGATGAGGGTGACGCCCCGCTGCTTGAGCCCGTACAGGCGGTCCCAGACCACGTGCCGGGCCTGCGGGTCCAGGCCGGTCGACGGCTCGTCCAGGAGGAGGATGTCCGGCTCGTTGATCAGCGACCGGGCGATCGTGAGGCGGCGCTTCATCCCGCCGGACAGCGGCTCGACCTTGTCGTGGGCCCGGTCGGTCAGCTGAACGAACTCCAGCAGCGCGTCGGCGCGCTCGCGGATAACTTTCTTCGGCAGGCCGAAATAACGGCCGTACACCAGAAGGTTCTCTCTGACAGTGAGCTCGACGTCGAGGGTGTCCTCCTGGGGCACCACGCCGAGCCTGGCGCGGATCGCGGGACCGTCCCGCACCGGGTCGGAGTCCAGGATGGTAAGCTGACCGCCCGAAGGCGGTGACACGCAGCCGATCATCCGCATCGTGGAGGATTTTCCCGCCCCGTTCGGGCCGAGGAATCCGAAGGCCTCACCGCGGTACAGATCGAAGTCGATACCGTCAACCGCGGTAAAACCGCCGAACTGTTTCGTCAGACCACGGGCGCGGACCAGGACCTCAGGCACTCGACGGAATATACACCGCCCTGTTATCAGATTCCGAACGGTTTTCCAGGTGTGCCGAAGGCGCGCCGGGTAGAAAAGGTAGCCTGAGCACTGGTCACGGGGTCACAGCATCGCAGCGAGAGGACACAGCTTGAGTCTCATCCGGGATCTGTACGACCGTTTCGGGCACATCGGGGCCGAAGGGCTCAAATTCCTCGTCGTCGGCGGGGCCGGTTTCGTCGTCCAGATGGGCATCCAGGACCCGCTGCACATGGGGATGGGCGTGGGAGCGATCACCGCCCAGACCATCGGCACCATCGGTGGCATCATCCTGACGTTCTTCGGCAACCGGTACTGGACCTACCGGGCCAAGCGGAGCCACGGCAAGGAGTTCATCCGGGAGACCTGGCAGTTCCTGCTCTGGGCTGTCATCGGCTGGATCATCCAGGCGGGCCTGCAGGCGGCCGTCACCTACGGCCTGGGTATGACGGACGGCATCAGCTACAACGTCGCGACCATGTTCGGCATCGCCATCGCGACCGTGTTCCGCTTCTGGGCCTACCGCACGTTCGTGTTCACCGGCGGCAAGGAGGATCTTCCTCCGGTCACGGCCGAGCAGCTCGAGCCGGAACAGGCCGCCTGAAGATTTCCTTTGCTTTTCATTGAGAAGAGCGCCCGGCTCCCGCCGGGCGCTCTTCTCTTTTCGCTAATCCGGTTTTCGCTATCCCGTTTTCGCTATCCGGGCCGGCTTCAGTTTCAGCAGCCGGCTTCGGACCGGGGCACGACGCCGAGCGTGGCCGTCAGCATCTGCTTTTCCTGGGCCTGCGTGATGTCGCCGACGGACTTCATCCGGCCGATCACGTGACTGTAGCGGCGGTACGCCTGCGCCGGGTCGCTGATCGGGTCGTCGTACGTCGGCGCGTTGACCGCCCCGGCCAGCATCGCGCCCTGCTCCGGCGTGAGGTTGGCCGCCGGGTGCCCGTAGTACCCGCACGCCGCCGACTCGAGGCCGTAATAGTTGTGGCCGTAGTAGGCGACCTCGGCGTACATGTTGAGGATCTCCTTCTTGCTGAAGGTCGCGTCGAGCTTGTAGGCCATGACGACCTGCTTGAACTCGGAGCTGATGCCGCCCTGGCCGGGCGTGTAGAGCATCTTGGCCAGCTGCTGCTGGATCGTCGCGCCGCCCTGGTCGCTCGTGTCCCCGGTGACCCGGCTGGCGACCAGGCGGATCACCGCGAACGGGTCAACCGCCGACTCGGAGTTGAAGCGCTTGTCCTCGGTCGCGATGAGCGCGTTGGAAAAGACCGCCGGAACGTCCGGTCCCGGATAGGCGATGCCGTAGTCCTTCGCCTGGGCCGCGGTGCGCTGGGGGGCGTCGGTAGCCGACGGGGTTCCGAGCCACACGGCCACGGCCCCGATGACAAGGATCACGGCCAGGGTGACCACGGTGATCCCGAGGCGCTTGAGAATCCTCCTGCCCCTGCCGCCGCGCCTGTACCTCATGCCGCCTCCAGGCTCCGTTCCCTCGGCGCGCCTCTCGGCTGCACGCCAGGTCATGCAGTCTCCCTTCGCTGCTGCTCTGAGCGTCTCTCACTGTATGACCAGCGCCCGGCTCCCTCACGGTGTCGCGCGTGGCATCCCCTCACCCGCACCCGAGGGTAGTCCTCGAAACCTAGCCGAACCCCTAAGCTTCCGTATCCTGCTGCCCGTAATACTTCATTCCGCCCGGCTGCCGGCCCCGTTGCCGATTCCGACCAGTGGCCCGGATGCGCTATGGTGTACGAGTCAGCCGGGATTCTCGGCAGACACCGGGACGTGGCGCAGTTTGGTAGCGCGTCCGACTGGGGGTCGGAAGGTTCGCAGGTTCAAATCCTGTCGTCCCGACTGGTTAAGTAGGAATTTTTGCAGGATTGTCAGTGCCCACCTCTACGGTGGGCACATGACTCCTTCCCAAGCAAACCAATCCTGGTCCGATGACCAGTTGATTGAAGCTATCGAGAAGTCCACCAGTTGGCGCGCGGTCGCGCGAGAGCTGGGGCTGAAGTCGAATTCAGCCGGGACGGTCAGGATCATTCGCCGTCGAGCCGAGCAACTTGGCGCGGACACCTCTCACTTCCGCGGAGCACGCGGCTGGTCTGACGCTCAGCTCCGAGAGGCCCTCACCAGCGCGTGCAGCTGGGATGAGGCCATCACCACGCTTGGCCTGTCTTCCCACTCGGGAAACATTCGCCCGTTCCTGAAAGGGCACGCCATACGTCTCGGCATCGACTGCGGCCACCTCGCCAGTCGGCGAGTCTCCGCTCCAGCCGCCCAGGACCGCCCGTATCCACAGCCCGATCTCGAACGACTGCGAACCGCAGGCGAATCCATCGCGGCGGCATGGTTCACGTTGTCCGGCTGCGCGGTCTCAGTCCCGGTTGAGACCGCCGTCTACGACCTGCTCGCCGAACTTCCGGACGGCATCAAGCGCGTCCAGGTGAAGACAACCATCTTCAACTCCAAGAACGGCTGGCAAGTCAACGTGGGCCACAAGCCGCATGACGGCAACGGCAGTCGACGCTTGACCCCGTACACGCCCGACGCGATCGACCTCTTCTTCATCTTCGACGGCGATCTCACCATGTACCTGATTCCCGCCAACGCGCTGGCGGGGGCTACCCGTGTCCTGCTGCGGACATACCAGCACTACGCGATCGGCAGCGCCTGCGGCTTCATGCTCCCGGAATGTCAGTCCTCATAGCTACGATTGCCGTATGGATAATCGACTGAAATTGAAATATTCATGGACAGATGAACAGCTGATCGAGGCGGCAAGAACGTCGGAGCACTGGCGCGGCGTGATGCGGACACTGGGCATCCAGACCAATTCAGCGGGCGTCATGACCCGCATCCGGCGCGATGTCGCCCGACTGAAGGTTGACGTATCCCATTTCAAGGGCTCCCGGACCTGGTCGGATGCCGAACTGATCCGGGCCGTCACCACCTCGTTCACCTGGGACGACGTCCTGTCCGCCCTGGGCCTGGCCACTGTGCAGCAAAGCACTCGGCAGCATCTTGTACGGCACGCGGCCCGCCTGGGGCTGGAGATCAGCCATCTTGAGTCCCCATCCCCGGCGGCGGTTACCCCGACTCCAGTCCACCCAGACCTGGCCAATCTCCGCAGTGCGGCGCCGTCAATGGCAGCAGCCTGGTTCACTCTTCGAGGATGTCCCGCGTCGTTCCCGGCTGAGCCCGCCACATTCGACCTGCTCGCGTCCATGCAAGACGGCGTCAAACGAGTGCAGGTAAAGACCACCACAACCTGGGATAAGCACCGGAAAAGCTGGCTCGCGCGCATCGGGCGACGGCCGCACTCTGAGGGCAACCGGGCACCGCTCATTCCATATGACCCGGACGAGATCGACCTGTTCTTCATCGTGGACGGCGATCTCACCATGTACCTGATTCCGGTCCGGGACATCGCCGGGAAGACGAGCCTTCTGCTGCGGGCCTATCAGGGGTACATCGTCGGGAATGTAAGGGAGATGACGGGCGGCGGC
>WRBL01000005.1 GCA_009784565.1 Streptosporangiales bacterium | reverse complement strand
GGACGGGATCCGGCTGGCCGGCGGGCTGCGACACGGGATCCGCGGGTTCCGGGTCTTTCACGCCGAACGGGTCACCGGATCCGGTTCCGTCGCCGCGGCCTGCCCGGGGGCGTCCCGGCGGACCGGGCAGCCGGGGGTGAACGTGCCCATCTTCTCGGCCTCGAAGCCGCGCGGGTAGCTGCGGATCCGGCGCCGGCTGTGAGCGTACTTCGGCCTCTTCCGCTCGGGCAGCAGGGCGGTGAACCGGCTGCGCACGCGCAGCGCGCCGGCGGCCGCCTTGCGGACGGCCGGGGCCGGGTTGTCGTAGTGGAAGGCGGCCAGCAGCGGCGGGTCCATGATGGCCCGGCCGAACAGGCCCATTCCCAGGCCGAACGGCCACACGTAGAAGGACTTGAACAGCCTCATCGTGGCGTCGGCGACCCGGCGGGCGCCGTCGTCGTAGGCGAAGTGGTCGCGCTCGTAATCGTTGAGGAAGGCGTCGAACGCGTCGTAGTCCGCGGGGATGTCCTTGATCCCCATGCGGGCGCCGAGGGCCTGGTAGTAGCGTACCGACGCGGTGACCTCGGTCTCGGTGAGCCGGCGGTGGCAGTAGGAGTCGACCCAGCGGCGCGGCGTCACCACGAAGGTCGCCAGCACGTAGCGCATGTCGTCGTCGGAGATGTCATACATCCGGTGCATCTGGTTGATGCGCCGGATCGCGGCCTTGCCCTCCGGGCTGTCGAGGCCGTGGATGCCGGGGATGTCCAGCAGGATGGACGTGTCGTCGTGCCGCTTCTGCGTCCGCTCGGTGAACTCGCCGGTCCTGTCCAGCAGCGACCCGATCGACGGCACGGCGTAGGTCCGGAACAGCGCGAAGCTCAGCGCCTGGGTGATGTCCCACGGAAACTCGTACTCCCCGAGGTTCGCGTAGATCTCGGCGTACTGAGTCTCGGGATCCAGTCCCTCGCTCCGGCTGGGCCTGCCCATCGTGGTTTTCCTCCCGGTCGGTGTAAGTCGCCTCATATTCTCATACCGCAGCCGCGGCCCGGGGAAAGGGCGACAATAGCGGCATGACAGAGGCTGATGCCTGAGCTTCCGCCGGAAGGCGCGTTCACCGTCCGGATCCTGGCGCCGGACGGGGCGGCCGCCGGCCTCGGCGCGTACATCGGCGGCAAGCGCGTCATCACGTGCGCCCATGTCGTCAACCGGGCCCTCGGCCTCCGGCCCCGGTCACAGGAAGAACCGAGGCCGGGTTCCCGGGTACGGATGCACTTCCTCGACATGCTCCGGGACGGGGACGCTCCTCTTACCGCCAGGGTCGAGGCGTGGCAGCCTCCGCCCGGGTCCGGGGCCGGCGACGACATCGCGGGGCTCGTCATCGACGGAGACCTGCCCGCCGGCGCGACCCCGGTGGGCCTCGCCGTGGAATCCCCCCGACCCAGGACCGCTGTCCGGGTCTTCGGCTACCCGGCGGGGCGCCTCGGGCACGGCTCCATCGTCTCGGCGTTCGTCCAGGGGACGATCCCCGGCACCCGCCAGCTCCAGCTCGACTCGGGGCCGGACTCGGCGCTGCGGGTGCAGCCCGGCTTCAGCGGCAGCCCGGTCATCGACGACAAGATCGGGCGGATCGACGGTCTCGTCGCCGAGGCCCAGCCCGAACCCGTTCCCGGCGGGTTCCCGGCCCACAACGACAGCTACGTGATCAGCCCGGAGATGATCCGTGAGGCCTGGCCCAGGGCCTTCGGCCGGCAGCCGGCCAAGGCACCGCGGCAGCGCGACCGGCTCACGGTCCTGCGCCTGTCCGGTCCCCGGCTCACCGGGGACGCTGTCCCGGACGTGCTGCACGACGCCCTGCACACCGACATCGCCAAGCTGGGCGACGAGGAGGGGCTCTACCCTGACCTGCTCGTCGTGACCGGGGACCTGTCCGCCCGCGGGCTGCCGGGCGAGTACCAGCGGGTGAAGGGTTTCCTCACCCAGCTCGCCGAGTCGGCGGGCATCCCCCGACGGCACGTCGCGATCGTTCCCGGCAGCCACGACGTGAACCGGGGAGCCTGCCAGGCCTACATCCTGGGCCGGGAAGCGCTCCAGCAGCGGCCGGTGAAACCGTACTTCCCGAAGTGGGGGCCGTACCAGGACGCGTTCGCCGGCTTCTACCCCGACGAAGACCTGGCCAGCTTCACTCCCGACGAGCCGTGGACGCTGTTCGAGATGCCCGAGCTCGGGCTCGTCGTCGCCGGGCTGAACTCCACGATGGCCGAGTCGCACCGGGCCGAGGACCGGTACGGCGAACTGGGGGAGGAACAGCTCGCCTGGTTCACCCGCCGCCTGGAGGAATTCCGGGAGAAGGAATGGCTGCGCCTGGCCGCCGTGCACTGCCCTCCGGCGCGCCTGCGGGACTCCGCGCGCCTGGCGGCGACCCTCGGGGCGGCCGGCCTGGTGAACCTCGTCCTCAGTCCGCCGGGCCCGGATGACGGCGCCTACCGGTACGAGATCGTCCGCGTCGACAAGGCCGCGGGTCTCACCCGCTTCGCCCGCCGGGCCTCCGGCCCCCGGTGGGACGCCGACGGCCCCGGGTGGGTGAGCACGGACCGCGCCGACCTGTCCCGGACCGCCGCCGTGCTGAAGGATCCGCGGGCTTCCCGGGACCCTGGCGAAGCCGCCGCCGACAGGCCCCGGGAAAAGAGGTTCGCCTCCGTCCCCGGTTCCCGGAGCCAGCTGCTGAGCGATGTCGAGGCCGCCACCCGGGCCCGTTTCCCCGACGCCATCATCCGGGCCCGTCCGGACGCGGGCTACCTGCGCGTCTTCACCGCGCCGGGCGGCCCGGTCGCCGAGCAGCGCATCGTCGGCGTCACCGAGAACGCCACCGCCGCGGCGATCGACCAGTTCGCCGGCGGCGCCCACGCCCAGTACGCCTCGATGAATCCGGGACTGCGGTCGGACCTCGTCTACGGCGGCGATCACGCGGGCTCCGCGCTTGAGGCCCGCGCCCGCGGCCGCAGCATCCACCTGCGCAGCTTCATCGAGTACCAGGGCCTGCTCGACCTGCGCCCCCTGGCCAGCGCCCAGCGAACCAGGCTGGCCGAGGACGATATCTGCCCCGCGTCCCTCTATATCGACCAGCGCTTCGGTGTCATCCTCGGTCCGCCGGCCGAGGACGACACCGATCTCATCGGCCAGACCACGGCCTGGCTGGCCGGGGACACCGCCCGGCTGATCGTGGTGCTCGGCGACTTCGGCCGCGGCAAGACCTCGTTCCTGCGCCAGCTCACCCGGGTACTGCCGGGCAGGCTGCCGGACCTGGCCCCGATCCTGGTCGAACTGCGCGACATGATCAAGGGGCCCTCCCTCCTCGACCTGATGGCCCAGCACCTGATCCAGCGGGGCGTGCGGGACGTCAGCCAGGACAAGCTCCAGTACATGATCGAGAACGGCCGCATCGCGCTGCTGTTCGACGGGTTCGACGAACTGGAGCTCCGCGTCGGGTACGAGCACGCGGCCGAGTACCTCCAGACCCTCATCAACTCGGTCACGGGCAACGCCAAGGTGGTGATGACCAGCCGCGCGCAGCACTTCCGCTCCACCCGTCAGGTCCTCACCGCTCTCGGGGAACAGATCGACGCGCAGGCCCGCAACCGCATGGTCGTCCTCAAGGACTTCACCGACGAGCAGATCCTGACGTTCCTCACCCGGCTGTACGGAGGGGACGAGGAGCGCGCCCGGCACCGCCTCGACGCCATCGCCGACATCTCCAACCTTCTCGACCTCACCCGCAACCCCCGGATCCTCTCCTTCGTCGCCGAGTTCGACGACAGCCAGCTGGAGGAGGTCCGGGCGACCGAGGGCGGCCGGATCAGCGCGGCCGGGCTCTACAAGAAGATCATCGATGACTGGCTGGAGCGTGAGGAAAGACGCCAGCACGGGCGGGGACTGGCCTGGCTCACCGCGAGGGAGCGGTTCGACGTCTGTACCGAGCTGGCCCTGGAACTGTGGAAGTCCCCGGCGTCCACGGTCTCGCTGCCCGGCCTGGCGGACAAGGTCCGCATTCTCACCGAGCTCACGGCCCGTGGCTTCAACGACGCGTACGCCACGCACACGATCGGGTCCGGCAGCCTGCTGGTCCGGACCGACGAGGACACGTTCGCGTTCATCCACCGGTCGATCATGGAGTGGCTCGTCGCCCGGCACGCCGCCGACACGCTCGCCAGCGACAGCGCCGACCACGTGCTGCACCACAAGCGCATGTCGCCGCTGATGGCCGACTTCTTCGCCGACCTCGCCGGCCTCGGCGACAGCCGCGCCTGGTGCGACGCGACGCTCGCCCGGCCGGACGCCTCCGAAGTCGCCAAGGAGAACGCGCTGCTGGTGGCCAAGGTCCTCGCCCAGCGGTCGGCCGACGCTCCGGTCGCCGAGGGCGAGGACGAGGGCGCGGCCCGGGCCCAGCGAAACCTGTCCGGGGTCGACCTGCGCGGCCAGGACCTGAACGGCCAGGACTTCCGCCACGCGATCCTGCGCCGCGCGAACCTCTCCGGCATGCGCCTCGCCGACACCGACCTGTCCGGCGCCGACCTCACCGGCGCGAACCTGTCGGGTGTCGTCATGACCCGCGGGTCCCTGGCCGGCGCGACCCTCGACGACAGCCGCTGGCGCCGCGCCGCGATCCTGGGCACCGACGGGGCGGCGGAACTGGACGGGGCCGCCGAGCTGGCGGCCGCGGCCCTGTCCGGCCGGGACCGGGCGGACCTCATGCGGCAGTCCATCGGCGCCTGCGCCGGCGTGGTCTTCTCCCCCGACATCGGCAGTGCCCTGCTGGCGATCGCCCGGGGCAGCACCGTGGAACTGGGCGATCTGCGAACCGGCGAGATCCTGCGCGTCGTCCGCGGCCATGACGACGAGGTCACCGCCGTCGCGTTCTCGCCGGGGGACGGAAAGCTCCTCGCGACCGCGTCCGGCGACGGCACCGCGCGGATCTGGGACACCACGAGCGGGGCCGAGCGCACCGTTCTGCGGCACGGCAACCGGGTCACGGCCCTGGCCTTCTCCCCGGGCGGCGACCGCCTGGTCACCGCGTCGTGGACCAGGGCGGTGCGGATCTGGGACACCGGGACCGGCGAGGAACTCACCGCGTTCAAGGCGCACAACGAGGACGCCGTCACGGCCGTCGCGTTCTCCCCCGACGGGAAGCTCCTCGCGACCGCGTCCTACGACTGCAGCGCGCGCCTGTGGGATGCCAGGGGCGGCCGGGAGATCGCCGTGCTCGCCGGGCACAACGACACGGTCCGCGCGATCGCGTTCTCCCCCGACAGCACGCTCATCGCCACCGCCTCCCGGGACGGCACGACCCGGATCTGGGACACCACGACCGGGTACCGCCGCCGCACTACGCTTACCGGGCACAGCGCCGGCGCGCGGGCGGTCGCGTTCTCCCCGGACGGCGCCCTCATCGCCACCGCCTCCAGTGACCGCACGGCCCGGGTCTGGCACACGGCCACCGGACGGGAACGGGCCACGCTCACCGGGCACGCCGGCGCCGTGTACTCCATCGCTTTCTCCCCCCGGGGAAACCGTCTCGCGACGGCGTCCGACGACGGCACCATCCGCCTGTGGACCACCAGCGGGGCGCTCCGCACCACCTACACCGCCCGCGCGGAGCCCGTCACGGGCGTCTCGTTCTCCCCCGACGGCGCATTCCTCGCCAGCGTGTCCGCCCGCCGGACCGCCCGCCTGTGGGACGCCGACACCGGTGCCTGCCGCGGCCAGCTCTCCGGCGGCCCCTTCCGCGACGGCTCGGCGCGGGCGGTCGTCTTCTCGCCCCGCGGCAACCTCATCGCGGCCCTCTCCCATGACGGGGACATCCACGCCTGGGACACGCGCGCCGGCGCGTACCGCACCACGTTCGCCGCGGGCCCCGACCCGGTCCGGGCCGCGGCGTTCTCCCCCGACGGCTCCGTCCTCACCGGGATCTCCCGTTCGGGTGTCGCGCTGCGGTGGAACACCGCGACCGGCGCCTCCGCCGACCCTCTGCCCGGGGTCGGCGAGCCCGAGGACGTCACCGTGGTCTCGTCCGACGGCGCCATGATCGTGACCGCGCCGGCGGACAACACCGCCTGGGTCTGGGATACCGCCACCGCCAGCCGCACCCGGCTCGCGGAGCACAGCAAGCCCGTCCGCGCCGCCGCGTTCTGCGACAGCGCCGGGACCCCCGACGGGACCATCGTCGCCACCGGGTCCGCCGACGGCACCGCGCGGACCTGGAAGCTGACCACCGTCCAGGTCCGCGGCTCGCGCCTGCCCTGGAGCCATCCCGTCTCGGAACTCGCCGCGGAGTCCGTCGCCCTGTACGACCACGAGGCGCCGGTCAACGACGTGGCGTTCTCCCCCGACGGGCTCATGCTGGCCACCGCCGGCGGCGACAGCCTCACCAGGATCTGGGACACCGTGACCACGCGGCGGTTCACCACTCTCGCCGGCCATGACGGGCCCGTGAACGCCGTCGCGTTCTCCCCGGACGGCAACCGTCTCGCGACGGCGTCGGATGACGGCACCATCCGCCTGTGGAACCCGCGCACGGGCCGCGGCATCGCCACGATCATCCCGCTGCCCGAGGACGGGTACGCCGTCCTCTTCCCCGACGGCGCCTACAAGCTCGAAGGCGATCCCGGCGAAAGCTTCTGGTGGGCGATGAAACTCTGCCGCTTCGCGCCCGGCGAGCTTGACCCCTATTTCCCGCGGACGATCAGACGGCTCCCCCGGGAGACCCTGATCCGCGAGCCGTCCTAGCCGGTGTCGGAGTTCCCCGGCGTGCGGCGCCCGTGGCTGAAGTACTCCTCGTCCTCTTCCTCCAGCCGGGCGACGTCGGTGGCCGCGGCCTTCCTGATTTCCGCCATGCGCCCGCTGACCCGCCCGGGCTCCGCCATCAGGCTGCGGGGGCGGCCCGCGCCGGACGGCGTGTGCGAACGGTACAAGGGAATGCTCCGAGACTTAATCCACGACAAGAGACCCATTCGCTTCTCCCCAGGGATTACAACGGTCGCTAATGGTGTACCCGCCTCCCTCCTCCTCCATAGGCGGCATAATCGCCATATATGCGCGCGCGCTCCGGCAAGCTCCTCCTCTCCGCCCTGGCCACCGGGCTGCTGACGGCTCTCACGTCGTGCGGCGCGCTGACCTCCGTCCTGCCCGGGACCCCGGCCCGGACGGTCCCGGGCCCGGCCGCGAAGGCCTGCGGCTTCCTTCCGCCCTTCCGCGAGGCGACGGCCGAGGAGATCATGGCGGGCCGGCTGACCATCTCCCCGTTCAAGCCGGTCACCGTCGACCCGGCGCGCGACGGGAACGTCGACTGGCGCCAGGATCCGTACCATCACCCGACCTGGCGGCAGGACTTCCAGTCCGGCGGCTGGATCGAGATGCTGATCTCCGGCTACCTGGCCGGCGGTCCCCGGTCGGGCGCCTACCGGGCGCGGGCCGAGGCGCTCACCAGAAGCTGGCTGAAGCACGTCCCCGTCGGCGACCGCGACCCGGAAACGGTGATCTGCCTGTCCGAAGGGTTCCCCGGCCAGAAGTGGATCGATGACCAGATCGCGGCCAGCGTCAACTACCTGGCCGGTCACTGGCAGGGCCCCTGGAATCACGGGCTGGTCCAGGACCTGAAGCTGATGCGGATCGGCTGCGCCTATCCCGCGACCGCGTTCGGGGGCGCCGCCCGGCGCTGGCGGAAGACGGCCGACCGGCAGATCCTGTCATCGTTCTACGACTCGCCCCGGCTCGGCCCCTCGGTCGACGCGCAGGGAGCGGTCAACGAGCAGGCCACCGGGTACGAGCGGTTCGTCTACGACCTGTGGCGCGGCGGGGAACCCGAACTGCGGGCCTGCGGCTACCGGCTCCCGGGCGGCGTCCGCGCCCGGATCGGGAAGATGGCGGACTTCCTGGCCGAGGCCGGCCAGCCCGACGGGAACCTGGTCCAGATCGGCGACACGTATGCCGAATCGTCGTTCCTGCCTCCCCGGCCCCGCCTGCCGAAGCTGCCGCTCGTGGCGGTATACCAGGCCGGCTACGTCTTCGGCCGTTCCGCCTGGGGGGCCGGCGGCACCTTCTACTCGCTGCGGTTCGGCCGTCCGCGGCAGGTTCACGGGCACAATGACCACCTGGGCGTCACCTACTACGCCCGGGGCCGGAACCTGATCGTGGACGCCGGGCACACCGGCTACGAGGACGGCTCCTACCGGGACTACATCCGCTCCCCCGAGGCCGCCAGCACGTTCCTGTCGGCCTCCGGCCCCTTCCGCGCCTCCCAGCCCTCGTCCCTGGTCACCGACCGGATCGGCCGGACCAGCCAGTACTACCGGCTGGCCGACCAGGCCATCGGCGGGCACCGCACCCGGAGCGTCTACGTCCACGACGGGCCCGATTTCGCGCTGGTCCTCGACCAGGGCTCCGGGGAGCGCCGCTACCAGCAGCTGTGGCACCTCGACCCGTCCCTGACCGCCCGCGCGGCCGGCGGCGGGTCGGCCACCGCGTCCGCGCCGGCGGTCCCGTCCCGCGGCGTCCCGGCGACGCTCCTGCACCTTCTCCGGGTCCCGGTGCCCGGCGGCGGCGCCCCCGGGGCCGTCCGGGTCGTGAAGGGCCAGAAGAACCCGTATCAGGGCTGGGTGTCCCGCCAGGCCCTGCAGCGGACTCCGGCCCCGGTCGTCATCATGAACGGCGACGGCACCGGCGCCGGCCTGAGCACGGCCATGCTCACCCTGATCGCCGCGACCGCGCCCGGCACGCCGGTCAGCGCCACCGCGAAACGGCACGGCCGCGACTACGACGTCCGCGTCCGCGCCGGCACCGTGACCACCACGGTCTCTCTCCCCTGCCGGGGCCCGCAGGACGCGGCGGCCTGCTAACCCTTTTATGCCGAACGGATCGTGACTGCCGTTACGACGCCTGGCGGAGGATCTCCAGGAGTTCGGCGTCGACGTCGACGTGGGCGCTCTCCCGGCCCGACGGGACGATGCCGTAGGTGAGGCGCAGGAAGCTGGAGACCTCCCGGATCGGCGCCTCGAAGCTCGCGGAGCCGTGCGGGGAGGACAGCGCGAGGTTAAGCACGATCTCGCCGTAGCCCTCGGCGTCCGGGGACGGCCAGACGCGGACGTCGCCCTCGCCCTGCTCGCCCTTGATCCCGGCGTCGAGCAGGTCACGCCCGAAAATCCAGGTGATCGGCTCGTCCATGCCGACGTTGAGGTCGAGGCGGACGGCGTACGGGTCGTCCTTGGAGTAGGAAAGGCTGGCCATCAGCGGCACGATCGCCTGTTCCTGGGGAACGACGAGCTTGATCTCGAGTTCGGCCGACACGGCGGTGCTGCTGTTCATCGTGTACTCAACCTTTCCCCTTGGAGGCCCGTCTGTACCGGGCCCTGCGCCTGGAAAGAACCAGCGCTCGCCGGTTTACATTCCGAACTTATATAAATAGATTATGTGATGGCTGCCACAATCGTTTGCGGGCTGCGACAAACAGGAAGGCCCGGAACCTATCCGGTCCCGGGCCTCCGGCGGAGGTTTTCCGGCGTCAGGGGGCCGGGCGGAGGATCTCCGCCAGGGCGGCGTCGAGGTCGACGTGGTCGCTCTCGCGGCCGCGCGGAACGAGTTCGTAAGAACGATCGAGGAAGCGGGCGACATCGCGGAGCGGAGCCTCGAACTTCGCGCGGCCGTGCGGGGAGGAGAGCCTGATGTTGAGCACCATGGCCGGGACCTCGTCCCGTGAGGCAAGCGACGGCCAGACCCGGACGTCACCGAGGCCGTAGTTGCCCTCGGCGCCGGCGGCCAGCAGGTCGCGCGCGAAGACCCAGGTCACCGGCTCGTCCAGGCCGACGTGAAGATCGAGGCGGACCGCGTAGGGGTCGTCCTGGGAGTAGGAAAGCCCGGCCGCCAGGGGCACGATCGCCCCTTCGGCGTCGGCGATGAGCGCCAGGTCGAGCTCGGTCGAAACCGCGGAGCCGCCGTCCACCATAAGTCCAGCCCTTTCCCCGGGGCCCGCCGTGCCGGGCCCTGTACCAGGCAGCAACCACGGCCGACCCCGATGCATTCCACACTTATATAAAAACCTTATCTATATTCGGTGCGCGTGCCCTCTTTAGTTATGGGCATCTATATAGCCACGCGAGAGTAACCGGCGGCACTATCAGGGCCAAGGGTAAAAAATGTGGCTAAATCCACTGAATGGACATTCGCGCCATAAACGCGACACGATCCGGCGTGAATGCCGTTCGCGGCACGAAACTCCGGGACCCCGCGGCATTGTGGCTGGGCCGTTATCTCACGGCTCCTGAAATGCCTCTTAGCTGTGTTAAAACCTGAGAAAAAGAGCGTATCGGGATCGAAAGGGCGTAACGATGACGACCCCGACGACGGAACAGAGCGTTCCGTCCTGGCTGATCCGCGCCGGAATCGGCGCGGCGGCCGTAATCGTGGCGGCGGGCATCGCCACCGGGCTCCTGGCGCTGCTGGGCCGCCCGAGCGTTTCGCTGTCCTCCGGGCAGGCGCTGGTGCAGGTCCACGCCGGCGGCGCCGGGACCAGCGTCACCTCCGTCCGCGCGACCAGCGGCGGCCGCCCCGTCCCCCTCAAGCGGCAGGGAGACGGCTACGTGCCGGTCACCGCCCTGCCGCAGGGCCAGGCGGTGACCGCCCGCGCCACCGTGGCGGCGCCGGGCTGGCTCCGCTGGCTGCTGGGATCCGGCGCGTCGACGACCGCGGCGGCGCGGACCCCGGCGGCCGCGCCCGCGGTCAGGACCGCTGTCTCCGCCCATCCGGGAACCGTCACGGTCGGGTTCACCCGGCCGGTGAGCATCGTCCGGTACCAGGCAGCCGGCGGCAAGAGCCGGGTCCTGAACCTCACCCGGCCCGAGGCCTCGGTCCCGCTGACCGTGCCCGGGCGCCAGGCCGGCGGCGGGCTCACGGTCACGGCCGCCCCGTGGCCGTGGGAGCAGACGGCGGCGCGGACGACCGCGGTGAACTGGCTGTCGGCTCCCGCGAACGGCGTCCCGGTCGCGGTCGCGGACCCGGCCCCGGACGGCACGACCGCCGGGCTCAACAACCCGGTCACGCTCACCTTCGACGAGCCCGTGGCGAAGGCCCTCGGCGGCCGCCGGCCGGCG
The DNA here is from genome assembly GCA_009784565.1 of Streptosporangiales bacterium. Classification (GTDB taxonomy): domain Bacteria; phylum Actinomycetota; class Actinomycetes; order Streptosporangiales; family Streptosporangiaceae; genus Trebonia. The sequence continues at coordinate 37,310 of WRBL01000005.1, read as the reverse complement.
ATCTCGCCGCCGGTGCCGGGAACCTGGAGCCAGCCGGACGCCAACACGCTGGCGTTCGCCCCGAAGGGCACCGGGTTCGCGCCCGGCACTCCGGTCACCGTCTCCTTCGGCCACCCGGTGACGGCGGTCAGCGGCGCCGCGCACGGCCCCACGCTGACCTCCGCTTCCAGTTCCTACCACTTCACGGTGCCGCAGCCGTCCACGCTGCGCGTCCAGCAGATCCTGGCCCGGCTGCACTACCTGCCGCTGAACTTCACCCCGGCCAGGGGAGTCCGCGAGCCGGCCACCCTGGCCGCCGAGGCGGCGACGCTCGGCAGCCCGCTGAAGGGCAGCTTCTCCTGGCGCTGGTCGCCTCCGGGATCGCTGCGCGGCCAGTGGCAGCCCGGCTCGGCCAACGTCATGCTCAAGGGCGCGCTGATGGCGTTCCTGTCGGCCGCGCAGGGCTCGTCGTTCAACGGCTACACCGCCACCGACTCCACGACCAGCCAGCTGATCGACGCCGCGTGGAAGCCGCTCCTGAGCGCCGCCGTCGCGGACAAGACCGACCCGCACCCGTATTCCTACGTGTACGTCTCGGAGAACCTGCCGGAGAGCCTGACCCTGTGGGAGAACGGCCGGACGGTACTCACGTCGGCGGCCAACACCGGGCAGCCCGCCCGGCCGACGGTCACCGGCACCTACCCGGTCTACGTCCGCTTCACGTTCAACTACATGAGCGGCCACAACCCCGACGGCAGCTACTACCACGACCCGGTGTACTGGATTAACTACTTCAACGGCGGCGACGCCGTCCACGGGTTCGTGCGGGGCTCCTACGGGTCGCCGCAGAGCCTCGGCTGCGTGGAACTGCCCGTCCCGACCGCGCACGAGGCCTTCGATCACCTGGCGATCGGCGACCTGGTCGACGTCTCTCCGTTACCGGTTCAGTCCCGCTCCGGCCCGCCCGTGACCGGGACGTGGCGGCGGAGGAAGTCCAGCTGGTCGGCGACGGCGCGGTCGAAGCCGTCGCCGGCGTAGATGCCGAAGTGGGGGATGGCGTAGACCCGCGTCTCGCCGCGCGGCGCCCGCGCGGCGGCACGCCGGGCGGGACCGGCCGGGGTGAGCGGGTCGGTCTCGCACAGGGCGACGAGGACCGGGACGGTGATCCGCGCGGCCCGGCGGCCGGGGCGCTGACGCAGGACGTCGAAGACGGCCCGGGCCGCGACCTCGTTGCGCCAGCCGGTGTCCGGCGGCACGAGACTCCGGTAGCCGGGCTCGGCGTCCGGGGCGGTCAGGATGGCGGCCGTGCCCGGCGGGCCGGCCACCGCGATCAGGTGCGGCGGCTTCCCCCGGCGGGCCCGCGCCAGGTCCCGGACAGCGGCCGCGAAGGCCCTCCCGGCACTGAGGGGGTGGGCCGCGGTCAGGGCCGAAACGGGTCCGTTGGCGACCGGGCACTGAGCGATGACGGCGGCCAGGCCGTCCGGGCGCTCCGCCGCGACGGCGATCACGTGGCCGCCGGCGAAGGAGGCGCCCCAGGCGATGACGCGGCCGCCGTCCGTCTCGGGCAGGTCCCGGGCACAGGCGATCGCGGCCTGCCAGTCTTCCCGCTGCCGGGCGACCGACAGCAGCTGGCGCGGCTCGCCCTCGCTGTCGCCGAAGTGCCGGTAGTCGAACACCAGGCAGGCGTAACCGGCCGCGCTGAACCGGCCGGCGTAGGAGGCGAGTCCCATCGCCCGCACGCAGCCGAGCCCGTGGGCCATCACGATCACCGGCGGCTTCCCGGCCGCCGCCGGCGGCGGCGCGTCCGGGAGGTACAGCGTCGCGGCGCACTTCGATCCGCCGCTGGGGAAGAAAAGATCCCGGGTGTCCACACCACCGTTGTATCCCGATATGCACCATAAGCCCAGGACTACACGGAACGGAACGCCCGCGAAGACGCTGCCCGCCCCGCGAGGAGCGGGACAGGCAGCGAAGATCCGTTCGGAATAACCGGGGTCAGGCGGCCGCGGTCTCGGCCGGGGCCTTGCCGGTGTCGGTGGCGGTCAGCTCGGTCAGGGACCGGCCGGTGGTCCGCACGGCCAGCAGCATGAACAGGACAGCGATGAACAGCGCGGCGGCCATGAGCCACAGCGCCGGGCGGGGGCCGGCCGACGACAGCACCCCGACGACGACGAACGACTGAATCGCGCCGCCGAGGTGGCCGAGGCCGTCGCCCAGGCCCATCGCCGAGGCGCGGGCGCGGGTCGGGAAGATCTCGGCGGTATAGGCATAGGCCGGGATCATCCCGGCGATGGCGCCGGTGCTCGCGATGACGCTGCCGATGGTGACCATGACCTCGCCGGCGGACAGCGCCATGACGGCGAAGCCGATGACGAAGACGGTGAAGCCGCCGATGATGGTGAGCTTCCGCTCGATCCGGTCGATCCACAGGATCTGCAGTCCGGCGACGATGATCCCGCCAGCGAAGCCGAGGGCGGTCATCAGGTCGGCGGCCGAGGTGGTCGCGCCCAGGTGCTCGTAGATCGTGGGGCCCCAGGCGAGGAACGCGTACATGCCGAAGTAGAAGAAGAACCACATGCCGAACACGACCGCGAGGCGGCCGACGAACGGGCGGCGCAGCAGTTCGACGGCGCGGAACGTGGTCTCGTGGGCGGCCGCGGCCAGCTCGACCGCGGCGGCCTCCTCGTCGGCGGGCAGCGAGCCGGCGCCGACGCGCCGTTCCATCTGGTCCGCGAGGCGCCGCGCGCGGGCCAGGTCACCGTGGGAGGCCAGCCAGCGCGGGGACTCGGGCAGCATGCTGTCGCGGAAGAAGAACAGCGCCAGCGCCATGACGACCGGGACGGCGAGCAGGATCCGCCAGCCGGAGCCGACATTGGCATGCACGAGCCACAGGGCGATCAGGGCCGGAATCGGGTTGCCGACCGTGGTCCAGAACGCGTTGCGGGCCAGGTACCGGCCGCGGCTCTTGGCCGGGGAGAGCTCGCCGATGAAGGTGGCGGCCAGGGTGATCAGCGCACCGGTGCCGATGCCCGCGATGAACCGGAAGACCGTCAGGGACATGACGTCCCAGGAGAACGCGGTCGCGAGCGCGGAGACGGCGAGGATCACGACGACGGCGGCCAGGACGGGACGGCGGCCGAACCGGTCGGCGAGGTTGCCCAGGCCGAGGGCGCCGACGATGTAGCCGATCAGGTTGACCGAGACCGGGAGGGTGGTCTCGGCGGAGGTCAGGTGAAGGCCCTGGGCGATCGACGGCATGGCCACGCCGATCACGGCGATGTCGTAGAAGGCGAGCAGGTAGCAGGCACCGAGAATCACGAAGGCGGAGGTACCCAGGCCCCACTTGGGCAGCCGGTCGATCCGGGCATTGATGATCGCGACGTCGCGGGCGCGGGCGTCGGGGACGGAAGTAGCGGTCACGGGGTTTCCCTTACTCTCCGATGGCGCCCAGGGCGACGTGGCCCTTGAGCAGGTTCCGGGCGATGGTGCGGCGCTGGATCTCGTCCGTGCCCTCGAAGATCCGCAGGACGCGCAGGTCGCGGTACCAGCGCTCGACGGGCAGTTCCCTGGTGTAGCCCATGCCGCCGTGGATCTGCAGGACCCGGTCGACGACCTGGTTGGCCATGACGGAACCGTGCAGCTTGGCGATCGAGATGGCGTGCCGGGCGTCCATGCCCTTCTCGACCCGCCAGGCGGCGTGCAGGGTGAGCCACTTGGCCGACTCGATCTCAACCTGGCTGTCGGCGATCTGCCACTGGATGGCCTGGTAGTCGGCGATGGGGTGGCCCATGGAGCGGCGGTCCTTGGCGAAGTCGATGGCCATCTGCAGCAGCCGCTCGGAGGCGCCGACCGCGCCCGCCGGGATGACGAAGCGCTTCTCCCCGATCCACTTCAGGGCGATGTCCATGCCCTCGCCGGGGCTTCCCAGGACGTTGGCGTCCGGGACCCGGACGTCCTCAAACGACAGGGACGCGGCGAACCGCTCCCCCATGAGGCCGATGGGCGAGGACTTCCAGCCCATCTCCCGGTCCACCAGGAACGCGGTGACGCCCTCGGGGGCCTGGGCGAACAGGATGCAGAAGTCGGCTTCGTGGCCGCCGGTGATGAAGGTCTTCTCGCCGTTGAGGATCCAGTCGCCGCCGTCGCGCTTGGCGGCGGTGCGGATGTTGCGGGCGTCGGATCCGGCGCCGGGCTCGGTGATGGCGAAGCAGGCTTTCCGGTCCCCGGCGATGACCGGCAGCAGGTACTTCTCCTTCTGCTCGTCGGTGGCGCCGAAGAGGATGTTGTCGGCGGCGCCGCCGAACGTGAACGGCACGAAGGTCCGGCCCGTCTCCATCACGACGATGGCGAGCATGACCGGGCCGAGCGCGATGCCGCCGTACTCCTCGGGGGTGGAGATCCCCCAGTAGCCCGCCTTCCTGGCCTTGTCCTGCAGTTCCCTGAGCTGCCCGGGCTCGAAGGCCGGGCGGCCTTCCCGCTCGTTGCGCAGGACGTCGTTCTCGAGGGGCTTGAGCTCCCGGTCGACGAACTGGCGGATGGTGTCGCGGACGAGGCGCTCCTCGTCCGACAGGGAGAAGTCGATCACTCAGCTCTCCTTCGCCAGGCCCAGGAGGCGGACGGCGTTGTCCTTGAGCAGGCCGGGCTTGACCGAGTCGCGGATCTCGGTTTTCTCCAGGTCCGACAGCCACCGGTCGGGGGTGATGAGCGGGAAGTCGCTGCCGAACAGGATCCGGTCCTTCAGCATCGTGTTGGCGTACTGGACCAGCACCGGCGGGAAGTACTTGGGCGACCAGCCGGACATCTCGATCCAGACCGACGGCTTGTGCACGGCGATCGCCAGGGCCTCCTCCTGCCAGGGGAAGGACGGGTGGGCGAGGACGACCGGCATGTCGGGGAAGTCGGCGGCGACCTCGTCGAGGTGGAGCGGGTTGGAGTACTTCAGCAGGATCCCGCTGCCACCCCGGGTGTTCGCCCCGGCGCCGCTCTGCCCGGTGTGGAACAGGGCGGGCATCTGGTGCGCGTTGAGGACCTCGTACAGGGGGTAGCACTTGCGGTCGTCGGGGAAGAACGCCTGCGCGTTCGGGTGAAACTTGAAGCCGCGGACGCCTCCGGCGATGAGCCGCTCCGCCTCGCGGGCCCCCGCCTCGCCCCGGTCGGGGTGGATGGAGGCGAACGGCAGGACGATGTCGCTGTGTTCCTTGGCCAGGTTCAGGATCTCGTCGTTCGTCAGGACCGGGTCGGGCGCCGACGGGCCCTTGTCGACGGTGAAGGTGACGGCGGCGATGGAACGCTGCCGGTAGTAGGCGGCGAGGTCCGGGAGGGTAGCCCCGGGCTTGTCCTCGGACTTGAAGTACTTCTTCATCGCGGCCAGCTGCGCGCCGCCCTCGTCGCCGGGCGCGCTGACCGAGGCGTGGACGTGCGTGTGGAAGTCGAGCGCGGTGATCGCGCCGAGGTCAATCGCGGGGGTGTACGGGGTGCTCATCGGCTCTCTTCCGTGGTCAGTGGACGAACGTGGCGCCGGAGGCGGCCAGCTTGGTCAGGAGCGGGGCGGGCTCCCACAGGTCTCCGTGCGCGGCCCGCAGTTCCTCGATCCCCTCGAGGACGGCGGGCAGGCCGACGGAGTCGGCCCAGTACAGCGGGCCGCCCCGGTCCTTGGGGAAGCCGTAGCCGGTGGCGTAGACGGCGTCGATGTCGGTGGCCTTGGCCGCGATGCCCTTCTCCAGGAGCCAGGCGGCCCGGTTGACCAGCGCGTACAGGATCCGGTCGCGGATCTCGGAGTCGCTGATCTCGCGCCGGGTGATGCCGAGGCGCCCGGAGTACTCGACGATCGCGGCGTCCATGTCCGGGTCGCGGTGCGGGGTGCGGTCGCCGGGCTCGTAGCGGTACCAGCCGGCCCCGGTCTTCTGGCCGAGGCGCCCCATGTCGACGGGGAGCAGGCCGACGTAGCTGTAGCGGCGGTCGGTGGGGTTCTCCTCGCGGGCCTTCCGCTTGGAGACGACGCCGATGTCCAGGCCGGACATGTCGGTCATGGTGAACAGCCCCATCGCGAAGCCGAAGTCCTTGAGCACCCGGTCGACGTCGGCGGGGAACGCGCCCTCCTCGATGAGGAAGTGGGACTCGCGGATGTAGTCGGCGAGCATCGCGTTGCCGATGAAGCCGCGGACGTTGCCCGCCCGGACCGCGACCTTGCCGAGCGCCTTGCCCAGCGCCATGGACCGGCCCAGGGCGAGCGGGGTCGTCTCCTTGCCCGGCACGACCTCGAGGAGCTTCATGACGTTGGCGGGGGCGAAGAAGTGGGTACCGATCACGTCGCCGGCCCGCCCGGTCGCCGACGCGATGGCGTCGATGTCGAGCGCGGAGGTGTTCGTGCCGAGGAGGGCCCCGGGCTTGGCGTGCTGATCGATCTCGCGGAAGACGCCCTGCTTGACCGTCATCTCCTCGAAGACCGCCTCGATGACCAGGTCGGCGCCGGCGACGGCTTCCAGGCCGGTCTTCGGCGTGATCCGGGCGAAGCGCGCGTCGGCTTCGGCCGTCTCGAGGCTGCCGCGCTTGACGCTGGTGTCGTAGTTGCCCCTGATCCGCTTCAGCCCGCGCTGGAGGTCGTCGTCGGCGCGGTCGACGAGGGTCACGGGGATCCCGGAGTTGGCCAGGGACATGGCGATGCCGCCGCCCATGGTCCCGGCGCCGACGACCGCGGCGGTCGCGGGCCGCCAGTCAGCGGCCTCGGCGGGCAGCCCGGGGATCTCCCCCGCCAGGGCCTGAGCCCGCTTCACGTACTCCCGGGCCTGGGTGTCGGTGCTCACGCTTTTCCTCCGTTCAGCCCCGCGGGGCCGATGGGCTTGGCCTTCTTGTTCAGGAAGTCGTCGAGGCGCCCCCGCGCCTGGCCGGACGCCGCGTTGCGGGAGACCAGGGCCTCCATGAACAGGGCGTCGTCGTGAGACATCTCGTTGATCCGGCCCAGGCCGTTGATGATGGCCCAGTTGCCTTCGGGGGTGTTGCCCGCCATGGCCCCCGCGAGTTCCCGGGCCTTCTTCAGGGCCTCGCCGGGGCCGACCCGGTACTGGACCAGGTTCTGGGCGAGGGCCTCGTCCGGGGACAGGACGCGGCCGGTGAGCATCATGTCCATCATCCGGGCGTTGCCGATGAGCCGCTGGATGCGGACGGACCCGCCCGCCCCGACGAAGATGCCGCGCTGGGCTTCGGGAAGAGCGAAGAACGCGGTGTCGTCGGCGACCCGCACGTGCGTGGCGGAGGCGATCTCCAGTCCCGCGCCGATCACGGCCCCGGACAGCGCCGAGACGAACGGGATCCGGCCGCGGGCGATCTTGTCGAAGGCGACGTGCGGAGCGTGCTTCCCCATATACGGCGCCCGCCGTCCCCCGTTGGCTTTCAGCCGCTGGGCGAGGTCGGCGAGGTCCAGGCCGGCCGAGAAGTGCGGCCCGTTGCCGAACAGGACGCCCGCGCGCGCCTCCTGCCCGGCCTGCTCGGCCAGGTCGCCGATTTCGGCCATCAGGGTCTCGGACATGGCGTTGCGCTTGCCGGGCCGGTTGATCCCGATCAGCGCGATGTCACCGTCCAGTTCGTAGGTGACCTGGTCTCCGGGCACTGGCGCTCCTTAATCCCGATGTCGGGATCAGTAAACGTCGCGGCCCCGCGGAGCGTCCATGCCGTTCTGACGGCTTTAACGGCTAAATCGTCCACCCGCTGCCCCGAACGGATCTCCGGTCCTCCGCCTCTCCGGGTACGCGGCCGTAAACCGGCGGATCATCGCGCGCGTCAATCTTCGTGGAATGCCCGCGCCAGATGATCGAAGGAGACGGCAGATGCCGACGCTTGGTGACAGCCCGGGCCCGCTTGACCCGCCAGCGAGCCGCCAGCGGAGGGGGCAGAACCTCCGGAGCGGCCTGCCGGTCCTGCTGTTCTTCGGCCTGCTGTCCCGGCTCACCTTCCGTTTGCTCCGCCGGCTCCCCGCGCCTGTCCGGATCCCCGTTTACATTGTTCTCGGGCTGGCCGTGGCGTACGTCGCCCTCGCCGTGGTCGCCGTCTACTCCGTTACCGTCCGCGATTTCATCTCCGGCCGCTGAAGTACTGATCACCCGCCCGGCGGTTCCCGTGCGAGCCCGGATCAGACGGTGAACGTGCCCTCGCCCGCGCGACCTTGAGGGCACGGAACACGGAAGGCCCGGCCGGATCCCCCTCACAGGTCCGGCCGGGCCTCATCCTGCGGCAGCGTTCCGGTCAGCTTCCCGGCCGCGGCGAGGCGAGGCAGCAGGAGGGGCGACTCGACGGCGGCACCGTCGCCGGGCACTACATGGACAGCTTCGAACGGGTATGGGACACCGCGAAACCGTGGGCAGGAGAGGACGTGTAACGATGGGCCGCACCGAGTACCTGAACGACCCGGACGCGCCGAAGCCGAACTCGCTGGTACCCGCGGCCGGGGTCCTGGCCGTCGACGCCACCGGGCGGCTCCTGCTGCAGCGGCGCCGCGACACCGGCCAGTGGGCGATCCCCATGGGCAAGCAGGAGTTCGGGGAAACCCCCGTCCAGTGCGCGATCCGGGAGACCGCCGAGGAAACCGGCGTCACCACGAAGATAACTGGGCTGCTGGGCATCTACTCCGACCCCGGTCACATCGTCTACTACGACAGCGACGGGGAGACCCGCCAAGAGTACGAGATCATCTTCACCGGCCAGCCGGTGTCCGGCGCGCCGGCCGTCAACGACGAGGCGAGCGACGTCGGATGGTTCCCGGCGTCCGCCCTCGAGGGACTGGACATCCACCCGACGCAGCGACGGCAGATCGGCCACTGGCTGGACGGGACACTGCCCCACTTCGATTAGCCGCGCAGCGGGAACGCGGACGCGCCGCAGATACCACCGAAGCACGTGCTACTACGCCGAGAACTTCCACATCACGACGTCCGCAACTTCCGCACCCAGTCGCTCGTCAACGCCATCACGGAGCTCGGCTCGGAGCGCATCCTGTTCGCCTCGTCACCCCTGAGTGACGAGGTAGACGGCTAGCGCGAGCAGCGTGACGACGAGGGCGTTCCGCAGGACCCGGGTCGGCAGCGCGCGGGCGATTTTCCAGCCCGCGAGCACCCCGGCGAGCTCGGGGAAACCGACCAGGGCGGCGAGCGGCCAGTCGATCGTGCCATGGATCAGGTAGCCGACGGTTCCGGCCGTGGCGACGACGACTGACTGCGCCTGGGCACAGGCCAGCGACTCGAGCACGGGCAGGCCCGCGGCCGCCAGCAGGGGCACCATCAGCATCGGCCCGCCGATGCCCACGACCCCGGCGACGACGGACACCGCGAGCCCCAGCGCGACGACCAGCGCCGTCGGCGGGTGCCCGGGCAGCGCGGCTTCCGGGCGGCGGGCCCGGTACCAGACGAGACCGGCGGCGACGGCGACCACGCCGCCGAGCACCACCGCGAACGCATGCTTGGACACGACGGTTCCGGCGAGCACGCCGGCCGGGGTTCCGGCCAGGGCGGTCGCGGCCAGGATCAGCGCGGTGCGCCGGGTGTCCCTCTCACGCAACTGGCCCGAGCGGGTGTAGGCGACGGTCCCCAGCGCGCCCGTGGCGATATGGGTGACGATCGCGGTCCCGGCCACCTGGGCGGGCGACAGGCCGGTCAGGGCGAACAGCCCGATCGTGGGGAGCACGCCTCCGGGCCCCACGGCCGTGATGCCGATCCCGCCGACCAGGCCGATGACGGCGAGCAGCAGCAGCCCGGGCAGGCCGGCGGCGTTCAACGCAGGCCGCGGTGCAGGGTCGCGCGCAGCGTCAGGCGGTCCGCGCGGATCCGCAGGATCTCGGCGTCCACCGGGGTCCCGTCGGCCAGCCGGGTGAGCCGGTCGATGACGAAGACCGGGTCCCCGGGGCGGATGCCGAGAAGCTCCGCGGTCCGGGGGTCGGCGCTGGCCGCGCGGACCTCGATGTCGGCGCGGCCCAGCGGGCCGCCGATCGCTTCCTCGATCACCGCGAAGATGTCGCGGTTCTCCAGGTCACCGCGGAGGACGTCGCGGCCGACGCCGGCGGTGAGGTACGTGGTGTCCAGCGACACGGGCTCTCCGTCGACGCGGCGAACCCGCTCGACGCGGACCGCGGTCGCGCCCGCCATGAGGTTCAGGCGCTCGGCGACCTCCGCGGGCGGATCGGCGGCCGCCTCCGCGGCGAGGACCTCGTTGGTCACCGTCCCGTACCCCTCGAGGGCCTCCGCCAGGCCCGCCAGCCGGTCCAGGCCGTGCCCGTACGTCGGCGTCACCACTACGGTGCCCACCCCGCGGCGGCGCGTGACCAGCCCTTCGTCGCGCAGCAGTCCGAGCGCCTCCCGGACCGCGTTCCGGGAGGCGTCCAGCCGCCCGGCGAGCGTCCGCTCGTCGGGCAGCGCCCCGTCCGGGAAACGCCCCGAGGAAATCAGCTGGCGCACGTCCTCCGCCACCCGGCGCGCCCGTTCCGCGCGCGGCCGCGAGGAGACCCACTCTGGCGGAATCCTGCGGGCTGGCCCCCGCGAACGGGCCGCGGACCCGGCGCTCTCGTCCATGCCGGAGAGCCTACGGGATCCGCCAGAGATCCGCTACTGTACCGCCAGAGTTACGCCACCTGGCGCCCGCGGACCGGGCCCGGCCCGCCGCGCTCGCTATCGTCAGTCCCATGCCCCTCATGCTCACGATCCTCGTCGTCACCGTCTCGGCCGTCGGCGGTTTCGCCCAGCGGGCCAGCGGCCTCGGATTCTCCCTGATCGTCTCCCCGGCACTGGTCCTCGCGGTCGGCCCGCGGGCCGGCGTCACCCTGGCCAACCTGCTCGGCATGGCGGTCGCGCTGACCGTGCTGGCCACCTCCGCCCGGAGGCTGGACCTCGCCCGGGCCAGGGTCCTCGTCCCGGCCGGGCTGGCCGGCGTGATCCCCGGCACCGTCGCGTTCTACCTGCTGCCGGCCGGCTGGCTTCAGGTCGCCGTCGGGGCGCTCACGGGACTGGGCCTGATGACGGTCTTCCTCGCGCGCGGCCTGCGGGCCGCTCCCAGCCTGCCGGTCACCGCCGCCGCCGGCCTCGCCTCCGGGTTCAGCAGCGCGGTCGCGGGCGCGGGCGGACCCCCGCTCGCCATCTACGCGATCGCCACCGAATGGCCGCAGGCGCAGTTCGCCGCCACCGGCCAGGTCGCCTTCGCCATCCAGGCGGGAGCGGCGCTCGCGGCCAAGGGCCTCCCGCCGGTGCCCGTCCTGTGGCTGGCCGCCGCCGTCGCCGCCGCCTTGAGCGGCGTCGCCGCCGCGCACCTGGTTTCGGGCCGCATCAACCCCGTCCAGGCCCGCCGGGCCGCCGTCGGCATTGCCGCCGCCGCGATCACGGTGACCACGATCCACGGCATCATGCAACTGGCGGGATCGTGACCGCGCTACAGCCAGCGCATGGTGGGGCTCCTGGTTGACGGGCTGCCCTATGGTGCGGGAACTTCCGGGTCCCCGCCTGGGCAGCCGGGACCGGGTGCGCGAAGATAGGGATAACCCCGCCGTGCCGGGCGGGGCGAAACGGCGAGCGACCGGACCGACTAGCACAAGGATAAATATGGTGATGATGAAGCCCGACCCCGCGGCAGCTCTCGATCTGGCGGACTTCATCGGACGCGCACCGTCACCGTTCCATGTCACAGCGGAGGCGGAGCGGCGCCTGGCGGCCGCCGGGTTCTCCCCCGCCGGGACCGACGGCGCCGAAGGCGGAGCCCGGCGCGAGTACCTGGTGCGCGACGGAGCGGTCCTGGCCTGGTCGGCCCCGGACACGGCGAGCGAGGACACGCCGGTGCGCATCGTGGCCGCCCACACCGACTCCCCCGTCCTGAAGGCCAAGCCGCGGCCGGACACCGGCCGGGCGGGCTGGCGCCAGATCGGCGTCGAGGTGTACGGCAGCCCGCTGTTCAACTCCTGGCTCGACCGCGACCTCGGGATCGCCGGGCGCCTGGTCCTGGCCGACGGCACGACGATCGGCGTCAACGTGAACCGGCCGCTGCTGCGCGTGCCGCAACTGGCCCCGCACCTGCACCGGGGCGTCAACGCCAGCGGGCTGACCCTCGACCCGCAGCTGCACCTGTCCCCGGTCTGGGGCACCGGCGACGTGCGCGAGGGCGACCTGATCGAGTTTCTGGCCGGCGAGGCCGGAGTGTCCGCCGACGACGTGGCCGGGCACGACCTGGTCCTGCACGACGTCACGCCGCCCGCGCAGCTGGGACGGGACGGGGAACTGATGGCCGCTCCGCGCCTGGACAACCTGTCGTCGGCGCACGGCGGGCTTTCGGCGTTCCTGGCCGCCTCGGAGCAGGCTCCGGCGGACGGCGCCATCCTGCTGTACGCGGCGTTCGACCACGAGGAGGTCGGCAGCGCGTCGACCACCGGCGCGGCCGGGCCCCTGCTGGACTTCGTGCTGCGCCGGGTGTGGCCCGGCTACGGCCTTCCGCTGCCGGCCGGCAGCCCGGCGGTCACCGGGTCGTTCTGCCTGTCGGCCGACGCGGCCCACGCCGCGCACCCCAACTACCTTGAGGTCCACGAACCGGACCACCGCTCCATCGCGGGCGGCGGCCCGGTGCTGAAGCTCAACGCGAACCAGCGCTACCCCACCGACGCGGTCGGCACGGCGGCCTGGGAGCGCGCCTGCGAGCAGGCTGGCGTCCCCTCGCAGGTGTTCGTGGGGCGCAACAACGTGGCCTGCGGCTCCACGATCGGCCCGTCCATCGCGTCCCGGACCGGGATCCGCACCCTGGACATCGGCATCCCGATCCTGTCGATGCACTCCGCCCGCGAACTGTGCGGCACCGCCGACCCGGGCTACCTGGCCGCCGCCTGCTCCGCGTTCTTGTCGGGCCAGCGGCCGCCGTTGTCCCAGTAGGCGCGGATCTCTTCCAGCTGGCGGCCCTTGGCCTCCGGGGCGAGCCTGAAGACGAAGACGAACGCGATGACCGCCAGGACCAGGAGCAGGGTCCAGGTGCCGACGCCGCCGAGGGTCTGGACCGCACTGAGGTAGAACAGGGCGACGATCAGGTTGGCCAGGTTGTTCATGGTGAGCTGGGCGGCGGCGCCGCTGGCCCGCAGCCGGGCCGGGAAGGTCTCCGACGCGTACACCCAGCCGAGGGAGCCGAAGCCGAACGAGTAGCCCATGTGGAACAGCATGAAGCCGGTGAAGGCGAGGGCGGCCACGATGCCGACGAAATGACCGTCGGCGTAGACGCCGAGCAGGAGCACGTCGGCGATGACCATCGCGGCGATCCCGCCGAGGAGGACGGGGCGGCGGCCGACCCGGTCGACGATCCCGAACGCCACCAGTTCGACCGCGATGGCGGCGGCCTGGATCACGACGGTGCCGAGGATGGCGCCGGCGGCGCTCTTGAAGCCGACTTCCTGCAGGATGGTCGGGGCGTAGTAGACGATCGCGTTGATCCCGGTGATCTGGACCAGGAACCCGAGGCCGAGCGCGAAGACGGCGGCCTTGGTGAACGGGCGCCGGAACATCGCGCGGAACCCGGAGGACCCGGAGTGGCTCAGGTCGTCTTCCAGCTGGAGGATCTCCGCCTGGGCCAGGTCCTCGTCCTCGGAGCGGCGCAGCACGGCCAGGGCCTCGTCGCGGCGGCCCTTCATCATGTACCAGCGGGGCGTGTCGGGCAGCCGGAACACGAGGGCGAGCACTACCAGGGCGGCCGCGGCGGACACCGCGAGCATGGCCTCCCAGTCCTTCGACCCGGCGAAGCCGAGGTCGGCGAAGTAGGCGACGAGAATGCCGGTGGTGGTGGCGAGCTGGTAGATGATGACCATGCGGCCCCGGATCGACGGCGGCACGGACTCGGCGATGAACAGCGGGACGGCGACCACGCACAGGCCGATGACCAGGCCGAGCAGGAACCGCATGACGATCAGCCAGGCCAGGCCGAGGGGGATGCCGCTGGCGACGGCGAAGACGACGTAGCCGACGCTGATCACGATCATGGCCGGTTTGCGCCCGATCGCGTTGGCGATACGCCCGGCGACCAGCGCGCCGATCACCATGCCGACGACCACGGCGGACGTGACCGTCTCTTGCATGAAGGTGGACAGGTGGTACTGGTCCTTAATGTACAGGATCGCCCCGCTGATGGCGCCCTGGTCGTAACCGTAGATCAGGCCCATGATGGCGCCGGTCGCTCCGACCACCGCCGACCGTCTCCGCCACGTAGTTGAACTCATCGCGCTCCTTTCAAACACTAACCATCGTCATACTGCGATGCCTGGAGCGTGTAAAGGTCGGAGTACTGGCCGGCGAGTTCCATGAGTTCCTCGTGGCTGCCGGACTCGATCAGCCGCCCGTGGTCCAGCACGTAGATCCGGTCGGCGTGCCGGACGCTCGCCAGGCGGTGGGTGATGAGGACGAGCGTCCGGTCCTCGGCCAGGGTCCGCAGCGAGGAGAACAGGGCGTACTCGGCACGGGCGTCCAGGGCCGCGGTCGGCTCGTCCATGATCAGCAGCGGGGCGGTCCGGTAGAAGCCGCGGGCCGCCGCGATCCGCTGCCACTGGCCGCCGGACAGTTCCGCTCCGTCCTTGAACTGACGGGCCAGCAGCGTGTCGTAGCCGCGGGCCAGGCCGTCGATGACCGGCCCCGCGTCCGAGGCCGCCACCGCCGACGCCAGCAGTCCGTCGTCGAGGTCCCGTCCCATCGTGATGTTCTGCCGGACGGTCAGCGGCCAGTTGGCGTGGTCCTGGGCGATGACGGCGATCCGTTCCCGCAGCGCCTCGCCGTCGACTCCGGACAGGCCGGTCCCGTCCCAGGTCACCGAGCCCTCCGACGGCTGGTACAGGCCGGCCAGGATCTTGGCCAGGGTCGTCTTGCCCGAGCCGTTCTCGCCCACGAGGGCGACGACCTCGCCGCGCGCGATCGTCAGCGACACGTCGCTGAGGGCCTTGTCCTCCGTCCCGGGGTAGGCGAAGGAAACGCCGTCAGCGACGATCCGTTCGGGATCGTCGGGGGGAGCGGTCCCCGTGGCCGGCCGCACGCGGGTGAGGGCGTCGGCGCAGAACGCGAGATAGTCCGAGAAATACAAGCCCTCGGAGTAGCACTGGTTGACCGCGTTCATGAGCTGCGCCAGCGACCCGCCCGCCGAGCGGATGGCCAGCACCGCCGTGCCCGCCGCGGACAGGGGCAGCGCGCCCGCCGACAGCAGCCCGCCCAGGGCCGCGTACACGCCGGCGGTCGCCACTCCGCCCATGGCACTGGCCGCGACCCTGGTCATGGTCGTGCGGCGGGCCGCGTCCAGTTCGGCGTCCCGCGCGTAGGCCGACACCCGCCCCACCCGGTCCAGCAGGAAGCGGCGCAGGGTGAACGAGCGGAGCTCGGCGGCGGTGTTCCGGCTGGAGACCTGGTCCGTCAGGACGTACTTGCGGCGGAAGGCGTCGCTCAGCGCGAACCGGGTCACGTACTCGATGCGGGCTGCGCGGACCGCCGACCACGCGCCGGGCAGCTGGGCGGCGGCGAGGACGGCCAGCAGGACAGGGTTCAGGACCCCGACCACCACCACGGCGGCGGTCATGGACGCGAACGCGGTCAGCCAGTTGATGACGTTGTTGACGACCTGCGCCGCCGAGTACACGCCCCTGGTCCGGGCCCGCTGCAGGTGCTCGTGGAAGTCCGGGTCGTCGAACGCCGACAGTTCCACCTGGCTGGTCAGGTCGAGCAGCCGCATCTCCACCGCCTGGTCGATCCGCGGCTCGAGGCGGGCCTGCGACCAGCCCGCGGCCGAGGAGACACCGGAGCGGAACGCGGCGGCCAGCACGACCAGGGCCAGCGACGGCAGGGCCGCACGGACCCGGTGCGGAGTCGGCCCCTCCGCGAACAGGGCGCTCAGCACGCCGGTGGTGGCGAACAGCCCGTACCCGGAGAAGATCCCGGACAGCAGGTTCCCGGCGATGCACGCGACGGTGTCGAGCCGGCTGGCCGTCCAGCCCAGACGCAGTGACTGCCCGACCATGCGGGGGAAGTTCTTCGCGATGTCGGAGAACCGGACGGCCGTCATCCGCCGGTCGTAGATCTGCCAGAAGGTCTCGGCCAGCTCGGCGGAGAGCTCGTCGGCTTCCTCGGCGGCGTCGTGTTCGGATGTGGTCGTGGAGGTCCGGCGCAACCGGAGCAGCGGCATATGACCAGTATGTGCCGATTCGCGCGGGCCTGGCTACGAGCATTCCTTCCTATAAAGGAGTAGCGGCCCCCTGCAGGTCGCGGAGCTGGACGGGCGGGATGTGGCAGCGGTAGGTGTTGCCGCTGTCGTCGGTCTGCCAGGGCGGCACCTGGGTGGCGCACACCTCTCCGAGGGACCGGTGGCAGCGACCGTGGAAGCGGCAGCCCTCCGTGCCGGTTCCCGGCTGAACCGGGGTCAGGTCCAGCCGGATGCGGCTCTCGGCGCCGTCGCTTCCCAGGGCGGGCGCCGCCGACAGGAGGGCCTCGGTGTAGGGATGGTGCGGGGCGGCGGCCACCGCGTTCGCCGGGCCGATGTCGACGATCTCGCCGTGGTACATGACGCCGATCCGGTCGGCGAGGTACTGGACCACGGTCAGGTCGTGGGAGATGAACAGGTAGGAGACGCCCCGCTCGGCCTGCAGGTCGATGAGCAGGTTGAGGATGGCCGCCTGCACGGACACGTCGAGCGCGGACACCGGCTCGTCGCACAGCACCACGGACGGCTTCCCTGCGAACGCGCGGGCGATGGCCACCCGCTGCTTCAGGCCTCCGGACAGCGCGGCCGGGCGCACGTCCAGGTGCCAGTCCTGCAGCCGGACCGCGCGAACGAGATCGCTGAGGCGGCGGCCGCGCTCGGAGGACGTGGCGGGGTCGTCCTGGCGTTTCTGGGCACGGGACAGGATCCGGCGGACGATGTGCCGGGGGTTGAGGGCGGTGTCCGGGTTCTGGAACACCATCTGCAGGAACCGGGCCCGGGCCCGGCGGCCGCTGTGGTCCGCGGTCACCGTGATCTTCCCCGCCGACGACGGCAGGAGCCCGGCGATGCAGCGGGCCAGGGTGGTCTTGCCGCTGCCGGACTCGCCGACCAGGCCGAACGTCTCCCCTGGCGCGATATCGAGGGACACGCCGTCGACGGCGGTGACCTCCATTCCGGCCGAGGTGTAGCGCTTGACCAGGCCGTCCACGGCGATGACCGGTTCCGCCGCCTTCTCCGCCTTCTCCGCCTTCTCCGCGGCGGGCGGCGGTGCGGGAGCCGTCCCGGACGCCGGGGCGGCCGCGGGTTCTCCGTCCCGCGCGGTCAGTGCCGGAACCTCGGTGGCGCGCAGGCACGCGCTGGCATGAGAGCCCGGCACCTGGACCAGGGGCGGCGGGGCGGTCTCGCATTCCGGCTGGACCAGGTCGCAGCGCGGGGCGAACGGGCAGCCGGGCGGTGCTTCGCCCAGGCGCGGCAGGTAGCCGGGGATAGGCTCGAGCCGCTTGGTGTCCTTGCGCATCCCGGGCCGGGGCACGCAGCGCAGCAGCGCGGACGTGTACGGATGCCGGGGCTCGGTCAGCACCGACGAGGCCGGGCCTTCCTCGGACAGCCGTCCCGCGTACAGGACGCCCACCCGGTCGCACAGCCGGGCGACGATGCCGAGGTTGTGGCTGATGAACAGGACGGACGTGCTGTACTCGGCCCGGAGCTGCTCGATCAGGTCGAGGACCTCGGCCTCCACGGTGGCGTCCAGCCCGGTGGTGGGCTCGTCCAGGATCAGGAGGGCCGGGTCGGCGGCCAGCGCCATCGCGATCATGACCCGCTGCTGCTGGCCGCCGGAGAGTTCGTGCGGATACCGGCGCAGCATGTCCTTCGGGGACGGGAACCGGACCTTGTCCAGCATGTCCGCCGCGCGGTCCAGCGCGTCGTCCCTGGACAGGCCGCGGTGGACCCGGTAGACCTCGGCGATCTGCGTGCCGACCCGGACCGCCGGGTTGAGCGCGGAGCCGGGATCCTGGTACACCATGGCCATCTGATTGCCGCGCCAGCCGCGCAGGGTCGCGGGGGACGCGGTCAGCACGTCCTGGCCCTGGAAGCGGATCGTCCCGCCGTCCACGGCGGCGTTGCCGGGCAGGTAGCGCATCAGCGCCATCGCGACGGTGGACTTGCCGCAGCCGGACTCGCCGACCAGGCCGTAGGCCTCGCCGGGCGCGATCTCGAAGGACGCGCCGGAGACGGCGGGCAGGGTCTTCCGCCGGCGCCGGTAGCTGACCGAAAGGTCCTCGACGGCGAGCGTGGGTGCGGTGTCAGTCACAGAGGACGCCTGGTCATCGCTCACGAGTCCATCGCCTTTCGCAGGCCGTCGGATACCAGGGACACGGAGACCACGAGAGTGCCGAGCGCGATCGCGGGACCCAGGACGGTCCAGGGCTGCACCTGGACGAAGTTCTGCTCCGTGTAGACGGTGAGCCCCCAGTCCGGGGACGGCGGCTGGAGGCCGAGCGACAGGAACGACAGCGTCCCGGCGATGAAGATCGCGTAACCGAAACGCACGGTCGCCTCGACGATGATCGGGGCGGTGACGTTCGGGAGGATCTCCGCGGCCATGATGTAGGCGCCGGACTCGCCGCGCAGCCGGGCAGCGGCCACGTACTCAGCGTCCCGCTCGGTCATGACGGCCGAGCGGACCGTCCGGGCCACGATCGGCGTGAAGATGACGCCGATCAGCAAGGCGACCGCGAATTCGGAGGTGCCCAGCATGGACAGCGCGAGGGCGGCCAGGATGATCGGGGGCAGCGCGAGCAGCGCGTCCACGACCCGCATGATCAGCGTGTCGGCGACGCCCCGGTAGTAGCCGGTGATCAGCCCGACGACCGTGCCCAGCGCCACGCCGATGAGCGTGCCGATCGGGGCGAGCGTGAGCACGGACGACGCTCCGGCCAGGACCCGGGAGAGCACGTCCCGGCCCAGGTTGTCGGTGCCCAGCAGGTGCGCGCCGCCGGGCGCCAGCAGGTTGCCGCCGCCCTGCGCGAGGGGGTCGAACGGGACGAACAAGTGCCAGGCGACGGCGTCGACGATCCAGAAGACCAGGATCACCAGGCCCACGTCGACCGAGGCCGAGCGCACCGCGACGGACAGGACCGACCGCAGGTTGGCCCAGCGGGACGGTCCGGCGGGCGCGGCGGTGGTGACGGCGGGAACGGCGCCGGGGACGATGGCGCTCATCAGGATCCTCCCAGGCGGAGACGCGGGTTCAGCACCGCGTACAGCAGGTCGGCGAGGGTGTTGGCGACCGTATACACGCCGGCGATGAGCAGGACCCCGGCCTGCAGCATGGCCTGGTCGTGGTCGGTGGCGGCGGTGTAGATGAGGTTGCCGATGCCCGGGTAGTTGAACAGCCGCTCGGTCACGACGAGACCGCCGATCAGGTAGCCGAGCTGCACGGCGATCACGGTGATGGTGGGGGTGAGGGAGTTGCGCAGCACGTGCTTCCACAGCACGGCCGTCCCGCTCAGCCCTTTGAGGTAGGCGGTCCGCGCGTAGTTGGAGGACAGGGCGTCGGCGGTCCCGGCCCGCGTCATCCGCGCGATGTAGCCGAACAGCACGAACAGCAGCGGCAGTGACGGCAGCAGCAGGTTGTGCAGGATGTCCACGATCGACAGGTCCGGCACGGCCGCGCTGGAGGGAAGGGCGCGCAGCTCGATGGAGAACACCACGATGAGGATGGTGCCGCTCACGAACTCTGGCAGTGCCAGCAGCGACACCCCGACGACGCTGATCAGCCGGTCCGGCCACCGGTCACGGAACCAGCCCGCGACGATTCCCAGCCCGATGGACAGCGGGATGATCTCCACCAGGGCCAGGCCCGCGAGGTACAGCGAGTTGACCAGGTGGCCCATGACGTAGGGCCTGACGGGCACCGACAGGACCGGGGAGGTGCCCCAGTCGCCGCGCACGAAGCCCCAGATGTAGGAGCCGTACTGGGCCAGGATCGGCCGGTCCAGGCCGAGCTTGCGGTCCAGGGCCGCGACCTGCGCGGCCGACGCGTACGGCCCGAGAATGGACCGGCCTACGTCGCCCGGCATCACCCGTGCGATAACGAACACGAGGACCGACACGAGGAACAGGGTGACCAGGGCCAGCCAGAGCCGTTTCACCAGGAGGGACAGCAGCGGATGCCGTCCGAGGAACGCGCCCGCCGCTGCCCCCGGCGCCGGCCGGGGAGCCGGGGCCGCGGCCGGGGCGGCGGGCGAGGTCAGCTCAGCCATGTCTGGCGGACGTCGAGGTACTCAGCCGGGCCGGCGGGGAACCCGCCGACCGTGGGGGCCTCGGCCCGCAGCTGGGTCAGCCAGTAGGCGATGATGTCGGGGCACTCGGCGTTCTGGATCTTGGCCATCTGCGCGGCGGCCTGGGCGCGCTTCTGCTCGTCCAGGGTGGCGCTCAGGTCCTTGAACAGCGACGTGTACTGCGCGTTCTTCCAGTGGGCCGAGTTCCAGATGCCGGCGGACTGGAACGCGGTCAGGATGAACTGGGCCGACGCGCCGCGCGGTGCCCAGTTGGTGATGCCGAACGGCACCGACAGCCAGGGCTGGTTGTTCCCCGAGCCGTAGAACGCGGTCTGGGTCACCTGCTGGATGTTGACGTCGATGCCGGCGGGCGCGCACTGCTGCTTGACCGCGGTCGCGTAGGAGGGAATGTCCTCGTAGTTCTGCGTGGTGAGGGTGACGGAGAACCCGCGCGGGGTCCCCGCCTTGGCCAGATACTCCTTCGCGAGCTTGTAGTCCTGCTTGCGCTGCGGCACCTGCTGGTCCGCCAGCGGAGATTCCTTGAACATCGGGCTGAAGGGATGGTCGTTGCCGACGGTCCCGTACCCGTCGAGCACGGTCTTGATGAGCCCGGGCCGGTCCAGGCAGCAGGCGACGGCGAGGCGCTTGTTCACGTCGTCGAACGGCTTCATGTCGGTGCGCATCTGCAGCGTGTCGAAGGCCGTCGACTTCGCCGGGACCAGCCGCATCGACCCGGACTTGCCGAGGGTCTGCGCGGCTCCGTAGGGGGCGTAGGCCATGATGTCGAGTTCGCCGGACTGGGCGGCGGTCAGCACCCCCTGGTCGCTCTGGTAGTAGGTGAGCGTCGCGCCGTCCAGGTACGGCAGGCCGGGCAGCCAGTAGTGCGGGTTCCGCGTGTAGGTGATCGACTGGTTCGGCACGTACTTGCTGACCATGAACGGGCCGGTGCCCTGCGGCTTCTTCAGGAAGCTGCCGATCTCGTACCCCTTGGGCAGGATCACCGCGTTGTAGTTGTAGGCCGACATCAGGTAGGGGAAGTCCACGAACGGCTGGCTCAGGTGGAACTTGACCGTGTAGTCGTCGATCTTCTCCGTCTGCCCGGAGTCGAGGATGCCCTTGGCCTGGGACAGGAACGAAGACCCGTTCTGCGTATTCGTGAGGAGATCGACCGTGGCGACCACGTCGTCGGCGGTCATGGTCTTTCCGTTGTGGAATTTCACGCCCTGGCGGAGCTTGAAGGTCCACTCGCTGGGCGTGTCCGCCTTCCAGGACGTGGCCAGCCGCGGGGACAGCGAGTTGTCCGGATTGGGCCAGCACAGGTACTCGCCGGCGATCTGGACCGCCTGGATGCTGCCCTCGTCGAACATGGTGACCGGGTCGGGCGAGGCGGTGGCCACCTGGACCCCGAACCGGGCGTGGCCGCCTTTCTTAGGGCGGCCGGACGGGCCGCTGGAGGAACCGGACGAGGCGCCGTTGCCCGGGGTGGTGCCGCACGCGGCGAGGACGCCGATGACCGGCGCGGCCAGGCCCATCGCCGCGGCCCGCCGCAGCACGTCCCGCCGGCTCATCCGCCCCGACCTGGCCTCTTCGTACAGGTGGTATTCGTACTCGTTTAGCCGAACGCGATCTTCGCTCATAGGACGCGGTCCTCTCGGGCTTGGAAGCTACATATTCCTTACCCTCATGAACCGCATAAGTGATCACAAGTCTATAAAAATACCCCATAGTTACGCATGTGACTCACAATGCCATAAGAAACAATTGTGGCGCGGAAACCGGTTATCCGCGCCACAATGAGATTCTTTCCGGCTACAAATCGCGAAGGCCGGGGAGGACCTGCTCTCCGAAGGTCTTCAGGAACCGCTCCTGGTCGTGGCCGGGACCGTGGAAGACCAGGTGATTGAAGCCCGCGTCGGTGTACTGCCTGATCTGCGCGATCGCGTCCTCGGGCTTGGAGGCGACGATCCAGCGCTTGGCGACCTGCTCGATGGGCAGTTCGTCGGCGGCCTTCTCCATCTGGACCGGGTCCTCGAAGGACGCCTTCTGCTCCGGGGTCAGCGACAGCGGCGCCCAGAACCGGCAGTTCTCCAGGGCCTTGTCCGGGTCCGGGTCATACGACATCTTGATCTCGATCATCTTGTCGATGTCGCCCGCGTCGCGGCCTTCCTGCTCCGCGCCCGCCTGCACCGCGGGGAGCAGCTTCTCGGTGTAGAGCTCCATGCCCTTGCCGGACGTGCAGATGAACCCGTCGCCCTTGCGGCCCACGTACTTGGCCATCACCGGCCCGCCGGCCGCGATGTAGATCGGGACCGGGTTCTCGGGCCGGTCGTAGATGGAGACGTCCGTGGTCTTGTAGAACTCGCCCTCGAAGGTGACCCGCTCCTCGGTCCACAGCTTGCGGATCAGCTCGACGGCCTCCCGCAGCCGGGCGAACCGCCCCTTGAAGTCGGGCCACTCGATGCGGGCCACCGCCACCTCGTTGAGGGCCTCGCCGCTGCCGATGCCGAGCGCGACCCGGCCGGGGTACAGCGCCCCGAGGGTGCCGAACGCGTGGGCCACCACCGCCGGGTTGTACCGGAAGGTCGCGGTCAGCACGCTGGTGCCGATCGTCACCCGCTCGGTCCGCTCGCCCACCGCGCTCATCCAGCTCAGGGAGAACGGGGCGTGCCCGCCCTCGTGCCGCCACGGCTGGAGGTGGTCGCTGATCCACACGCTGTCCAGGCCGGTCTTCTCCGCGAGAACCGCGTACTCCACGAGTTCCCGGGGCGCGAACTGCTCGGCCGACGCCTTGTAACCGATCTTCAGTGCCATGTCCACCATTCTCGCAACCGCGGCCTCCGCCCGTGCCGCCCCGCCCCGCCCCCGGCCCATTAAACACGAAGTGTAATGTTTATATAACGTTCAGCAGCTTACCGCTGAACGGCCGACGACACAGGGGGTGGGGTTACATGAAGGCTAGAGCGCTGCTGGCGGAGGGGACAGGAACCGCCCTCCTGGTGTTCTTCGGGGTGGGCGCGGCCACGCTGTCCTTCGGGTTCGACACGGCCGGGGCGAGCATTGCCGCGGGCGTGGTCGCCACCGCGCTGACATTCGGGCTGGTCCTGCTCGGCCTCGTCTACGCGATCGGGCCGGTCTCCGGCTGCCATGTGAACCCGGCGGTCACGATCGGGTTCCTGGCCGCCCGGCGCATCTCGGTCATCGACGCCGTCGGTTACTGGGTCGCCCAGATCGTCGGCGGCATCGCGGGCGCGGCCGCCCTCTACGGGATCGTCCGCTCCTCCCCGCTGTACCACGCCGCAACCGGGCTGGGCGCCAACGGCTTCGGCGTCCATTCCATGATCGGGATCGGCGCGGGCGCCGCGTTCGCCACCGAGGTGATCCTCACCGGAGTGTTCGTCTTCGTGATCCTGACCGTCACCCGGCACGCCGTCAACGCGGCCGTGGCGGGGCTGACCATCGGCCTCACCCTGACCCTGGTCCACCTGGTCGGCATCCCGGTCGACGGCACGTCGGTCAATCCGGCCCGCAGCCTGGCCGCCGCCGTCTTCGCCGGCGGCGGCGCGCTCGGCCAGGTCTGGGTATTCCTCGTGGCTCCCCTGGTCGGCGGCGTCCTGGCGGCCGGCCTGCAGATGGTGCTCGCGCCCGCGCCGGCCGCCGGGGAACGCGAGGCCCCCGTGCCCGCGCCCCGCGAAGGCGAGGCGGCTCGGGAGCAGGCTCCCGAGCCGTCATCCGAGATCCGGCCATGACCAGCGGATACGATTGGCGGTATGGCCTATGACGAGGTCCTCGCCAGCCGCATCCGGGACCTGATCGGCCCCGATCCGGAGCTGACCGAGAAGAAGATGTTCGGAGGCCTGGCCTTTTTGATCCGCAACCACATGGCGATCTCCGCCAGCGGCCAGGGCGGCGTGCTCGTCCATGTCGCCCCGGAACAGACCAGTGACCTGGTCGCCGCGACCAGCGCCACGACGGCCGTGATGCGCGGGCACGAGATGCCGGGCTGGCTGCGGGTCAGCGCGGACCACGTCACCACGGACGACCAGCTGTCCGGCTGGGTGGAGAGGGGCCTGGAGTACGCCCGGTCCCTTCCGCCGAAACGGCCGCGCAAAAGGTCCTGACGATCGGCACGCGAGCGTTCGGTGTGAGTTCACTCGCATGACACCGGGGCGCGTGTGACGGATGGTACTGGCCGGCCATCATGAAGGCATGGCATCGCTTACCCGCCCGGCCTGGCTGACGTCGACCCCGATCGCCCACCGGGGCCTGCACGATCTCGCCGCCGGGCGGCCCGAGAACTCGCTCGCCGCGTTCGACGCCGCCGCCGAGGCCGGCTACCCGTGCGAGCTGGACGTCCAGCTCACCAACAGCGGCGACCTCGTCGTCCTGCACGACTTCGACCTCAGGCGGGCGCTGGGCCGCGCCGGGCGCGCCGCCTCGCTGACCGCCGCCTCGCTGGAGGGAACGAGGCTGTTCGGCACCGACGAGAAGGTTCCGACGCTGGCCCAGGTGCTCGACTGCGTCCGCGGCCGGGTCCCGCTCCAGGTCGAGATCAAGCGCGCCTCCGGCGACAACCCGCAGATCCTGGCCAGCGCCGTGCTCAACGCGCTGAAGGAAGACCGGGAAGAGCACGCCCTGTCCTCCTTCGACCCGTTCGTCGTCTACCAGCTGCGGGCGGCGCGCGCGCCGTACGCGGTCGGCCAGATCTCCGGCCTGCTGAAGGACCAGCCCCTGCTGCGCCGCCTCGCCGGGCGCCACATGATCGCCAACCCGCTCACCCGCCCCGACTTCCTGTCCTACGAGCTGGCGGGCCTGCCGTCCCAGGTCGTGAAGCTGTGGCGTGACGGCGGCGTTCCGGTCATCTCCTGGGGCGTCAAGTCGGCCGACGACGAACTGCGCGCCCGCAAGCACGCCGACAACATCATCTTCGACAACTACCGGCCCTGAACCCGCCCCTCGAGGAGCCCGGCCACCAGGGCCAGCGGCGGCCAGGTCAGGCGGCCGCGGCGCACGGCCGCGTAGGCCCGCAGTTCCACGGCCGGGTCCTCCAGCGGAAGGATGGTCACTCCCTCGCGCGGGGGCTGGTTCACTGGCAGCAGCCCGACCCCCAGCCCCGCGGTGATCATGTCCTGCACCAGGTCGAGACTGTCCGCGTGATGGGTGAAGCGCGGCGTGTACCCGGCCATGGACGCGATAATCCCGATCACCTCCTCATCGGCCCGGTTGCGGGAGTTCCCGATCCAGTCGCGGTCCCGGAACCGGGCGACGGTCTCCGGGGCGGACGCGCCGGCCGCGGGGCCGGCCTCCGGGACCCCCAGGCCCCAGCGCGCGGTCCACAGCGCCGTGCGGTGCAGCGCCGGGCCCGCCCCGGCCGGGGCCAGGTTGAAGTCGTAGACCAGCGCCAGGTCGGCCTCGTCGGTGGCGAGGAGCGCCAGGGCCTCGGCCGGCTCGTGCTCACGGACCAGCACGCTGACCCGCGGATGCCTGGCGGCGACCTCGCCCACCACCGGCAGCAGGTGCTCCCGGATCGCGGTGGCGTACCCGGCGACCCGCACGGCGCCGGCGGGCTCCGCGCCCGGCCCCAGGTCCAGGTACGCCGCCTCTACCGCGGCGAGGATCGTTACGGCGTGCTCGGCCAGGCGCCGCCCGGCCGGGGTGAGCCGGACCCGGCGGCCGTCCGGCTCGATCAGCGGCGCCCCGGTCTCGCGGGCCAGTACCGCGAGCTGCTGTGACACCGTCGAGGTGGTGGTGCCGAGCACGTCGGCGACGGCCCTCATCGAGCCGAGCCGCGACAGTTCCGCCAGCAATTCCAGGCGTCGGGTCTCCACGCGACCGATTGTCCAGGATTTATGGATGGAATATCAATTTTTAACACGTGGACCCGGACAATGGCTGGCCGGTTGACTGGGGCCATGAAGTTCTCCCGCCCCGCGGTCCCCGGCACGGCCGGTGCCGGGACCCTGATGGCCGCCGCGTCCATGTCGTGCGTTCAGCTCGGCCTGGCCTTGTCGGTCCGCCTGTTTGACCAGCTGAGCCCCACGGGCGTGGCAGGAATGCGGCTGGCCTGGGCGGGCGTGCTCCTGCTGGTCCTGGTCCGGCCGCGACTGCGGCGCTTCGCCCGCCGGGACCTGCTGGCCTGCGCCGGGCTGGGCGCGGTCACCGCCGCCCTGATGCTGCTGTTCATGTTCGCGATCGCGAGGATCCCGCTGGGTACCGCCAGCGCCCTGGAGTTCCTCGGGCCCCTGTCGGTCTCCCTGTTCGGGCCAGGGGGAGGGCGCCGCCTGTGGGCCGCGCCCGCCGCCGCCGGCGTCATCCTGCTGACCCAGCCCTGGCACGGCGGCACCGACCCGGCCGGCATCGGGCTCGCGCTCGCGTCCGCGGTCTGCTGGGCCGCCTACATCCTGCTGACCCAGCATGTCGGCGACCGGGTCACCGGCCTGAACGGGCTGGCCGTCTCCATGCCCGTCGCCGGGATCCTGGGCCTGCTTGTCGCGAGTCCCGGCCTGGGCCGGCTGACCTGGCCGCTGGCCGGGATCATGCTGGCGCTGGCCGCTCTGCACCCGGTGGTGCCGTTCACCCTGGAGTTCCTGGCGCTGCGGCGGCTCACCGCCAGCGCGTTCGGCACGCTGATGAGCCTGGAACCGGCCATCGCCCTGCTCGCCGGACTCCTCGTCCTCGGCCAGGTCCCGCGCCCGGCGGCCGCCGCCGGAATCGGCCTCGTGGTCATCGCCGGGATCGGCGCCACCCGCAGCGGCGCCCGCGAGCCCGCTGACTACCCGTCCGTCCCGGAGTCCCCGGCCAGGTCCACGTATTCCATGTAGGCGGTGCCGCTGACGTTCCGTCCGCGGAACGTGCCGTCGTAGGCGTAGCTGCCGACGAAGCCCGCCCCGAGACCGTAGGCCCAGTCGCCGTTGGTCTTCCCCTCGAGGGTGAAGACCTCGCCGCCGTCAGCGTCGCGGGCCGTGACGGCCAGTTCGGACGGCAGGCGCATCCGCCGGCCGTCGGGAGTCTCGCGCGGCCCGGCTTCATGCCGCCGGATCGCCAGGGAGGCGTCGGTGTACTCGGTGCCGTAGTCGTCGAGGCCGCGGACCCAGGCGGCCCGGATGACGGGGATCCCGCCGGGCAGGCGCGCTTCCCCGAACAGGACCTGAGTCCGGTCATCGACGTTGAGAACGTGATAGCTGAAGAACGTCGCCGGGACGTTCGGCGTGCCGGGGACCGGCAGCGAGTGCAGGCCGGCGCCACGCGCGTACTCGAATGTGCAAAGGCCACTGACACCGGCACCGCCGACGGTGCCGTCGTACTCGCAGAGCAGGCTCCAGTGCGAGTACAGATCTCCCCGCACGTCGGCGAACCAGGTGACCTTGTCCGTGGCCCGCAGGCGGAGGCTCACGTCGGCGTCCGGGTGCGAGCGTCGCACCTCGAGGCCGGGATAGCGGCCGGAGATCTCCAGGTCGTCGCCGAACCGGAGCCGGCTGCCGTCGGCGGCGAACTCGCAGTCGCCGGCGATGGAGTACGCCCGGAAGGTCCCGCCCCGCATCGCGGCGGTGGCCGACACCAGGTACGCCGTGTCGTTCGGCGTGGTGGTGATCGCGTGGTCGTTGGCGAAGATCGAGACGCCGGGCGTGCCGACGATCGACATGACGCCGAAGGTCCGGTGCGGTTCGGGCAGCCCCGGGACCATCACCCCGTAATGCGTCCAGGAGTGGCGCCCGGACGGCGGCCCGACCGGCGTGGCCGGGTCGAACGGGCGGCCGATGCGCTCCCCGCTCCGGTTCGCCCACCGCAGCAGCGGCCGGGCCAGCGTATTGACGTTCAGCACGCGCGCGATTATGCCAGGCCGTCCGGCGTAGTCTGTCGGCATGACGGCGGGACGAGACGAGGTGCTGGCGGCGTGCCTGGGCGAACCGGGCGCCGTGGAGGACTATCCGTTCGGGGACGGCGTGGCCGTGTGCAAGGTCGCGGGGAAGATGTTCGCCCTCATCCCGCTGGACGGGGACCCCGAGAGCATCAGCCTCAAATGCGATCCCGACCGCGCGGCCTGGCTGCGCCGCCGGTATCCGGCGATCACCGGCGGCTACCACCTCAACAAGCGGCACTGGAACACGGTCGTGCTCGACGGCTCCGTCCCCGACGACGAGGTCCTCGACCTGATCGACCACTCCTACGAACTCGTGGTAGCCCGCCTCCCGAAGGCGACCCGGACCGCCCTCGGCGGTCAGGCCGCCCGGCTGGGCGGATGACCGCGGATGACCTGGGCCCGGTCGGGGCTGGTGGCCGCCACCGTTCCGTCGGCCTGCAGGTCGACGAGCCACCCCCACTGATGCACACACACGTCATGGTGAAAGTTGCATAGAAGAAGACAGCTTTCAACACTGGTGGGACCGCCGTCTTTCCTGTGCCGGATGTGATGCACGTCCGACACCGAGGCGGGACGGTCGCAGCCGCCGGGCCACTCGCAGCGCCCGCCCGCCCGGCTGATCACCGCCCGGCGTATCGGGTCCGGGATGTGGGCGCTGAAGCCGACATCCAGGGGCACGCTCTTCGTGCTGAAAGGAGCGGGCAGCAGCCCGGTCCGCAGCAGCGACGCGATCGCCCCGGGACCGGACACGAATTTGATCGCGAGTTTCCCGACGGCGTACATCAGCGCGTCCCGCTCATCCTCCGGAAGCAGAAGCCCCGGCCGTCCGGCTGGGCGCTCGTCCGGCTCCGCGACCCGGTGCCTGCCGACGGCGTCCGCGACGAGGAGCACCATCTCGTTCACGACGTCCCAGTCCGGGGCAGCCACCACAACGGGCGAGATCAACGCGTCACACGCGGCCGTTTCGGCGTCCTTACCCGTCAGCCAGCCGGGTTCGGTGGCTCTGCCCCGCAGCCACGCCTCCGTCAGCGAATCCGCCCCCGGCAGGCGTGCCAGGTCGCCGAACGCGATCCGGACCTCGGCCCGGGTGTCGCTGCCGGCCCGGGCCGGCAGCAGTCGCGCCGCCAGCAGCCGGTGCGCCGCTTCCAGCAGCGCGTCATGGTCCCGCTGGACCTGCGTCCGGATGTCTTCTTTCCCCTGCTTCTTGCCGAGCGACTCCAGGATCGCCTGCACCGCGGCCGCCGCCTCGGGGGTCAGCTCGCCCCGCAAGACTCCGGCCCCGTCCATCGTGGTCTCCAGTCGAAGCGACCGGTCTTCGAACTCGTCGCCGTCCAGCCCCGGGTCGTCGGGGTCGGAGGTCTGCTGTTCCTGGGCGTGCGCGGATTCCAGGATCGCGGCGATGACCGTGGCCACGTCGTCCAGGTCCCCGCCCGCCGCGAGCACCCGCACGATCGCTTCGTCCGCGGCCTCCAGCATGTCCGGCGGTACCGGCCGCGTCCACGCGATGATCTTGTCCAGCCACGACTCGCTCAGCCAGCCTCCGGACATCGCCTCCGCCAGGCGGTACCGGGACCGCAGGACCCGCGCCATCCGCATCTGCCGCCGCGCGGCGGAGCGGGTCATCCCCGCCCGGTCCCGGAGCCACGATGAGCTGTTCTGATGGGCGTCCGCGTCATGGCACCCGGCCGCGTCGAAGCGGGCTAGCACCACGGACCGGACCGCCGCCTGATGCGCGCCCGCCGCTTCCAGCCCCAGGAGCACCTCACCCAGAGCCTCGTCCGCCAGTTTCCCGTCTGCGACCGCCGCCCCGAGGTAATCCAGGCACGAGACCAGCGCCGTCAGCGCTTCCGCGTAACCGCCCGGCTTCCAGTCACCAATGATCGACATCCCGGATCACCCCCTATCCGCCCGTCCCCTAAACACTACATCGCGATAGCATGTATTTCACTATGTAGCACCAAGATCATTTTCGAATTCGTTGTTCTCGCCACCCGCGACCCCGGCCCGCGATGGAAGCCCCGGCCAGCGGCATCAATCGAGACCGCCTCAGCCGTCGGTCCCCGGCCAGGCTCCCACGGTCACGGGTTTTCCCGAGGAATCGGTGTTCGCGATCTTCGAACATCGATTCGCCGATCGGCCCAAGCCACTCGCGGGCCCCGGCCACGCACTGCCGATCGCCCGGCCGTCGGTCCGCCTGCCCGCCTTCCGGATCAGCCGCGCCCGTGTACCCGGAAGCGATAATGAACGCATGGCTTCTCACCGTCTCGATCCGGCCCCGGAGACCACCGTCAACTGCTTCGACCCCGGGCACGAGCCCCGGCTGACGATCGATCCCGGCGACACGGTCACCGTCGCGTCGCTCGACGCCCGCGGGTACCTGGCCCGGCACCGGTTTCCCGGCGACGAGGGGCAGCCGACGATGTTCAGCCGCGAGGCGCGCGGTCACTGCCTGACCGGTCCCGTAGCGGTGCGCGGCGCCCGCCCTGGTGACACGCTCGCCGTGCGCCTGGACACCATCACCCCCGGCGAATGGGGCTGGACCGGATCGCCGCCCCGCCCGGACTCCCCGGTCGCGCGGCGACTCGGCCTCACCCGGCCCGAAGACCGCGTCATGCTGCTCTGGGAGATCGACACCGCGCGGGGAACCGCCACCGCCAACGGGAAGTACACCCGCCCGGTCGCCCCGTTCCTCGGCATCACCGGCACCGCCCCGGCGGCGCCGGGCCCGCACTCCACGATCCCGCCGCGTCCCGAGTCCGGCGGCAACATCGACTGCAAGGAACTCGTCGCCGGCTCCACCCTGTACCTGCCGGTCAATACGGAAGGCGCCCTGCTGTACCTGGGCGACGGGCACGCCGCGCAGGGCGACGGCGAGTCCTGCGGCACCGCGGTCGAGTGCCCGATGACCACGACGGTCACCGTGGACATCGAGACCCGTCCCGCGCTGAAGGCCGTCCATGCCGTGACTCCCGCCGGTCGGGTCACGTTCGGTTTCAGCGAGGACCTGAATGCCGCCATGGGCGACGCCCTCGACGCCATGGTCACCTGGCTGGCGGGCCTCTGCGGCACCAGCCGCCCGGAGGCCCTCGCCCTGGCCAGCACGTGCGCCGACCTGCGGGTCACCCAGGTCGCGAATGGCGTCTGGGGCGTCCACGCGCTGCTCCCGGACGGTCTGCTCTCGGCCGCTTGACCTCGCCCGCGGCATGGCGGAGCGTCAGGTCCATGACGACGGACGCGCGGCACGCGGACCGGTGGATCCGATGGGAAGGCTTCTGCAACGCCCGGGACCTCGGCGGGCTGCCCACCGCCTCGGGGGCGACGACCCGCTACGGGCGGCTGATCCGGTCCGCCGACACCCGGCTCATCACCGCCGCCGGCTGGGAGGCGGCCCGGCAGGCCGGGGTCCGCACCGTCATCGACCTGCGCAACCCGGCTGAGGTCCGGCCCGGCGTTCCCCCGGCGGGCATCGAGACCAGGATGGTCCCGCTCGACGGTGTCGATGACGTGGACCTGTGGCACCGCATCCGCGCCGAAGGACTCGACGGCACCCCTCTGTACTACCGCCCCTTCCTCGACACGCGGGCCGACCGGGTCGCGGCGGTCCTGACCGCGATCGCGCGGGCCCCGGAAGGCGGTGTCATCTTCCACTGCGCGGCCGGCCGGGACCGTACCGGCCTGATCAGCCTCCTGCTGCTCAGCCTGGCCGGGGCTACCCCGGAGGCGATCGCGGCGGACTACGCGCTCACCCTGGGCCAGATGACGGCCGTCTACGACCTCCTGGGCTTCGAGCAGCACGAACCGAGTCTCTACGGGCGCCTGAAGGCACGGGGCACGACGCTCACGGAGTCGATCACCAGCCTGGTCCAGGACCTCGACGTGCCCGCCTACCTGGAGGCCGCCGGGGTGCCGGGCGCCGACCTCGACGGGCTGCGCCGGCGACTGGTTCCCTGAAACCGATCAAGCCGAACGGATCATGGTGTCCGGATCGCGGCATTCACTTTGGCCCCGTACGCTTACGACCGTGAACGCGACCCAACTGCTGGCCATCGGGGGCGGGCTGGGTGCCGCGGGGGGCTTGTGGGCTCTGGCGATCATCGTCGTCCACCTGCGAGCGGGCCGCGTGCATCCTCCCACGCTCAGCACCCTCGCGCACCGGCACCACCAGGCCCGGCAGCTGGCCCTGGCGGGCGACCACGCCGCCGCCGAGCGTCATTACCGGCTGCTGCGCATCGCCCACCGCCGGATCCACGGGACCCGGAACATCACCGCGATTCACACCCAGCACCAGCTCGCGCGATCCCTCGCCCAGCAGGGAAAATACCACGCGGCGGAGCGCGAGTACCGGTCGTCGCTCCACGCCCGGGTGCGGCTTCTGGGCCCGGAGCACCTGTCGGTGTTCGTCGCCCGCCTGCAGATCGCCCGGATGCAGGTCATGCAGGGCAAGCTGAAGCAGGCGGAGAAGGAGTACCGCCACCTGCTGGCCGACCAGACCCGCGTGCTCGGGACCGCCCACCCGGACACCCAGTTCACCCAGGAAGCCCTCCAGAACCTGCTCGAGGGCAAGCGCCGTATCGACTAGGTCACAGGACCAGGTCCGCCAGGCGGTCGACCTCGGTGAGGTGCGGCACCGTGGGAGCGAAAGTCACCTCGTTCATGCCGATCGCGGCGAACTCGTCCACGATGCTGCGGATCCGCGCGGGCGTGCGAACCGCGCCGTCGGCGATGGTGGCCGCGTGGTCGCCGGAATAGGCGTAATACGAGCGCAGGTAATGGTCGGACGCGTCGGCCCCGGCGGCGTCCGCGCAGAAGTAGGCCAGGCCGAGCAGCCGCGGATCGCCTGCGCGCCCGGCCGCGCGCCAGGCGTCGACGATACGGGCCACCATCGGTTCGGCGCGGCTCGGCCCGCCGCCCGCGCCCGTCCACCCGGCCGCGTACTCGACGGTGCGGCGCACGGCCTGCTCGCTGTGCCCGCCGATCAGCAGCGGGATGTTCTCGCCCGCCGGCCCGGCCAGGCGTTTCTCTCCGGGGAAATCCCCGTCGGCCACTGGCTCGCCCGCGAAGGCCCGGTTCAGGAACTCAAGCTGGCGGTCGAATGCCCGGCCGCGTCCGGCGAAGGCACGCTCGCTCGGCGTGTAGTCCGACCGGCGCGCGCCGATGCCGAGCCCGAGAGTGAGGCGCTCGCCCGACAGCCGGGCGAGCGTCATCGCGGTCTTCGCCAGCACCGCGTCCGCGTAGGCCGGGCCGAGTACCACGTTGGTCAGCAGCCCGATCCGCGAGGTCGCTCCGGCGACCGCGGCCAGCGACGTCAGCGAGTCGTAGGACGGATAGCCCACGCGTCCGATCGTGGACACGAACGCGAAGCCCCGTTCCTCCGCGCGCCGCGCCCAGTCGATCATGAGCGCGCCGTCCGTGCCGGGCACCGTGTTGGGCAGTCCGATACCGATCCGCATCGTCGCAAGCGTCCCTTCTCGTAGTCGCGGGTTCCTGACCCCCTACTCTGCAGAGTGGACGCTACTACCCCGCTTCCCGCCCGCGACTCGTCAGGAGGCCGAACGTGGACCAGGAACCGCCGTCGCTGTTCGAGGTCGACGACGCCTCCCGCCCGCTGGCCGACCGGCTCCGGCCGAAGGCCCTCGGCGACGTCGCGGGACAGGACCATCTCCTGTCGCCCGACGCCCCGGTCGGCCGGATGGTCGCCGGGAACCGGCTGGTGTCGATGATCTTGTGGGGACCGCCCGGGTGCGGGAAGACGACGATCGCCCGCCTGCTGGCCGAACGCACGAACTTGACGTTCGAACCGCTGTCGGCGACCTTCTCCGGCGTCGCCGACCTGCGGAAGGTCTTCCAGACGGCCCGGCGGCGCCGGGAAACCGGGCTGGGAACCCTGCTGTTCGTCGACGAGATCCACCGGTTCAACCGGGCCCAGCAGGACTCCTTCCTGCCGTACGTGGAGGACGGCACGGTCGTGCTGGTCGGCGCGACCACGGAGAACCCCAGCTTCGAGCTGAACGCCGCTCTGCTGTCCCGCTGCCAGGTGCTGGTCCTCCGGCGCCTCGACGATGACACCATGGACACGCTCATCGGCCGGGCCGAGCGGCTGACCGGGACCCGGCTGCCGCTGACCGCCGACGCCCGGCAGGCGCTGATCGCGATGGCCGACGGCGACGGCCGGTACCTGCTCAACCTCATCGAGCAGGTGCAGCCACTGCCCGGGCCGATAGACACGGCCGCCCTCGCGGGGGCGACGCAGAAGCGGGCGCCCCTGTACGACAAGTCGCAGGAAGGGCACTACAACCTCATCTCCGCCCTGCACAAGTCCATGCGCGGGTCAGATCCGGACGCCGCCCTGTACTGGCTGGCCCGGATGCTGGAGGGCGGTGAGGACCCGCTGTACATCGCCCGGCGCCTGGTCCGCTTCGCGACCGAGGACATCGCGATCGCCGACCCGCAGGCCGTCCACCAGTCCCTGGCCGCCTGGGATGTGTACGAGCGCCTCGGCTCCCCGGAAGGGGAACTCGCGATCGCCCAGGCCGTCGTCTATCTGGCGACGGCGCCGAAGTCGGTGGCGGTCTACCGGGGCTTCAGCGCCGCGCGAGCGCTCGCCCGGCGCACCGGGTCCCTCATGCCGCCGGCCCACATCCTGAACGCCCCGACCCGCCTCATGAAGGACCTCGGCTACGGCGAGGGCTACCAGTACGACCCGGACGCGGACGACGGGTTCTCGGGCGCCGACTACTTCCCCGACGGCCTGGACCGGGAAACGCTCTACGCCCCGGCCGGCAACGGCCACGAGCGCGTTATCCGCGAGCGACTGACCGAGTGGAACCGTCTCCGGGACTCCCGGCGCTTACACGGCGGGGGCACTCAGTCCGAGGCGACGCTGTTCGATGGCCAGGCACCGGTTCTCCACGTAGAGCAGGCCGGCGTCTTCGGCGATGGCGCGGGCCTCGGCGGACGCGATGCCGAGTTGCAGCCACAGGGCGGTCGCCCCGGCGGCGACCGCCTGCCGGGCGACGTCCGGCGTCTGCCCCGACGGCCGGAACACGTCCACGAATCCCACCTGCTCCGGCACCTCGGCCAGGGTCCGGTAGACGGTCTCGCCCAGGATCTCGTCCGCATGCGGGTTCACCGGGATGATCCGCCACCCGTGCCGCCTCATCAGCGCGGGCACCCCGTGCGCCTCCTTGCCCGGATCCCGGCTCGCCCCCACCACGGTGATCGTGCCGTACGTCCGCAGGATCTTTTCAGCGACATCATCCATCTCGGTCACGGTGGTCACCATACTTTCAGGCCTTCGGGGCGCGGGCGCGGGGGAAGACGGTGGTGCGGCGGAGGACGAAGCCCATCTTCTCGTACAGGCGGATCGCGTTCGTGTTGGTGGCGACGGCGTGGAGGAACGGGGTGTCGCCGCGCTTGACGATGCCGACGGCGACGGCGCGGGTCAGGCGGGCGGCGAAGCCGTGACCGCGCCAGGCCCCGTCGGTGCAGACCGCGCTGATCTCCGTGTAGCCCGGCGGGCGCATCCGCTCCCCCGCCATGGCCACTAGTTTCCCTTCGCGGCGGATGCCGAGGTAGGTGCCGAGCTCGATGGTGCGGGGCGCGAACGGGCCCGGCTTCGTCCGCTCGACCAGGTCGAGCATCTCGGGGACGTCGTGCGGGCCGAGGGGCACGGCCTCGGGGTCCGCCGCCGGTTCCAGGCTCTCGGCGACCATCTGGACGCCGTCGTTCATCGCCAGGACTTCCCAGCCGTCCGGGAACGGCCCGTACCTGGCCGGCATCACGGCCAGCCCGCCCGGGCCGACGAAGGCCGCGGCGGCGGCCCAGTCGGCGGGCCCGGGGTCGTCCGGCATGCCGATGAACGGGGAGATCTCCGGCGGGTAGCGCAGGACGTCTCCGCTCCGTTCCGCGAGGGCGGCGTGGGGACCGGCCAGAGAGGCATAGGCCGGGTTGTCGAGCGGTTCGTCAAACCGGGACGAAGAGGACTCCATTCCTCTCAGATTACCTGGCCCGCCGCCAGCGCCTGACGGTGCGCGCGGCGGCGGCGAGCCGACCAGAGGACGATGCCCAGCCCTCCGTCCAGGACCAGGACCACGAACAGGACCATCACGGCGAACAGGAGCAGCAGGGCGGTCGGTGCCCGGTCATCGGGCGGGGCCAGCCCGTCAGCCACGAAGGTGGCGGGCGTCGTCATCAACTTCCCCGACAGTCCCCGGTCGACCTGGAGGACCCGGCCGGTCACGTACTGCTCCGGCACCGGCCCGTATCCCCGCGAGTCGTAGGAGATCTTCCGGTCGTCGCCCATCACCCACACCTGCCCCGGCTTGAGGGTGGCGGAGAACGCGAACGCCGACGGCTTGTCCCCCGGGTGAAGGTACGCCTGCTCGTGAAGCGCCTGGCCGTTGACCGTGACGTCGCCGCGCGCGTCGCAGCAGGCCACTCGGTCACCGGGGAGGCCGATCACCCGCTTGATGTAGGTGCCGGAGGGGATCCGGCCGTAGCCGCCCGCCGGAATGGTGTAGGCGACGATGTCACCGCGGCGAACGGTGTCGCCCTTCTGCAGCCACATGTCGTCGCCGACGCGGATCGTGTTCTGCATCGATCCCCCGTCGGCCGTGTAGAGCCTGGCGGTCATGAGGAACCCGGCCAGGCAGCTCACCATGGCCACGGCGATGAGGCCGAACACGGCCCAGTACACGATCCATCCCGCCCGGGGCTGCCTGGGCGGCTTCGCCGGCGCCCAGGCGGCGGGTGATTGAGTTGTCACATCGCGAAATAGTACTCGCCCGGACTAATAGCGGTATTCGGCGCGCAGCCTCGGTTTGTTGAGCTTGCCGACGGGCGTGCGGGGAAGCTCGGCGACGAACTCGAACCGCCGGGGGATCTTGTAGCCGGCGATGTGCTCGCGCGCGTGCGCGGCCAGCCGCCCGGCGAGGCCGTCACCGGGTTCAGCCCCCTCCGCGGGCTGGACGACGGCCAGCACCGACTCGCCCATCTCCGGGTCGGGCACTCCGATCACCGCCACGTCGGCCACCTCGGGGTACGGGAACAGGCAGTCCTCGACCTCCCGCGGGTAGATATTCACTCCGCCGGAGATGATCAGGTCGGCCGAACGATCGGTCAGGAACAGGTAGCCGTCTTCGTCGAGGTAGCCGATATCGCCGACCGAGGCCCAGTTCGGGTGCCCGGGGTGACGGGAGCTGTCGGTCTTGCCGGGGGCGTTGTGGTACTTGAAGACGATCTCG
>WRBL01000004.1 GCA_009784565.1 Streptosporangiales bacterium | reverse complement strand
CGGAGGTGGCGTCATGACGACGAAAGTCTTCCCCGGCATCCCGGAGTCGGCCAGCGACGCCCGCCACTTCACGGGCGAGGTCCTGGCGTCCATGGGATGCGCCAACATCGACGCGGCCCAGATGATCGTCTCCGAGCTGGTGACGAACTCCGTCCGCCACTCCCTGTCGGCCCGGGACGGATGGATCGGCGTCTCGGTTACCGCGCAGGCCGGAGACCACGCGGTGATCATCGTGGCTGACGACGGCCCCGCCGACGGCAAGGCCCCGGCGGTGCCGGCGGAGTGCCCGCCGCTGGGGGAGTCCGGCATGGGCCTGTGGATCGTGTCCCGGATGTCCGAGTTCACCGTCGGGGCCCCGGGCCTGTGCTGGGCCCGCCTGCCGTGGACCGCTCCCGTTGTGCCGGACCCGGCCCTGGCGGGCGATCTCGCCGGGGACGTCTTCGCCATCGCGGGACTGGGGGCGACGTCGTGATCGCCGCCGAGTCGCTGCACGCCTACTACGCGTCCCTGTTCACCCCGGGCGGCCTGATCGTCCTGATCGCGGTCCTGGCCGTCGTCTCGTTCGGCATGAGGCGGAGGGGCGAGTGATGAGCACCTGCACCGTCACGTCCGACATCACCGTCCGCCTGATGACCGGCGGGCCGGAGGTGGAACTGGCCGCCACGTTCGCCTACTTCGCCAGTGACCCGTACGCGGTCCGCCTCAGTTTCCACGTGGGCGAGCCGGAACCGGTCGAGTGGACCTTCAGCCGGGCCTTGCTCCGCACGGGCCTGGAGCACGCGTTCGGTCCCGGCGACGTCCGGATCTGGCCGGCCTGCGACGGGCTGCTCAACATCGAGCTGTCCTCCCCGTTCGGCCAGGCGCGATTCGAGCTCCTGGCGGAGGCCGCCGCCGCTTTCCTGAACCGCACCTACCAGGCCGTGCCCGACGGCGCCGAGCCCGAGCACCGTGACGACGACGTGGACACCGAGCTCGCCGACCTTCTCAGGCAGGAAGGCGGTGCCCGGTGAGCAGGAACGAGCTGTCACAGCGGCTGCAAGGCCCGCGGTCGACGCTGGCCACGGCGGGCCGCCGCTGCCTGGACCCGACCGGACGGCGTGGCCGTCTCGCCGCCGAGCAGGAAGCCCGCGCCGGCCACGCGATGCCGTCGAGCCACCCCGAACACCTGACCCGCCGCCTCCGCCGCCGTCACGAGCGTCTGCTCAAGGACCTGGCGGCGAAGACGTGGCCCCGCAACGAGTACGAGCTGGAGCTGTAGCAGATATGACGACGACAACCACGACGCCCCAGAGCGAGGACCAGGCGACTGCCGGGCCGCCCGCTCCGCCGCCGCTGGGCACCGGCCTGCGACGCACGCTCGCGGCGCTGGGCGCCGCGTCCGGCGCGCTGGCCGGCATGGCGTTCGTCGGCATGTTCTCCGCCGTGACCAAGGCCGTCAGCCCGGTCGTCGGCAAGAAGATCGCCTGGATGGTGCCCGTCGGCACGGACCTCGGAATCATCATCCTGTCGGGACTGGCGATCTGGCTCGAGCTGGCGCAGAAGGGAGTCCCGGCCGGGAAACGGCTGAAGCTCTGGTGGCTGCGCGGGATGATCCTGGCGCTGATCGGGCTGCAGCTCGGCATCAACGTCGGGGCCGCGCACGGGGACCCGTTCGGGTCGGCCGTGCATGCCGTGCTTCCCGTCCTGTTCGTCTCGATCCTCGAGGTGTGGCAGTTCATTATCCGGTGGCGCCGCGGCCTGGTCGCCGAGCGGGGCCCGGGCCAGAAGCGCGACAAGATCCCGTTCGCCCGCTACCTGGCGGACTACCGCGGCAGCCGGGAAATCCGCCGCCACATGATCCTGTGGGGCGTCACCTCCTACAGCGCGGCCCTGGACATGCTGCAGAAGAAGCGCAAGGCCGAGGCGGCGCTCGCCGTCATGTTCCCGAACGGGCACGACCGGCCGCCGCAGGACCTCGTGTTCATGCTCGGCACGTCGAAGTACCTGGACGACGCGTGCGCCGAGATCGCCAAGCTGCGCAAGAACTTCGACAAGGGCCAGAACCCCCGGTCCGCGTTCGAGCAGAAGCTGGACAACATCGTGAACCCGGGCGGCGACGGACCCGGAGGCAATGGCGGCGACCAGGCCGAGGGGCAGAACTCGGAGTGCTGCGCGGCGCACAAGGCGCTCGCCCTCCGCCAGGTCCTCCCGATGGAAGCGCCGAACGGCGACGGCTCGGCCGACCCGATCGGGAACGCCGTGGCGGTCAACGAATCGCACATCGCTAGTCACGGCTCAGCGATCGGTGCCGACAATCTCCGTCAGCTGTTCAGGATCGGCACCCAGAACGCCCGCAAGCTCCGCGACGACCTGAAGGCCCGCCGAGAGTCGGGGCACCGGTCGGGTGCCGAGTCGGGCGCCGGGTCGGCCCCCGGTCGGGCCGCCGAGTCGGGCCGCGAGTCGGGCCAGCCGTCGGGTGCGAGTCGGGACGCCGAGTCGGTCGGGCGGGTGCTCACCGGAGTCGGGGCCGCAACCGGTCGGGCGGACGAGGGCGGCGAAGCCTGATGCGCGGCGCACCCGTGAAATACGCGGAACACGCAATCGCCGCCGAATTCAACGGCGCACTTCCCTGCGCGGGCAGCACTGCGGCACCGACGATTCCGGCCCTGCGGGCTGCCTGCCCGGCGGCCGGGCACCTATCCGGGAAATACGCGGCCACGGAAACCCGGGACCGGAAGGCCAGGATTCCCGAATCCGGTTTTCCCCGGATTCCCGTAACCGGGAATGCTGCACCGGCGGGAATCCGCGAGACTGCTTTTTTTGCGCCTGGTCTCGCGCAAGCCCTTGCCAGCCGAAAGGCCGCGACTGCCCCGGCTGGCAGCACCGAGGGCCGCAGCGGGGCCTCCCCCGCGCCTGGGGGAACCCGCACCGCCGACGGGCCGCTGCCGCAGCGGGCGCCTGAAGCGAACGCCCAACGTGCGCGCGCAGGCACCGGCACGCGCCCGTGTGCGCACGCGCACGGGGAGCAGGCGGTTCCCGGCCTCCGGGCGGCCGCCGGCGGCGAATCCCGCCTGCCGGCCCCCGCCCGGGAATGCGTTTCCCGGTTTTATGCCGGGATCCCGGCGGCCGGGCCGCTCACCGGGGCGGCCAACCGGGGAACTCAGATTCCCCGGGTCACCGCGAACGGATCCACGCGAAACGAGAAAGGCGGTCTTGGGGAAACGTTTTCAAGCCAGGGAAATAGCGTAATCGAATTTCCGGAAAATATGGAAATCCGAAATTCGGGAACGGGAATTTCCGGGCAGCCGGGTAATCCGGTTCCCGGGATTTCAGGAAAGGGAGTCGGGTGCCTTTCGGCCACCCGGACCGGGTCGGCCGCGCTGACCCGACTGCCCGACCCGGCCCCGGACCCGGTCGCCCGTCCGGAGACGGACCGGACCGACCCAGGACCCGACCCGCAGGCCGACCCAGGACCCGACCCGCACCCCGACTCAGGCCCCGACCGGGGACCCGACTCCGCCGCCGCCCCGGCGGCCGGCACCAGGAAGGAGACACAGCGGTGAGCGAGAACACGGACCTGGCGGGCAAGCCGTTCCGGGCCGCCGGGACGACCGGCCGTGGCACCCGCCGCACGAAGAAGCAGCGCCAGGACGCCAGCCGGGCCAACCAGGAGCGGACCTGGGCCGCGCGGTTCGAGGTCGCCGAGACCCCGCTCCAGGGCCTGCGGGTGGCGGTCGACCGGGCCACCTCGGTCGCGGTCAAGAAGCAGCGGCGGGCGGAAGCGGCGCTGTCCGCCGC
The DNA here is from genome assembly GCA_009784565.1 of Streptosporangiales bacterium. Taxonomy (GTDB): domain Bacteria; phylum Actinomycetota; class Actinomycetes; order Streptosporangiales; family Streptosporangiaceae; genus Trebonia. Next base: position 47,454 of record WRBL01000004.1, on the reverse strand, counting down.
GAAGAAAACGGGTGACCAGGCGGCGATCCGCCAGCAGCAGCTCCGGTTCGAGTCGGTCACCGCCGAACTGACCACCGAGATCACGGCGCTCATCGGCGGCCTCACGGCCTTCGCCGAGCGCCACGAGACCATCCGGGTCTGAGGAAGAGGGGGTAACCCGCCGTGACCTACGGACAGAGTGCACAGGAGAGTGCAGTGCACGAGCCAGACACCCAAGAGGGAATCAACGCGCAGATGGCGCGCGCGCGCACGCGAGACAGCGTACCTCGCCGGGGTCGCGGACGGCACCCCGAACCGGAAACGGCTACGGACAGTGTCCGCCGGGCCATGGACATCGCGGTCCAGCGGTGGGGCGCGGCGGCCGCCGAACCCGGCCAGGCCGAGCCGGCCCAGGACATCCCGCAGGCCCGCACGGCGGGGGAGGAGCCGGCGACGGCGCCCCTCCCGCCGGAGGCAACCGGTCGGGTCCGGCCGCCGTCGCCGCAGCACCCGTCGCCGTTCGGCAGCTGGTCGGGGGCGTCGCTCCCGCTGCGGGAGACCTGGCGCACCTACACCGACGGCGCGGCCCGCGTCATGGAGGAGGCCCCGGTCCTGGTGATCGCCTACTGGGCCGCCGGCCTCCCCCTGTTCGCCGTCCACGCCGTCTGCCGTCTCGGCCAGGACTCCACGACCTCGGTCACGCGCGGCCTGGTGTTCGCCGTCGTGGTCGTGGTGCTGGTCACCGGAATCGCCCTCGCGCTGTAAGCGCGACCGCCACTAACGAAAGGAGCGCCGACGTGCTCACAGGAATCATCGGAAACGGGGCCGCGGTCATCCTCGCGGCGGTCGCGCTGTTCATGGTCAAGCACCGCCACGACCTCCCCGGACGCCGCACGCCCGAGGTGCTGCTCACCGCCGCCATCGTCATGATGGCGTTCGCCGGCACCCTGGCCCGGGAGACCGGGTTCGGCCACTGGATCGCCGGCCTCATCGGCTGGATCTCCAGGGCCATCGGCCAGGACGCGAACCTGGTCCTGGCCGTCATCACCCTGTTCGTCCTCGGGATGCTGGCCCGCCACATCCTCAAGACGGCCGCGACGACGGGCCTGTGGCTCGCGTTCGTGCTGCCCTTCCTGCTGGCGGTCTTCTCCAGCGGCTTCTTCCACACGCTCGGCACCGACCTCCAGGGGCCGGCCGCCGCGGTCAGCAACGCCATCCAGTCACGCATTTAGGAGCCTGACATGTCCCTCATCGCCGTCATCTTCATCGTCTGGGCGTGCGGCTACGCCGCCGAGCGCACCAAGTCCGACTGGCGCGGCGCCCGCGACAAGCACGCCACCGAGATCGCGAAGGTCAACCCGAGCTGGAGCGACAAGCGCGTCCGGCGGGCCGCCAACCGGCGGGCGCTCACCTGGTGGGGCCACGAGCTCGCGCACGGTCTGCCGACGTTCCGCGGCGCGCTCGCCGAGGACTGGCAGCACGTCTCCCACCTGCGCGAGACCGGCCGGCTCGCCGGCGAGCGCCGCATGGAGCACCTCAAGGACGAGCTGCAGGCGATCCGCGACAACCGCGCCGCCCACCGCGACCTCGTGAAGGAGGGCAAGACGCCGCTGTCCTTCGTGAAGTGGCTCGACGCCGGCCGCCCCGGCCTCCCCGGGGCGGAGGCGAAAGAACAGAAGCAGCCCGCCCCGGCCCCGGCCGCCGCGGCGCCCGGGACCCCGCCGGTCCCGCCGGTTCCCCCGGCCCCGCAGCCCGCTCCCGCGGCCCCGTCCGCGCCCGCCCAGGCCCCGGCCCCGGCCGCCGAGCGGCATCTCCGCCCGGTCCCCGACCCGGACAGCACCGCCCCGCAAGCCCCCGCCCCGCAAGCCCCCGCCCCGCCCGCCGGCGACCCGGCGCAGAACGGGAGCGGGACCACCGCAGAAGACACCCCCGCCCGCCCGGGCGAGGCGAACCCAAATGGAGGTTCAGAAGAAATGTCCGAATCCATGGAAGCCCCGTCGATCGCCGCGGCCAAGCAGGTCGTCGCGAACCAGGCCACCCAGATGCAGGCGATCGTCGCCAACAGCGAGCAGCTGGTCAACGACATGCTCGCCGGCGGCATGAACAACGACCCCCAGACCATGTCCGCCATCCAGGCCGCCCAGGAGGCGACCTCCCAGGCCGCCGCCTCCTGGCAGGCCGCGCTCCAGGGCCTGCAGGCCCACGCGGCCGGCGAGGAGTACGCCAACAGCGGCAAGGCCGCCAGCACCGAGTGGCTCAAGGAATCCTGACCCGCCCCCAGTAACCCGATTACGAAGGAGACAGCGAAGATGGCACGCCATCGGACCGACGAGGCCAGCGCCACCGGCACCGGTGGCGTGCCCTCCCGCTACCAGGCCGCCCCGAATGAAAACGGCCGTTTTGACATCGAGTCCCGGGCGGTGGCCGGCCAGCCCGGCCACTCCGACGGGATGGCCCGGCTGATCAGCCGCCGCACCCACCGCCACCGCCACGCGCTCCGCCCGTGGCTCGTGATCGGCCCCCTGGCCGGCCTGGGCACGCTCGCCCACCTGGTCCCGCCCGCCCGGCCGCTGTGGTGGATCCCGCTGCTGGCCGGCGCGGTCTGGGCCGGCGCGGCCCAGCTGCCCCGCCGCAAGAACGGCCCCCGCAGCCACCTGTACTACGCGCTGGCCTGCACGGCCGCCGCCTCGGGCTGGCTCGCCCTGGTCACCGCCTCCGGCCTGACCTCCGGGCCCGGCCGCCTGGCCGTCGTGCTCATCGCGGTGCCCGGCTTCTTCCCCCTGTCCTGGCTGTGGTGGCAGTACCACCGCATCCGCCCCGCCGGGCCCCGCGCCGTCCGGGCCCGCGCCGTCGACCCGGTCCTGGAAGCGTGGGAGACCCACGTCGCCGCGCCCGGCAAGCTCCTGCCCCGCGCCCGGCTCCTGCCCCGCGAGCGCCCCGACGGCGCCGCCACCTACCTGATCATGGGCGTCCGAGGCCGCGACACCACCAAGAAGCTGACCGGCGAGGAGTTCCGCCACAGCCTCGCCAGCGCGCTCGGCCTGGACCCCGAGCAGATCAACCTGGAAAAGCCCCCGAAGGGCAGCCCGGACCGCTACGGCTTCAACGCCCGGCTCATCGTCATCGAGGACACCAACGCCCAGCACGCCGCCGAGATCGCCTGGCCCGGCCCCAGCCTGGACAGGGCCACCGGCACCTGGTCGCCCGGCGTCTACCCCGACGGCCCGGTCCGCTGCGCGCTCTACCAGGTCCGCGACGGCGAGCCCGTCCGGGCCCTGAACAACGCCGTCAGCGGCCTGATGAACCACGGCAAGTCCCGGCTCATCGACCTCAGCGTCCTGGAGATGCTGCACAGCGGCCTCTTCGTCGTGTGGTACGCCGACGGGCAGGAAGGCTCCAGCGGCCCGGCCCTGAAGGACCACGTCGACTGGTACGCCACCCGCAGGGCCGAGACGGTGCTGATGCTGAAGTGCGCGTACCGGATCATGCGGACCCGGGGACGGTATGACCAGTCCCTGACCTGGACCGACTCCCACGGGTACGAGCGCACCGGCCGCGGCTACTGGCCGGCGTCCCCGGAAGAGCCGTTCCTGCAGGTGATCCTGGACGAGTGCCAGGAGCTCCTGAAGGACCCCTGGATCGCCCGGATCGTCAAGGACCTGCAGCGGCTCGGCCCGAAGTTCGGTGTCGGGGTCACCCTGGTCACGCAGGAATTCCTCATGCACGAGACCGGCGGGCAGAGCGGGGACCCCGGCGCGCAGCAGATCCGCGCCTTCGCCCAGACGGGCATCGTGGCGCTGTTCAAGGCCGGCTCCGACATCAACGCCAACGCCCTCGGCGGCGCCCTGGCCGGGGTGAACCCGCGGCTGCTGCCCGACGAGTCCGGCTGGTGCTTCCTGCTCGGCCGCGGGACCCGCCCGGTGCCCGCCCGGACCTACCACGCCGACCCCGACGGCATCTACGACGCGATGGCCCGCGCGGCCGGCGTCATGGCCCGGCTGGACGCCCGGTCGGTCCGGGCGGCGGGGGAGGACTACGCGGGCCGCTGGGAGCGGCTGGCCGCCCTGGCCGCCGCCGACAGCGACGACGTGGCCGCCGACATCGAAGCCGACCTGGAAGCGCTGCTCAACGGCCCCCAGCCCACCGTCGCCGACGGGAAGGGCGCCCTGGTCGGCGCCACGATCAAGCAGGCCGTCTACGAGATCGTCCGCGCGCAGGGGCCGATCAAGCGCGGCGAGATCGAGACCGCCCTCGCCGAGGGCGGCCGGACCGCGCACAAGAGCACGGTCGACCAGGCCCTGGCCTCCTGGCAGCGCACCGGCCACGTGATCAGCAAGGGCGCCGGCATGTGGGACATCCCCGACCGCGAGGACCAGGCCGCCGCCGACGCCGAGAACCGTGCCCCCGGCCTCGAGGCCGCCGCCGCCCGAGACGACTCCTGACCGACCCGCCCCCGCACGCCCGCCACAGCAAGGAACGAGAAAAGAAATGCGACAGCCCGTCCGCTCCGGCCGCGCCCGGATCCCCGCCGAATGGCGGCACGCGATCATGCTGCCCTGGTACCGCCGCGCCGCGATCATCGCCGTCGCCGGCGCCGCCACCCGGGAGGCGGCCGCCGACGTGCTCGCCGGCCACCTGCCCATGGTCTCCGTCCCCGAGCCGGGCCCGGACCTGGACTTCGGCCCGGAGGACGTCCCGGACCCCGACGACGACGGCGGCCCGGACCCCGCCGCCGTCCTGGAGGACTCCGGGCACGCCGAGGACACGGAGAGCGCGCGGCGCATCGCCCGCGCGCTGGGCTCCTTCCGCTCCGGCAAGGGCACCCGGGAACTGCTGACCGCCCGGGCTATCAACCCCACCCAGCCCGCCGTGTACGCGTGGCGCAGAGCCGCGCCGGGGGAGTACGTCTACCGGCTCTGGCCCAACGGCGACTGCCGCGCCGCCGCCGTCTTCGGCCAGGAGCAGGTCCCGGCCCGCAGCGGCCACGTCCGCCCCCGCCTGACCGCCCGCCGCTACACCTGAGGAGCCCGCCATGGCAGCCACCCGAACCCGCCGCCCCGCACCGCCCAAGCCCGCCCCCAAGCGGCCGGCCCCCGCCCGCCGGCGCAACGACCTCGTAACGACACTCGCAACGAAAACGGCCGTTTCCACCTACCGGGCGACCGCGGTCGGCGCCGGGACCCTGGCCCGCGCCGCCCGCACCCCTGACATCGACCCCGAGCAGCGCCGCGACAGCGCCGGCCTGACAGCCCTGATCGCCGCCGCCGCCCTGGCCGGCCTCACCTGGTGGCCGGTCACGGCCGAGCCGCTGGGCAGCCTCCGGTTCCTCGCCCAGGACCTCGGCGGGGGACTGGCCTGGATCCTCCCGGTCATCGCGGCCATCGTCTCGTGGCGCCTGTTCCGGCACCCCCACCGCAGCCAGCGGACCGGCCAGCACCTGTCCGGCACCGCGCTGGCCTACACCGGCGCCCTCGGCCTGGACGCCGTCTTCTCCGGCCTTCCCAGCCTGGCCGGCCCCGCCGGCCTGGCCGCCGTCCGCCCGGCGGGCGGCATCCCCGGCTGGCTCCTGACCGAACTGCCCGCCGCCTACACCGGGCTGCTGGCACCGTGGCTGGCCGGCCTGCTCTCGGTGGCAACGCTGGCCGGCGGAATCCGCCTGATGCTCGGCGTCCCGTTCCGCGACGCGCTCAGCACCCTGGCCGTCCCGGCCGGAACCGGCTGGACCCGCCTCCCCGCCCGGGACGCCTCCGCCGCCGGCGACGTCATCGACTGGCCCGACCTGGAAGAGGAAGGCGACGACGACCCCCGGTCCTGGACAGCCGACAGCGACCCGGCCCCGGAAGAGGCCCCGGAGATCAGCCCGGTGGACGCGGCCCCGTACGCCGCCCCCGGCGGGACCGGCACCCGGAACCCGGAGAACCCCGGCGACGTGACGGCCGGGGACGTCACCGGCCCGGCCGGCGATGCCCCCGGCACCGACGACGGGGAGGAGAACGGGCAGGAAGAAAAGGAAGCCCCGCAGCTGGTCAGCTTCCTGGGACACGGATCGGCGCACCAGGCCCGCACCCGGGAAAACGACGCGATGCTCGCGAACCTGCAGGAGACCCTGGCCCAGTACAGCGTCGACGCGAAGGTCACCGGCTACGTCCGCGGGCCCGCGATCACCCAGTACGAGCTGGTGCCCGGCACCGGGGTCAAGGTCAAGAAGGTGACCGAGCTGGCCCCCGAGTTCCGGCTGTCGGCCAAGACCCAGCTGGTGCGGGTCCTCCCGGTGATCGAGGGCAAGTCGGCGATCGGCGTGGAGATCCCCAACGCCCGCCGCGAGGTCGTCAGCCTCGGCGACGTGCTGCGCAGCCCCGAGGCGTCCGGGAACCCGGGCAAGCTGCTGCTGGGCCTGGGCAAGGACATCGAGGGCCGCGCCATCACCGGCGACCTGTCGCAGCTGCTGCACATCCTGGTGGCCGGCGCGACCGGCGGCGGCAAGAGCGGGGTGCTCAACGACCTGATCGTGTCGCTGCTGACCCGCAACTCCCCCGACGACCTGCAGATGCTCATGATCGACCCCAAACAGGTCGAGTTCGCGATGTACCGGGGACTGCCGCACCTGTGGACGCCCATCGTCACCGACGCGGAGGAGGCCGCCAGCAGCCTCGAGGCGGTCTGCGCCGAGATGGACCGCCGCTACTCGCTCATGGCGGCCCACGGCTGCAAGAACATCGACACGTTCAACGCCAACGTCCGCAAGGGCAAGATCAAGGGCCCCGGCATCGGCCCGCTGCCCCGCCTCGCCGTCTTCATCGACGAGCTGGCCGACCTGATCGCGGAGAACAAGGACGACGTCGAAAAGGCGATCAAGCGCATCACCCAGGTAGGCCGCGCCGCCGGGATCCACCTGATCGCCGCCACCCAGCGCCCGTCCACCGACGTGATCACCGGCGTCATCAAGGCCAACATCCCGACCAAGATCGCCCTGATGACCGCCAACCACACCGACAGCCAGGTCATCATCGGCCAGCCCGGCGCCGAGGCGCTGACCGGCCAGGGCGACGCCCTGTTCGTCCCCAACGGGACCAGCCGCCCGCTCCGGATCCAGGCCGGGTGGGTCACCGACAGCGAGATCCAGGCCATCGTCCGGCACTGGATCAGCGAAGCCCGCCAGCACGCCGGCGTCCCGGTCCCGGCCTGACGGCCCCGAGGGCGCACGGCACCAGCCGGGACCGCGCGCCCGACCGGGCACTCAGCCACCCCTGCCGAATCCCAGAAGGAGCACCATGTACACGATCGTCAACCGGGCCACCCTCACCGGCCTGCGAGACCAGGTCAAGACCCTGCAGACATCCAACGCGGACCTGGCCCGCCGCGCCGAGCAGTCCCGTGCAGCGGCCCAGAACGCGCTCGCCGACGCCAGCACCGAGCGCCGGATGCAGGATAAGGAGCGCGGCTGGCGGCGGGAAGCGGTGGAGAAGGCTTCCCGGCTCAGCGACGACCTGGCGCACGCGAACGCCGAACTGGACATCCTCCGGGCGAAGCAGGACGAGTTCCGGGCGGTCCCGGACCCCGAGCCGGTCGACCCGGACCAGGCCGTCGTGGTCACCGTGGACCACGACGCGGTCCGCGCCTACGCCGAGGCCGGGCACGCCGGCCCGTCCGCCCCCTGGCCGGACCAGGCCGATGCCTGGGCCTCCTGCCGGAAGGCCGAGATCGCCTCGCAGCTGGCCCCCGCCGCCGAGGCCATGCGCGACGCCGGGCTCCTCGCCGCCGGCTTCCGCCTCGCCCTGCTCGCCGACATGCAGCCCTGGGCCAGCTGCCACATGACCGACGACGCCGCCGAGCACCGTCTCGTGATGGCCCGCCAGCACCTCATCGACACCGTCGGGATCGGGCTGCTGCCCCTCCCGGACGCGGCCGTCGTCCTGCCCGGCCACGGCTGGATCCCGCTGCTCAGCACCAGCGCCGAGCCCCGCCCGATCGACACCTGGCGCGCGGACCCGCCCCGGTAGCCCCCCGGGCCGGCGCGCAGCAGCTCCAACTAGCCCGCGCCCGCCCGGCCGATCCCCGCAACCCGCCCCGCCGAACAGGCAGACCAGGAAGAGGCACCACGCATGATGACCCGCAACGGAGGCACCGGCAGCGCCGTGGACAAGGCCCGCAGCCGGTGGACCTGGCCGCGCAGGGATCCCGCCCCCGCGCAAGCCCCCGCGGCCGCGACGGCCCGCAGCGAGGCGATCGCCGCGGCGGTCGGCGAGGCCCGGGACGAGATCGCCCGCACCGACGGCAAGGCCGGCGTCCTGCTGACCCTGTCCACCGGGGCCCTCGCCGGGCTCTACACCCTCTCCCGGGCCGTTCACGCGCTGCCCGCCGAAATCGCCCTGTGGGCGGCCAGCGCCCTGGCCGCAGCCGCCCTGGCGCTGCTGCTGACGGTGGTCCGCCCCCGGCTCGGCCGCTCCCGCCGCGGCGGCCCGTTCGGAGACCACGAGCGGCTGCTGAACGGCGAGCTCGACGGCTGGCAGGAATCGCGGCTGGAGCTGCTGTCCTGCCTCGCCGTCGCCAAGCACCGCAAGGTGCAGCGCGCGGTCGACCTGCTTCGCCTCGCCCTGGCGGGCCTGGCCGCAGCCGCCGTCCTCGCCGTCCTCTGACCGCCCCGAACGCGCCTGCCGAACGGAGGCATTCATGCCCAGCAGCACGCCCCACCAGCCGGCCCTCGCCGCCCGGCTGGCAGCCCTTGAAGCCGAGCGCCTCGCGCCCGTCCCCCGCGCCACCCACGCGGTGGCGGTCGACGTCGACGACCTCGCGCTGCTCGCCGACTACGCCGCCGCCGCGGTGGCCGCGTCCACGGCCAAGACCCCGATGCCGGAGATGAGCGGGGACACCGCCATCGCCTGGCAGCACATCGAAAGCACAGTCCAGGCCCACGCCCACAGCGGCGCGTGACCGACCGGGCACGCCACCCACCCGAAAGGAACCCGCACATGCCAGGCAACGGACACGACGACCAGGCGGAGACCGTCGTCCAGCACAGGGGAGCGACGATCCGGCTCACCGGCAACGCGACCCTCATCACCTCAGACGGCCCCATGACGTTCACCGGCTTCCCCCCGCGCCTTGCCGGCAGCGCCGGAGACGTCCGGGTGACACGAGCCGGCGACAGCAGCGCCGCCGGGGAAGCCTGACGGCCCCGAGGGCGCACGGCACGTACCCGGACCGCGCGCCCGACCGGGCACTCAGCCCCCCGCAAGCCCCCGCAACCAGAGGGAGATCAAGGAGAACCCGCCCATGACCATCACCGCCAGCGACCTGTACCAGCGCCCCCGCGACCCGCGCGACGAACAGCGCCTGCAGGAACTCGCCGACAAGCTCATCGCCAAGGGGACCGTGTCCCCGGACAACGCGCCCGCCACCGCCAGCGAACCCCGCGCGACCCCGCCCGCCCGGGCGGGCCAGCCGGACGAGATCCCGGTCGACCGCGTGCTTCCGCACCCCGGCAACATCCGGACCGAGCTCGGCGACCTCGAGGAGATGGCCGCCTCCATGCGGGCCCACGGGGTCCTCCAGCCGCTCACCGTCCAGCCCGCCCCCGGAAAGCCGGGACAGGTGAGGATCCTCGCGGGACACCGGCGCCTGGCGGCCGCGAAGGCCGCCGGGCTCCGCACGGTCCCGGTCATCGTCCGCGAACCGGACGGCGAGCCCGAGGAACTGATGCTCATCGAGAACTGCCACCGCCGCGACCTGTCCGTCATGGACAAGGCCGAGGCGATGGGCACCTTGCTGGACAAGGGGTACAACGCCGCGAAGATCGCCCGCACCACGGGCTTCAGCGAGTCCACGGTCTCCAGCTACACCGCGCTGCTGGAGCTGGACGACCGGACGCGGGACATGGTCCGCGACGGCCGGCTCCGCGCCGCCGACGCGCTGGCCGGCGTCCGCGCCGCCCGCAAGAAGAGGCGCAAGCGGGAGGGCAAAGCCGAGATGAGCCCGGTGTGGGAGCCCGACTACCTGACCGGCACCCACCCGCTGGCCCGCAAGGCGCACCAGCTGTGCAACGCCCGCGAGCACACCCAGCGCCGCCGTATCGGCCGCGTCGCGTGCGGCCAGTGCTGGGAGACCGTCATCCGCCAGGACGAGCGCATCGCCGAGGCCTCCCGCGCTTCCGACACCTGAACCCCCCGGGCGGGCGCGCAGCAGCTCCAACTAACCCGCGCCCGCCCGGCGACCCCGCAACCCGACCCGAGAAACGAATCGAGAAGAGGCACCACCCATCATGACCCACAACGCAAGCACCGGCGACACCGGCGGCCAGGACGAAACGCTCGCCCAGCGGGCCGAGCGAGAATCAGACCGGCTCGACGACAGCCTGTTCCACGCCACGCACAGCGGAACGTCCGCCGCCGCGGCAGGCCTGCGCGGGCTCACCCTCGCGGTCCTCGCGCTCGCCGAGCAGGCCGAGGCCGGCACCGGCGTCCTCCGCTCCGTCGACACCCGGCTGGAGACCATGCTCGGCGTCCTGGACACCGGGATGGCCGGGATCCAGGACGAGATGGCCTACGCCAGCGAGCAGGCCAGGGCCCGCACCCGCCGCTGGCCCTGGCAGCGCCGGGACGCCTCCGGCGCCGTCACGGTGCCCTGGCTGGGCGAGGGCATCACCCACACCGACGCCAACGTCCTGTCCGACGGGATCACGCAGGGCTGGGCCGAGCCCTACGCCGATCCGACCGAGGTGCCCGACTGGACGGCCCGCCAGGCCGAAGCCTGGATCTGGTTCAACGTCGTCGGCGGCCGCCCGGTCTGCCCGTTCGCCGAGGCCCCGAACGGCGTCCGGTACGGCCGCAACGGCATGGGCTACTGGGGCGAGAACAAGTGCGGCGACGCCCTGGTCCTCGCCACCCGGGCCGGAGTCCGGCACGCCCTCCTGATCTGGCGGGAGGACGGCCGGGGCGTCGCGATCCCCGGCGGCGGCGTCGACAAGGGCGAGACCGGCGAGGAGGCGGCGCTCCGCGAGCTGAAGGAAGAAGCCGGCCTGGTCATCGCGGCCGGCGTCGGGCGGGTCTGCGCCCCGATGCCGGTGCTCGCCGACGACCACGCGTCCGGCGAGGCCTGGCCCGTCACCACCCTGGTCATCGCCGACCTGGGCGAGGTCGACGAATTCCCCGACGCCGTCGGAGGGGACGACGCGGTGAAGGCCGAATGGGTTCCCGCCCGCGACTACCCGGGGCTCGAGCTCGCGCTCAAGATGGACTACGACGGCGCCGTCGTGTTCCCCGCCCACCAGGACATGCTCCAGCGGGCCCTGGGCGGTGAGCTGTGAGCGGGAACCGGACGATCATCGCCTACAACACGAAGACGCAGGAGATCACCTCCCAGCCGCTTGCCGACGTGGCTGCGGACCTCCGCGGCTTCGGCGCCGATCACAAGATCCTGGGCTCGGCTGACTCCGGGGAGCGCCGGTGACCGCCCCCGCCGTCCTGGACGGCCCCGCGGCCGCGAGCCTCATCCCGGCCCGCGGGCTCAGCATCCGCCAGCCGTGGGGATGGGCCATCGCCCGCCGCTGGAAGCCGGCCGAAAACCGGTCCCGGCGGCTTCCCCTGCGGTACGCCGGCGTCCCGGTCGCGCTGCACGCCAGCAAGCAGTACGACGGCTTCGCCGACCTGCCCGACCCGGCCGCCGCGAAGGCCCTCGGCGCGGCCCAGGGAGAAGACCCGCTGCTCACCCTGGGCGCGGTCATCGCGGTCGCTGTCTTCAGCGGCTCGCACTACCTGTCGGGCACCGGCCAGAACTGTCCCGGCTCGCCCGCCGGCCCGTGCTCGCCCTGGTCCGAGCCCTGCCAGTGGCACTGGGCCGTCGCCAGCGTGCATCCGCTGGCCGAACCGGTCCCGTGCCGGGGAGCCCTCGGGTTCTGGCCGCTGCCGGCGGCCGTGGCCGAGGCCATCGCCGTGCAGCTGCCCGCCATCACCGGAAACGAGAAGAAGGAGGCGACGGCATGATGCACGCGACCGAGTTCACCGTGGTGTTTATCGCGCTCTTCGCCGGTCACCAGGTCGGCGACTTCTGGATCCAGCGCGACACCGACGCGCGGAACAAGGGCCTGCCCGGCTGGAAAGGCCGCCGGGCCTGCGCGATCCACGTGGCCACCTACACGCTGACCCAGGCGTACGCCCTGGTCATCGCGGCCACGGTCCTGGCCGTGCCGCTGGACTGGCAGCACGTCGCGCCCGGCCTCGCAGTCAGCGCCGTCACGCACTACGCGGCGGACCGGCGGGCCCTGCCGGGCTGGCTGGCCGGCAAGCTGGGCAAGGCCCGGTACTGGGCCACCGGAGAGGGCCAGCTGGCACTGGACCAGGCCTGGCACTACGGGTCCATCTTCGCGGCCGCCCTGGTCATCGCGGGGCGGTGGTCGTGGTGACCGCGATCCCGCACGCCGACAGCTTCCTGTACCAGGCCGCCGTCGACCTGTCCGCCACCGCCGGGGACATCGCGGCCGCCCTCGCCGAGGGCCGGTCCTGCCCCGGCACCGCCGCCCGCGTCCTGGACCTCGCGCAGGCACTCGCCGCCGAACTCTGCCCCGGCACCATCGACGACGCCCGGGACGCCGGCGCGGCTGCCCGCGCTGAGCGCCGCGAGCAGCACGCCGCCGGTGAACTTCTTGAGGCGGCCGCGGCCGTCACCCGGCACGCCGCCAGGTTCGCCCGCATCGACCGCTCCGTGGTGACCCTCCCCGACGGCACCGCAGAATCCGATTCCGATCACACGGTGCATCTGGCCTGGCTTGCTTCCGCTCTCGCCTCGGCGACGGAACCCGGTCTTGACCCGGTTCTTGTCGCCGCCTACGCCGTCGTTCATGACGCGGTGGAGGTGTTCGCCGACGACACCCCGACGATCACGATCACGGACCGGGAACGCGCCCGGAAACACGAGCGCGAACAGGCCGCCCTGCTGGCCTGGCATGACGACCTCGGCGAGCGGCTGCCCTGGCTCCCGGCCATGATCGGCCGCTACGAGCTCCAGGCGGACGCGGAGGCGCGGTTCGTCAAGGCGGCCGACAAGGTCGCGCCCAAGCTCGTGCATCACCGCAACTCCGCCCGCGACCTGCACGCCGCCGGAGTCACCCCCGGCCAGTTCCGCGACATGGTCCGCGAGCAGCGCGCCAGCCTCGGCACGTACGCGGAGGAGTTCGCCGGGCTGCTCAGCATCTACGACCAGGTCACCGCCGCCGTTGACCGGGCTCTCACCGGACTCGCGGGACGGAGGCCGTCATGAGCGACGTCACCAAGATCGAGTGGACCGACCACACGTTCAACCCCTGGTGGGGCTGCTCTCGCATCTCGCCGGCCTGCCGGTTCTGCTACGCCGACCGGGACGCCAGGCGGTACGGCCACGACCTGTGGCGCCGCAACGGGCAGCGGCGGATGCTGACGGACCGGAACTGGGCCCGCCCGCTGAAGTGGAACCGCGACGCCGAGCGGGCCGGGACTCCGGAGAAAGTGTTCTGCGCGTCAATGGCTGACGTGTTCGAGGACCACCCCGACCTGGAAGAGCCGCGCAAGCGGCTGTGGGACCTGATCGAGTCCACGCCGTCGCTGCGCTGGCAGCTGCTGACCAAGCGGCCGGGGAACGTCGCCGGGATGGTGCCCTGGGGCAGCGACTGGCCGGCGTGGGTGTGGCTCGGCGTCAGCGCCGAGAACCAGCGGTGGGCCGAGACCCGGATACCGGTCCTGATGAGCCTGCCCGCGCGGACGAAGTTCATTTCCGCTGAGCCGCTGCTCGGCCCGATCGACCTGCAGGCCGCCCACGCGGGCGGCCACCGGGGAGACAGGCCGTGCCCCCCGATGGCGGACTGGCTGATCACGGGCGGGGAAAGCGGTGGCCGGGCCCGGCCGATGGAACTGGACTGGGTCCGGGGCCTGCTCGCCCAATGCCTCGAGCCCGGAGCGACGCCCAGGCCGTTTGTGAAGCAGCTCGGCACTGTCCTCGGACGTGAGCTGGGCGCCGGGCCGAAAGGCGGCGACATGGGTCGCTGGCCCGCGGACCTGCGCGTCCGGGAGTTCCCGGCCGCCGTCACCGAGGAAGGTGACCGGTCATGATCGGCGTCGCCCGGATCATCGTGGTCTCGTTCGGCTACCTGCATGCGGACCCGCCCGCCGCGCACGTCGTCGTCGACGTCCGCGAGCACCTGCGGGACCCGCACGCCGTGGCGGGCCTGCGGCACCTGGACGCCGCCAGCCCCCGCGTCCGCCGCGCGGTGATGACCACGCCCGGCGCCGTCGCCCTGGCCGCCTCGGTCACCGGGGCCGCGCAGGCGCTGCTGTCCGGCCCCGGGGGCGGGCCGGTGATCATTGCCTACGGGTGCGCGGGAGGACGCCACAGGTCAGCCGTCCTGGCCGGGGAAACCGCCCGGATGCTCGGCAAGCGGGGCATCCCCGCCGCAGTGATCCACCGGGACATCGCCCGCCCGGTCGTCGACCGTGCCGCTGCCCAGGACCCGGCGGGGGAGGAGCGGAGTGCCTGACCAGGGAGAAGAAATCAGCGTCGATTTGAACCCGCAGGACCCCGCATCCGTCGTAGCGGAAATCAGCGCTAATACTGCCCCGGCAGACATCAGGAGCCGCGCCCGCACCAGCGGGCGCGGCTCCGCCGTGCCCGTGCCGCGCGGCCCCGGCGCGCAGGGCGGCCTGTCCGCCCGCGCCGGGGCGGCGGCCGCCCGGTGGCTGGTCTGCCCGGCCTACGGGCGGCTGTGGGCCGGGCAGGCCGTCTCGGCGGCCGGGGACGCGATGCTGACCGTCTCGGCCGTCCTGGCTGTCGCGGCCCTGTCCGCCGGGAAGCCGTGGCAGGCCGCCGCGGTCGCGGGGGTGCCCGCCGCGGCGTACGCGGCGATCGCGGTCGCCGGGCCGGCCGGGGGAGTGCTCGCCGACCGGTTCGACCGGAGGGCGGTCATGATGGCCACCGAGGCGGCCCGCGCCGGGGTGACCGCGCTGCTGGCCGCCGTGTCGTTCGTCCCTGGCGTTCCCGCCGCCGTGTGGCTGGGCTGCCTGTACGCCGCGGTGTTCGTCCTGAACGCGGCGGGGGAGCTGTTCGTCCCCGCCCGGACCGCCGCCATCGCGGTGCTGATCCCCGGTGCCGACGGCCGGGCCCGGGCGGCCGGGCTGGCCGAGTCGGCGACGTCGGCGACGGGTATCGTCGGCACCGCGCTCGCGGTCCCCTTGATGGCGGTCGCGGGCCTCCACGGCGCGCTGGCCGTCGACGCGCTGACCTACGCGGCGTCCTGGGCGTCGGTGCGGTCGCTGCCCGCGTGCCCGGGCCACGCCGGGCGGGGCGGGCTGCGCGCCGAGCTCGCCGAGGGCTGGCGGGTGTTCGGCGCCAGCCGGCCGCTGCGGGCGCTGTTGTCGGTCACCGCGACCTGCCAGGCCGGCACCGCGGTGCTGACCGCGCTCAACGCGGTCGCCGTCCGGTCGGACCTGCACGGTGGCCCCGCCACGTTCGGGATCGCCGAGGCGGTCATGGGCGCCGGGTACGTCATCGGCTCGGCCGCCGCCCGGCGGCTGACCGCCGCGTGCGGCCTGCGCGCGGTCAACTGGGGCGGCTTGGCCGCCGCCGGGGTTACGGCCGCCGCCTACGCCCTGGCCCGCGATGTCCCGGCCGGCCTGGTTCTGCTGGCCGCCTACGCCGTGGCGATCGGGGTGCTGACTGCGGCGGCCGCGCCGTACCTGATGGCGGCCGCCGACGATGAGCACCGGGGCCGCGTGATGAGCGTGTTCCGGCCCGCCAACCAGCTCGTGGCGGGCGCGTCCGTGCTGGCGTGCGGCTGGCTCGCCGGCGGCCCCCTGCAGGGTGCCCACGTCGGCACCCTCGGCCCGGTGCGCCTCCTCCTGCTCGCCGGCAGCCTGGTGATCATCGCCGCCGGGGCCCGCGCGTACGCGGCCCTGCCCGCCAGCCCGGACAGCCAGACCCCGGAGCACCGGGCGATAACAGCAACAAGCGAGACACCCCGGCCCGGACAGTCCATTGTTGTCAGCGATACGCGACAAGCAGCCAGAAGGCACGGAAGCGGATCGATTGATCCGCGAGTGATCTCACGAAGGTCCCAGCTAGCCCGAAAAACTCGTGAAAAAAGGCCGGCGAGTCGGCGAACACCGACCGTCAGGGCCGGCCATCATGGATCGGTATCAGACTTGCGCGCCCGTCACGGGCAGCGCGTGCATCACCTGGAGCTGCTTAGACGAGCCGGAACGCACGAAGGGCTCCGACCCACATCCGTGGGAGGAGCCCCTTCACACCGAACAACCTCATATTCACCCGCCCGGGATTCTCCGCCTACGCGCCCGCCAAGACCGTTCGCGAAGATTCCGGACTCTAGTCCCTCAAGGGGACCACTGCTGTGGGCACCAAAGTAGCACGCCCCCGGCCTAGTCAGCTATTGCCATCTGACGACACGCCGGGCGAGGCGAGAGAAAAATTCTCAAATCCGCTTCCCCCCGCCGCGACCGCGGCGTGGGAGATCGCGCGTGCCCTCGCGCCCCTGCCGCTCATGCGGGTGTCCCCGGACGGCGGCCACACCTACCCCCGCAAGGGCGAGGAAAAGCTCAGCAGCACCCCGCCGCTCCTGCCGGCGACGATCAGCGTCTACAACCACGACGCGGGCACCGGCCGGCTGGTCGGCGCGGACCTGGACGTGGCCCGGGCCCGGGCGGCGGGCGAGCCCGACCCGGCCGCCGCGGTGGCCCGGCAGGCCGGGGACCTTGCGGCGATCGTGGAGAAGCTCGGCGGCCGCGCCGTCGTCGACAAGAGCCCGAATGGCGGCCGCCACGTGTACGTGCTGCTGGCCCAGCCGCAGCCGTGGCGCGAGCTCAAGGCCCTCGCCAAGGCGATGTCCCGCCGCTACAGCGCGCTCGACACCGGACCGTGGAACGGGATCCGCGGGCAGCTGCGCCCGCCCGGCGCCCGGCACAAGTCCGGCGGCTGCCAGCAGCTCGTGACCCCCCTGGACGACGCCAGGGCCGCCGTGAAGCACCCGGCGGGCCCCGGCGTCTGGGCCGGCCTCCTGGAGGAGTTCGCCGCCGAGCTGGCCGCCGCCGACCCGGTCCGGGACCTGGACGACGTCCCCGAGGGCTGCGAGCGCGACGCCGGCGGGCACCCGTGGCTGCCCCGCCCGGACGGCCGCCAGCCGCTGCGCCCGGACCTGGAGCAGATCGCCCGCAACGGCATCAAGGGCACCCGCTGGAAGGACCGCTCCCGCGCCCGCATGGCCGTCATCGCCTCCGCCGCGCTGCGCGGCTGGACCCTGACCGAGCTCCAGGCCCAGATCGCCGGCGGCGAGTGGGCCGGCCTGGCCGGCCTGTACGCCCGCTCCCGCGAGCCCGGCCGGATGAAACGGCTCCTCGCGGGCGAGTGGCGAAAAGCCATTACCGACCTCGCTGGCGACAGCCATCTGTCTAACTGGCACACAAGCGACTCTCATACCCCACGCCCCCTACCCCCCGGTGGGGGTTACGGGACCGACGACGGCGAGGCTTCGGGCTACGGGCTGATCCGGATGTGGGCCACGGTGATCGACATCGCCACCGCAGACCCCGCGCGCCAGAAAAGGTGGGGCAGGCAGGCTGTCGCCATCCGCATGGTGCTGCTCGCCATGGCCCAGGCCGCGATGATCAGCGGCAGCCCCGTGATCGAGTTCGGCGGCCGCAACCTCGCCCTGTACTCCGGGCTGCCCCACCGCACGGCGGCCCGGGCGATCGAGACCCTGCGCGATGAGGAAGACCCGCTGATCGACCTGGTGAGCCGCCACCACCTGGACCGGGCCGACCGGTACGTCCTGTGCGTCCCCGAGGGCTACAAGACCCAGGCAGCGTGGCGACGGCGGCGGGCCGGCCGGATCGAGGCCCTGCACCACGTGTGGTCCGTGCTGGGCGGCACCGCGGCGTTCACCTGGCTGGCCCTGGACGACGACCCGCAGCCCGCCTCCGGCGTCGCGGCCGACGCGCACCTCAGCGAGAGCGCGGCGGGCCGGGCCCTGAAGCTCCTGGCCGAGTACGGGCTGGCCGAGCACGGCCCCCGCGGCTGGACGCGCGGGCCCGCCCGGCTCGACGACGTCGCGAAGGAGACCGGCGCGACGGCCCTGCAGCGCGAGCGCGAGGCCGCCTACGGCGAGCACCGCGACGACTGGCACCGCAAGATCGCCTCCTGGCAGCCCCCGCCCGAGCGAACGATCCCCGAAGACCCCGACCCGCCCCTGCCCCTGGCGGCGCGGCTCGCCGAACTCGAGCAGCGGATCCCGCCCGACGACGAAGAAGCCTGGTACGCGGCCGACCCGGGCCCGCCGGCCACGGCCCCCGCCTGACCCGGCAAAACCAAAACGGGCGTTTTCAAATAGGGCGCGACAGAATCCCAGGCGCGGGGTAACGGAATACGCCGGGAACGGGCCGCGTCGCTCCCGGCCGCTGGGTGCGGCCGGGAGCCTGGGAACCGCCGGCATTGCTAACGATTCGAGCGGAGCGAGCACGAAGCCGGTCCCGGGGAAGACCGGCCGGCGTATCGTGGTGCGACCGAGGGGCATGAGACACCAGGAGAAAAGGTGATGGCTCGTGACCGCTGACAATGAGAACCCGGCCCCGGCCGCGCGGGACGCCGCCGCGAGCGAGCGCGACGATCAGGCGGGCCCGGACGGCCAGGAAGAGACTCATGCTGTTCAGCACGGTGACAGCGGGGGGCCGGGAGGCGTGACCAACATCGTGCGCGGGCACGTGGGATCGGTCGTCCAGCTGGGGCATGTGTACGGGGACATCAACCTCTGAGGCGGCCCGGTAGTTCCCGAACGGAAAATCCCGCTAGCGGCCCCCTGCGGAGGGCGGCTAGCGGGATTCTTCGTTCCTGCGCTACATCGCCGGGCCGGCGGCCCGCGACGGCTCAGCCCCTACGGGCTCAGCATGATGCAGTGGCCGCAGAGCCCGCCGTCCAGGGCCGGGCGTACGCCGCATTCCTCGCACATGGCTGCACCTCCCTTCTCCTTCTTCTCGTTCCAGTACCGGGTCTTCCGGATGGCGGCGGTGCTTAGCCGCCGCGGGTGAGCAGGTCCCGGAGCTGCATCTCGGCGAGTTCCATGGCCCCGGCGGTTTCCTCGAGCGTTTCCGACAGGAGCCCGGAGTGCTCTTCGGCGGTGGCCTTCAGCGCCCGGAACCGTTTCACGAGCGCTTCCACGGCCTTGGGGCCCTTCCCGTTCTCGCGGGCCGCGGCGATGTCGCGGGACAGGCGCTGGAGTTCTTCCTTGGCCCGCTCGCGCCACGCGCCGACGACCATCTCCCGCATCTCCTCTTCGTCGGGCAGCGGGATGCGGGTGAAGCTGGACCCCTCGCCGAACCGCTTGACCAGGGTGCGGAGCGCCTGCAGCGTGGCGGCGTGCCGGTCGCCGACGAAGTAGACGCCGCCGGTGGGCCGGACGCGCACGGCCTTGAGGTCCTCCACGTGCTTGCGGATGATGCCGCGCAGCCGGTCCCCGGACAGGTACGTGCAGCGGTGCTGGTAGCGGTCGTCGATCTGGCCGATGACCTGCTCCACCCGGGCGCGCTCGGCGTCGTCCAGCCGGCCGATCGACGCGGTGTCGGGCGTGACCCGCATGACGCCGCCGCCGGCGACGCGGTCGGCCGCCTGGTCGCGGACGAAGACGATCTCCGCCAGGCGGGTCTCGTAGTCCAGGGTCCTGGCGCCTTCGTCGCGGACCTCGCGGACCAGGTGGCGGGTGATCTGCTCGCCGTCGGCGGCCACCGGCCGCACCATGAGCGTGGCGACCGTCTCCCCGGGTTCCCGGGGGCGGCCGCGGCCCGCCATCGGGGCGTCGACGGGGTAGGTCACCTGCAGCTCGCCGGTGGTCTTCTCGTAGGCGTCGACGGGCCTCAGCGAGCCCGGCAGGTGGGCGCGGTCCAGGCCGAGCTCGATGAACCACAGCTCGAGCTCGTCGGGGGTGACACGGCCGTCGAAGATCGAGTAGACGACCAGGTGGCCGAGCGCGGCGGACTTCTCCAGCCGCGAGACGTAGCCCTCCAGGGCCTCGCCCGCGACATGCTGCTCGTCGTCGGGGGTTGTCATCGGGGCCTTCTCCCTTCCGGAACTGAAAACGCCCGTTTACAGTCTGCCGGGCCGGCGGGTCAGATGAGCCCGAACAGCTCGCGGGCGGCTTCGGGCGTGGTGAGGTCGTCGACGGAGCGGGCGTTGTCGCACAGGGCGTCCATCACCCGGCCGGCGTGGCGGGCCACGGCGACGCCGAACAGGCGGAACCCGAGCCGGGCCTTGGCTTCCAGCCAGGCGGCGGTCCAGTCCTCGGACACGCCGCAGGAGCCGTCGCTGATCAGCACGATGTCGCCCTTGGCCTTCCCGTCGGCGTCGTACTCGGCGGCCAGGAGGTCGACGGCCTCGGTCAGCGGCGCCTCGAAGTCGGTGCCGCCGCCGAATGAGAACTCGGCGAAGTCCAGGAGGTCGCGGGCCGGCGGGACCTGCCCGGCGGGGAACCGGAACACCCGGACCTGCTCGGCGGAGCTGAACACGATGCCGGCGAAGGCGCGGCGCTCGGCGCGGGCCTGGTTCAGGA
The DNA here is from genome assembly GCA_009784565.1 of Streptosporangiales bacterium. GTDB lineage: Bacteria > Actinomycetota > Actinomycetes > Streptosporangiales > Streptosporangiaceae > Trebonia. The sequence goes on along the minus strand of WRBL01000004.1, from coordinate 26,909 downwards.
GGGCGAGCGCGCAGCCCTTGGCCCACGCGTCGCCGGTGGCGCCGTCGGGCTGGGGGAAGCGCATGGACCCGGACGTGTCGACGCAGGCGATGATCGCGCCGGCGCCGGTGCGATCCTCGCCCCGGGTCTCGTACTGCAGGAGCTGGTCCTCGGCCCACCGGGCGAGCCACGCCGCGCGCAGCGCGGGCACCGCGAGGTGCGCGAGGTCGGCGTCGACGGCGCGGTCGACGTCGCCGCCGAGGGTGAGCCCGACCAGCTCCCCGGCGACTCCTTCGACCTTGCGGGCGCGCTCGCCCTCGGCCATGGCCCGGAAGCGGCCCATCAGGCGCGCGAACTTCACCAGATTGGTCGCGCGCATCCGGGCGGCGAGCGCCTGGCGCTCGCCGAAGTCGAGCCGGGCCAGCTGGCCCGGCTCGATGCCCCAGGCGGCGCAGAGCTCTTCGTCGTCCTCGCGCTCGGCGGCCGCGTCCCGGATCCCGCGGTGCAGGGTCGCGCGGGCCTTCGCCGCCGACGCGTCGGCGGCGTTCTCGGCGGTTTCCCGGGCGGCGGCCGCGGCGTCCTCGGCCCGCTGGGCCGCCTCGGCCGCGCTGATCAGCGCCTGCGCCTCGCCGGCGGGGACGGTCCCGTCCCCGCCGGCGGCTGCCTCGGCCGCGGCCATCGCGCCGGCGACCGCGCCGGCGGCTTCCTCGGCCTCCTGAGCCCGGTCGCGGGCGTCGGTGCCGGCGTCCTGTTCCCTGCGGGTGTCTTCCAGGGCCCGGCGGAGCGCGTCGGCCTGGGCGAGCACGGCCATCGCCGAGGCGTAGGCGTCGCCGACGGTGTGCTGGCGGAGCTCGGCGAAGTCATCGGACTCCAGGACCGTCTGCAGGACCCGGTGGTTGACCAGGCGCCCGGGGTCCATCTCCTGGCGGGGCCGCAGCTGGGGGTCGGCCTTGTAGGCGGCGGTCCACAGGTCGCGCAGGAGGTCGGCGGCGTGGTCGTAGCGCTCCTGCAGCTCGCCGGCGAGGGTCTGCAGTGCCCGGGCGTCGGAGTAGGTCTCCTGCCAGGACATCGCGTCGAACCGGTCGGCGGCCACCGCGGTGGTCTGCGCCGCCGGGGCCGGGGCGGGCGCCGCCGGGCCGGACCCGGCGGCGCGGGAGATCCAGCGGCCCGCCCGGGCCGCCAGGTCCTTCAGCTTCATGCCCTTCCTCGCGGCCACGGTCAGCTCCCGGACGCGCCGGACGCGACGGACGGGCTGATGCCGAGCGCTTCCACCAGGACGCGGGTCTGGACCTCGGCGTGCCGGGCGATGGCCCGGTCGATGGCCTCGGTGGACCGGCCGGCCAGCTCCGAGTCCTGCCGCAGGCCCGCGAGCTGCTTGCCGGCCTTGCGGAGCTTGCTGTTGGCCTCCTTCGTCGCCCAGGCCGCGAGGGACTCCTCGGACTGGCCGGCCTTGCTGTCCAGCTGCGCGGCCAGCTCGTCGATGGCGTCGGTGATGTCCAGGGCCTCCCGCGCGTGCGGGTTGACCAGCTGCAGGACCTCGCGCTGGACCGCGGCCCGGTGGACCGGGGACTCCCACAGCGCGTGCGCCAGCACCTGCAGGTCGTTCTCGGCGACCGTGTCCCGGCCGTCCAGCCACGCCGACGCCTGCAGGAGCCGGACCGAGGCCTTCCAGCGGCGGTCGCTGGCGATGATCGACTCCCGGCGCAGCTGGCTGCGCAGCTGGCAGACCGCGTCGACCGCGCTGTCGGGCACCGCGACCCGGGGCACCCCGCCGGACACGGCGGCGGTCAGGTCGGCCAGGTCCACCGTGGTGCGGGCGGCCGGCGCGCTGGCGTCGCCGCCGGAGCGCAGCAGCGCCGCGAAGTTGCTGGGGTCGGCGAGGTAGCCGACCTGCAGGCGGACCAGGAGCCGGTCGTAGATCGCGCCGGTCTCCTCCCCGTCGGGCAGCTCGTTGGACGCGCACACCGCGCTGATCAGCGGGCACTCGATCGGGTCTCCCCCGCCCTCGGGGTGGTACAGCCGCTCGTTCAGGTACGCGAGCATGGCGTTCAGCGCGGCGGCCGAGCACTTGAAGATCTCGTCCACGAACGCGATGTGCGCGGTCGTGGCGCGGCCGCTGAACAGCTGCGTGTACTCGCCCCTGGTCGCGAGCGCGGCCACGTCGATCGGGCCGAACATGCTGGTGGGCGAGGTGAAGCGCGAGAGCAGGATCTCCCACATCCGCGCCCCGGTGATCCGGCCGGTCAGCTCCCGGGCCAGCTCGGACTTGGCCGTCCCGGGAGGTCCCAGGACCAGCGAGTGCTGGCGGGCCAGCATCGCGACGACCAGCATCCGCGATACGTCGGCCCGCTCGTAGAACTGCTCGGACAGCTCACCGACGATCGCGCGCAGCGCGGCCGCCGTGTCCTCTCCCCCGGCGCCGGCCGCGTCTCCTGCGGCCCTGGGCGTCACCGTCATCCGGAACCTCCCGCAACTAATGGATATCCATTACTCCGGCCAGCGTAGCCGGACCCGGGGAGAAATGGAAGTCCATTACTCGATGAAATGGATATCCAATATGGTTCACTGGTGTCATGAGTACCGACGCGAGCACCGATGACAGCGACGGCAGGCCCCCGGGCCGGTCGTTCCGCCCGGACCTGGACGACTACGAGGCCGCCCGCGGGTACCTGGGCAGCCGCGGGTACCGCATCGGGGACTTTCTCCAGGCGTGCCTGACCTGGCTGCGGGCCGACCCGGACGGGGCGCTGTCGATGCTCGCCCCGCACTGGCCGACGCCGCGCCCCCGCGGCTGGCAGGCCCACCGCGATCATCGCCGGGACCAGCCCGGCGACCCGTCGGGATCCGCTCCCGCCGAGACTCAAAACGCCCGTTTATAAATGACCGACCGAAGGGAACCCCTGTCATGACCGGAACCGCGCCCATCGCGAAGCGCCCGCCGGAGACCTACACGGCCGAGGAGATGACCGCGCTCCTCGGCGAGTGGGCCTGCGTTGTCGGCTCCTACGGCATGTACGCGGCCGTCCACCTGCTCACCTACACCGAGCTGCCCGGCCGCCGGGACTTCGCCCGGCATGTCGACATCGAGACCGGCTACGCGGCCGACGGGTCCGAGCCGCTGGTCGCGGCCGTGCGCGACTGGGACAAGCTGCTGAACAGCGGCACGGTCTACCTCACCGGCGGCGACCAGCGGCTGGTGGAGATCGCCGCCAGCTACGCGTCCGGCCGCCCGGTCGACCTCCGCCAGGCCGGCAACGGCCTCGGCACCGCCCACGCCCGCCGCCTGGTCGAAGCCGTCGCCATCGGCGCCGGGATGGAGGAGTACCTGACGATCGGCGACAGTCCCGCGCTGGCGGAGATGCGCGCCAGGAACGACGCCCTTCTCGGCGCCGCCGGCACGGCCGACTGAGGCAGGAGAAGATGCCCGCCCCGAGCGCGAGGACGAAGCCCTCCCCGGCCGCCGGAACCCGTGCGGTCCGCGAGGCGGTCCTCGCGGGCCCGGTCCTGGTGGTGATGATGGGCGCCGCCGGATCCGGGAAATCGACCCTGGCCGCCCAGGCGGCGACAGCCGGGCCCCAGGTGCTCAGCCTGGACGCGCTCAGGCTGGCCGTCAGCGACGACGAATCCGATCAGTCCGCCACGGCGGACGCCGTCGCCCTCCTGCACGCGCTGGCCGAAGCGCGGCTGCGCCGCGGGCTGACGGTGATCGTCGACGCGACCAACGCCGAGGCGAGCGCCCGCCAGCCGCTCCTGGCACTGGCGGCCCGTCACGGCGTCCCGTCGGTCGCGGCCGTCATGATGGCCGGCGTGCAGGCCTGCCTTGAGCGCAACGCCGCCCGCCCCGGCCCGCGGCCCGGCGCCCGGTGGGGCCGTCGGGTGCCCGACAGCACGGTCCGCGCCCAGCACGACATGATCCGCCAGGCGCTGCCGGGCCTGGCCGCCGAGGGATTCGCCCGGGTCATTGACTGCCCGCCTGACCGTCACCTCGCGCCGCGGTGACCGCCGCCGACAGCCCCGCCCAGCCGGCAGCGGCCGTCATCTGACCGGTCAATGCCGCCATGACCGGCCGGTCACCTGATGCACGGCCCGGAACTCCTATAGCTACGGCGAGGGGCAATAGACCGCCCCGCCAGCCAGACACCGGAGAGCCGACGCGTTACACGACCTGTGACACGCGCCTCGCGATCGTTTCGACCAGCCCGGTCGCCGCGGGGTTGCCCTTGGAGTCCTCCTCCGGGTGCATGAGCCCGCGGGCAATCTCCGTGAGCATGCCGGCGGTGGCGAGCGGCGCCCAGCGGGCCATGATGTCCAGCCCGTCGGGAAGCCGGGCCGCGTACACGGCGCGGCTTGACCCGGCCCCGCCCTCAATGTCGATCAGGCACTGCGGGAATTCGTTCCGCACGTACATCGTGATCTGCGCGCCGTACCCGGGGCTGTCCTCGCTGTTGAGGCCCATGACCAGGAACCCGGCGACCAGCGACTCCGTGCTCGACGCCACGGGGCCGTACTCGTTGTAGCCCGCATCGGCGTACTTCTTCAGCACGTCGGTCTCGTCGCCCCAGTCGATCGGGTCGTCAGCCGGCTCCCACTCGCCGGCCTGGTACAGCCACACTGTCGCGGTCGTTTCGCCACTCATAGTCGCTAACGCTAGCCGGACAGCACCGGCCCGGCTACGGGAACCTTCTGCTCCGTAAGGTAGCTGCCAATGTGCTGGCTGACCGCCACCATGACCGCCATGACGGCCGAACCCGCCAGCCGCCGCGAACGTCTGTCGGGTACATGGCACCCGACAGAACCCCGCGCCGCCGGCGCGAGCACGCCCCGGCCCGCCGCCCGCACCGCATCGCGGTCACGCTGACAGACACCGAGCTCGACGAGTTCCGCGCGGCCGCCGCCCGGGAGGGAATGGCCATCGCCGCCTGGCTCGGCCGCACCGGCCTGAACGAGGCCCGCCGGCACGCCGGACCCCCGGTACGGCCCGACTGAAGAAGCCCGCCGCCCGCATCCCCGCCGAAAAATCTCCCGCCCAGAAAGAAGCTCCTGCAGCCGCAGCGCTGCAGGAGCTTCTTTCGCGTCTCCCCCGCAGAATCCGCCTGGCAAAACTTCCAGCCCCACCTGAACCGGCCCGCCTCCCCTCACGTCTCCAAGATCAAAGTCCACAGCAGCACACCTAGGCATCTTGATGTGACGGACGTTAAAATGATCATGCCGATGACCTGCATGATCGCCTGACGCAGGGAACGGGGGCGCGAGAAATGGGCGCGATCGGAAGCCTGGTTCCCGGCTACGACGTGAACTACCTCCTCAAGGAGTCGTCCAAGGGGCTGGACTCCGGCTACTACCACTCCGCGGTCGACTCGATCGGGGAGCCGCCCGGCGTGTGGACCGGGAGGGGCTGCCGGGTCCTCGGCCTGATGCCGGGCTCCGAGGTCGAGCCCGCCGTGATGGAGGGGATGTACTCCCGGCAGCTGGACCCCCGCGATCCCGCGTTCGGCGACAGGTCCGTGCCGGACAAGGACAAGGCGCGGCTCGGGCGGCGCCCGTACCGGTACAAGACCAAGGACCAGCACCTGGCGGTCCTGCTCGCGGCCGAGCCGGACGCCGGGCCCGAGCGCCGCGAGATCCTGGAGATCGAGGCGGAGAAGAAGGCGAAGTCCGCGGTCGCCTTCTTCGACTACACGTTCTCGGCGAGCAAGGACGTCTCGGTGCTGCACGCGGGGCTGCAGGCGTCGGCGGCCCGGGCCGAGCGCGCCGGGGACGCCGACGGCGCCGCCGGGTACCGGCGCCAGGCCGAGATCGTGGAGCACGCGGTGCGGGCGGGCGCGGCCGCCGCCCTCGAGTACGCCCAGGACGAGGCCGGGTACAGCCGGAACAAGCACCACGGCAGCGTCCCGAAGGACGCCGACGGCCGTCGCCTGACCGACCAGGCCACGGGCCGGTTCATCGAGGCCCCGGGCTGGGTCATCGCGTCGTTTTTGCAGTTCACCAGCCGCGACGGCGAACCCCAGATGCACGTGCATAACGCCGTCTTGAACCGGGTGGAGTGCGCGGACGGCGAGTGGCGGACGCTGGACAGCCGGGCGTTCTACAAGATTCTCCCGGCGGCCAACGCGATCGGCGCCCGGGTGCTGGACGAGATCCTGGCCCGCGAGCTCGGCGCGGAACTGGCGCCCCGCCCGGACGGGAAGACCCGCGAGATGACCGGCGTCGCGCCGGAGGTCAAGGACCTGTTCAGCTCCCGCCGGGCGGCCGTCACCAGGGAAGTCGCCGACCTCGCGGAGGCCTACGAGGCGAAGCACGGGCGGCCGCCGAACGCCCGGGCGCTGTGGTCGATGGCCCAGTACGCGGCCGTCAGGACCCGCAGCCCGAAGACCAAGAGCAAGCCCCCGACGCGGCAGCAGCTGCTGGAGGGGTGGGCGGCGAAGGTGACGGCCGCCGAGCTCGGCGAGCTGTACGCCGTCCCCGGGCAGGTGATCGGCAGCCGCGACCCGTCCGACCAGGGCCTGGCCGCGCTCGCGGACGCCGAGCTGGACCAGCTCCTGGACGCCGCCGTCGCCTCGGTCCAGGAGCGCCACGCGACCTGGACCCGGGCCCAGCTCCTGCAGGCCATCGACCGGCAGATGCCCGCCTGGCTCGGCGGGCTGGACGCGGCCACGGTCACCCGGACCCTGGAGGAGCTGACCGGCCGGGCGCTGGCCGGGTACGGCGTGGTCAACCAGGAGGCCCCCGACCTGGTCCCGGTCCCGGAATCGCTGCTGCGCGCCGACGGGAAATCGGTCTACAGCCCGCACGACAGGGCTCTCTACACCACCAGGCCCCACCAGGACGCCGAGGAACGGCTGCTCGCCGCCGGAGGGCGGACGGGCGGGCCCGCCGCCAGCCCGGAACAGGCCGCTGCGGCGCTCGGCATCCCGGCCGGCGAACTGGCCTCGCTCCCCGGGAGGGTCACCCCGCATTCCGCGTCGGCGGAGCGGCGGAACGACCCGGCGGAACAGTCGGAACGCGGCCCGCGCCGGTACGCCGGGGGCCTGCGCGCCGACCAGGCCGGGGCGGTGCTCGGGATCGCGACCAGCGGACGGCCGGTGGACCTGCTCATCGGCCCCGCCGGGGCGGGCAAGTCCCTGTCGATGAGCTCCCTGTCCTCGGTGTGGTCCGCGACCGTCGGCGGCCGGGTCGTCGGGGTGGCCACGGCCGAGGCCGCCGCGCAGGTCCTGCGGGACGACGGGCTGCCCGAGTGCTTCAACATCGCCCGGTTCCTGTCCGCTCACGCCCGGGGCGACGTCGGCCTCAATGCCGGGGACCTCCTGGTGGTCGACGAAGCGTCGATGGTGGGCACCGCGGAGCTGACCGCCCTGCACCAGATCGCCGAGGCCGCCGGGGCCAAGATGGTGCTGCTGGGCGACCCGGCCCAGCTCCCCGCCGTCACCGCCGGCGGCATGTTCGGCCTGGTCGCCGGCAAGCACGGATGGCACGAGCTCACCGAAGTGCAGCGGATGACCGAGCAGTGGGAATGCGAGGCCTCGCTGCGGCTGCGGTCCGGCGACACCGACGTCATCGCCGACTACGACCGGCACGGCCGCCTCGCCGAGGGCAACGAGGAAGAGATGGGCGAGGCCGCCTACCGGGCCTGGCTCGCCGACCACCTGCGCGGCCGCGACGCGCTGCTCATCTGCCCGTCCAACGACCAGGCCGCCGCCCTGTCCGCCCGGGCCCGCGCCTCGCTGGCCGACGTCGGGCTGGTCGACGCCGACGCGCCCCTCAGGCTGGCCGACGGGAACGCCGCCGGGAACGGGGACCTGGTCCAGGCCCGCCGCAACGACCGCCGCATTCTCGACGCCGCCGGCCGGCAGGTCGTCAACCGCGACATCTGGCGGATCGACCGGTGCCGGGACCGGGACGCCGTGGTCCGCCGCTACCTCGGCCGCGACAAGACCAGCGGGGAACGCCGGTGGAGCGCCCCGTTCACCGTCCCGGCCGGCTACCTGGCCGGCCACGCCGTCCTCGGGTACGCCTCCACCGTTCACAGCGCCCAGGGCCGCACAGTGGACGTCGCCCACGCCCTGATCGGCGCCGGGCTGTCCCGCGCGTCGGTCTACGTCGCCCTCAGCCGCGGGCGCCTGGCCAACTACGCCTACGCCGTTGTCGAGCCGGGTGCCCGCCCGGACCCGGACCGGACCCTCGCCGACCGGGCCCCCGGCCGGCAGCGCGCCTCGGACCTGCAGGCCGGGACCCGCCCCGCGCCCCAGCTCACCACCCCGGGCCGGGACGCCCCCGGATCCGTCCGCGACCGGGCCCGCGCCGCCGGCGACGATCCCGGGACGCCGTGGGCGCCCGAGGCGAGCCGGTACAGCGTCCTGGCCGCCGCCCTCGAAAACGGCGACCAGCCGAAGACCGCGACCGGCACCCGCCGCGACGAGCTCCTGCGCCAGGGTCACATGGCCCACCTCGGCGCGATCTGGGCCGGCGAGATCGCCGAGGACAACGCCCGCCGGGCCGACCAGGCCCTGCGCGGGCTGCTGCCCCCGGACCTGTACGAGCGGTACCTGGCCGAGCCCGCCCGCGACGAACTGCACCGGCGGGTCCGCGCCGCGACCCTGGCCGGGCACGACCCCGCCCGGCTCCTGGCCGACGCGGTCGCCGCCGGGGCGCTGGAGGGCAACGAGCACCGGCGCGACGCCGACGACATCTCCAAGGTGCTGCACTGGCGGATCAACCGGGCCATCGGGAACCCGCCGCCCGTCGTCATGTCCCACGCCGACCGCACCCCGGACATCCCCGCCGATCCCGAGCTCGGGACCTACCTGCGGGAACTGGCCCGGCTCCTGGACGCCCGGCAGGCCGAGCTCGGCCGCGCCGCCATCGACCGGCCCCCGCCGTGGTCCGAACGGCTCGGCCCCGTTCCCGCCGATGAGGCCGGCCGCGAGAACTGGGCCCTCCGGGCCGGGGCCGTCGCCGCCTACCGGGAAGAGTTCGGCTACTGCGACGCGACGCCGATCGGGCGGGAACCGGAATCGCCCGAGGCCCGCGCCTCCTGGCAGGCCGCCGCCCGCGCGCTCGGCACCGACCCCGCCCAGCTGGACCTCGCCCGCCGCTCCGACGGGGACCTGCACGCCGTCCGCGCCCGCTACCGGCGCGAGCTCGCGTGGGCGCCCGCCAACGTCGACGACGACCTCCGCTCCACGATCCTGGCCCGCCGCGACTACCAGACCGAGGCCACGATCGCCCAGGCCGCCGCCCGGGTCGGCGGAGACCCGCCCGCGCAGAAGGCCGCCGCCGACCGGGCCCGCAAGTACCAGCGCGCCGCCGACACCCTCGCCCGGCGGGAGGAGAAACTGACCGCAGCGAGCGAGGAACGCGCCCGGTGGCACGAGCAGACCAGCGGGATCCGCGAGGACGCGCTCGCGGCCAGCGCCGAACTCCGCCGCCGCGGCGTCGACGTCGCGCCCCTCGAGGAACCCCGGCGGCAGGATGCCCCGGCCGAGGACGCTGGCCGGCCGGACGGCGGCCCGGACTGGGACCGCCTTGCCGCCCAGCTGAAGAGGGCGCGCACCGCGGCCGAGCTCGCCGCCCAGGACCGCGCGGCCAAGAGCCGGGCTCCCGCGTCCGGCCAGCAGCGACGCCGGCCCCGCCCGCACGAGCAGCGGCCCCCGCTGCTGGGCAGGCCCCCGCAGGGCCCGCACCGGGACGGCCCCGGGATGTCCCGGTGACCGCCGGCCCCGGCCGGTACCGTACCGGCGTGACCAGTGCAGTAACCCGCCCCGGCCGCCACGTCGCGGCCGTCCGCGCCGACGCAGACCAGGCCGCCCGCGACGCCGCCGAACGCACCGGCGCCCCGGCGGACACCCTGATCGGCGACACGATCGACTGGGCCCTCGGCCAGTCGGCCGAGGCCCCGTTCACCCGCACCCCGGCCCCGCCGGCGATCTGGCGAGCGGCCATCGGCGCCGAGATCAGCGCCTGCAGCCGCTACCTGCAGTCCACCCCCTGGAGCAAGGAGACAGACGAGAAGATCAGCCAGGCCCGCGACGTCCTCGAGGTACTGGAATGGCTGGCCGGGATCACCGACCAGCCGCCCGTCTACACCGCAGGCACCCAGCCCGGCGACCTGACCGGCGGACGCGGCCCCGTCGTCCGCACCGCCGACGACATCGCCGGCACCCTCACCCGGGCCACCCGGCAGGCCAGCGCCGGCGACACCGCCGGATGGGGATCCGGCCCCGGCTGGCACGCCGGCGTCATCGCCACCCTCGCCTGGGCCTCCGGCGGCCGCGCCGCCCCGCCCATGGACCACCCCGGCCCCGGCGCCTGCACCCACCCGGCGCCCGAAGGCCTCCCCAGCGACCAGGACATGCGCCGCGAGCAGCTGGCCGCCGAGGAACACCTCCAGCCCGGGGGCTACCGGCACGGGGACCACTCCCCCGGCTACGCCGACGCCGTGGTCACCACGATCGGCTGGCTGTACGGCGAGACCACCCAGCCGCCCGTCCACCCCGGCGGCTGAACCTCCCGGGCCGATATCCCGTCCCCCAGGCCAGGAAGCCCGAGGGAAAGGAAGCCCGCACATGGCGAACCGGTGGAACGAACTGACGGCCAAGCAGCAGCATGCCGCGCGAAAGCTCACCGAGGACCTGCTCAAAGAAGGATGGATGGCCTCAACGATCACGGTCGGCGAGCACTTCCGCGCCGCGCAGCTCTGGAGCCACGGCGGCATGGACACCGAGACGTTCGCCCGCATAGTCCAGGCCGCCCGAGCCCCCTACTGGGACGTGATGACCATCTTCCCGAAGCCGGGCCGGGAAGAAGAAGGCCCGGCCGCAGGGTAACCGCGATGCCCCAGCACGTTGGCTACGGGCAATCACGGAGAAACGAGGGCGCAAATTCGTATCAATCCTTACATGTAAAAAACGGTCATGTAAAATATGAGAAGACAGGCAAGGCTACCCGGGCAGGAGCGGGCCATGGCCACGATCGCGTTCGCCGTCACCGCAGGCAATCCGCGGGGAGAAGACCCCGGAATCACCATCCACGGCCTCGATCCCCTGCGTCCCGATCTGGATGTCACCCCGGCCGACCCCGGGCAGGACGCACGCGGGCAGCTGGACGAGGCACGCGCCGACGCGCTCCTGAAAGCCCGCGGCTGGACCAGGACTCGCAGGTGGATCTACGACAGCGGCCAGTGGGGCGCACACGTTGAGGAAGGACCCGCCGACATGGACCAGGCCCTCCAGCGGATGCGCGCCTACAAGGCCGCCACTGCCGGGCGCGACGCCATCGTCCGCTACGCTCTGCGCGCGGGCGCGAACGTCAACCAGGTCAGCACCGAAACCGGTATCAGCCGCCCGACCATCTACCGCATCCGGGAAGCCATGACCGGCGGCGGCGTGTAGCCAGTCTCGCGGGATGGCACGGCTAACCCCAAAACCCGGCTGGCTGTCGGATAAGGGGATAAACGGCAATCCCTTACCCGGACCCTCAATGGTCAAGTGCGGTCCGCTCCGTCAAGTGGTCCTTCGGAGTCCGGGAAAAATAGGCACCCCGCGATTTTTCCCGGACCGGCCGCGCGGGCGCGGCCGCCACTTGACGGGACCGTGCGGCCGGTCCGGGGGACCCGTCAGGCACCGGGGCCGGAGCCCCGCCGTCCATGACCGGCGGTCAGTCGATATCGTCCCCGGCGCTGGCCTGAATGTCCCGGCCCTTCCCCCGCCGGGTCCCGCACGGCCGCGGGGCGTGCGCCTGCTGGTGTACGTAACTGGCACCGGCCGCGCGGGACGTTCCCGGCGAGGTTGGCGCGGGCGGCCGCACGGCAGCGGTAAGAACCGCACGACCGCCCGCTTGGCGGGCGCCCGGCCCGAACGGAAAAGGGCCGGGGTCCGTGATATGAAACTTGCACGGCAAGTTGTACGGAACATCGTTCAACTGACGTAGACGAAATGATCATGGGTAAATTATGACCCTCTCGTCACCTGGCCATCTTTCGCCCCATCCGGCGATTCCTATAGCTACGGCGAGCCGCAAGGTAAGGACTCCCCCGCAGGATGCGACCGGTACACGCCAGGTTTTCAGTTGCCAGATAACTAACGTTATCGGGCAAGAAACGCTAGGGTGGCCCCATGCCGCCTGCGACCGCGCCCCGCCGCCCCGGACCTTCGTTCGCCGGTTATCAGGCAACCCCGGGTACGCGGTCCGAGAGGACCGTCCTCGAGGCGCTGCCCGGCCACCCGCTCGCCGCGCCGGTCGACGACTTCCTCGCCGACCGGAAGAACGCCAACAAGCCGCGCAACACGATCCGCGCCTACCGCAGCGACCTGATCCAGTTCGCCGCCCACCACGACGGCGGCCCGGCCGATATCACCGCGGCGCCGGTGCGCGCCTTCCTCGCCGCGATCGCCGGCCAGGCCCCGGCCACCCGCAAGCGCAAGCGCGCCGCCGTCGCCGCCTTCTGCCAGTGGGCCGTCCGCCACGACCTCCTGGACGCCAGCCCGATGGACCGCATCGACACCGTCACCGTCCCGAGGACCCTCCCCCGGCCCGCCGCCGAGGACGACGTCCAGGCCGTGCTGGCCGCGATCTGCTCGCGCCGGCCCCGCAAGGACGTCCCGCTCGCCGTGCTCCGGGACCGGGTGCTGTTCGAGACCATGTACGCCACCGGGTCCCGCGCCGAGGAGGCGTGCGGGATCTACGTCGACGACCTGGACCTCACGCTGGACGACGAGCACGTCCGGATCCACGGCAAGGGCGGGACGGTCCGCACCGTGCTGCTGGACGACCGCGGCTACCTCGCGCTGCTGCGCCTGTACCTGGCCCGGACCGGGTACACCTCCGGCCCGCTGTTCCGCGCCAGCATCAACGGCACCGGCGGCCCGCTGTCCTACGACGCCGCCCACAACCGGTGGACGCACTACTGCGAGCTGTCCGGCGTCGACGCCGGCATGCACCAGCTGCGCCACGCGCACGCCACCGAGCTCGTCAACAGCGGCGTCCCGATCGAAGTGGTGCGCAAGCGCCTCGGCCACGCCTCCGCCACGACCACCCAGGTCTACGCCGAGCTCGCCGACAAGATCGCCGACGGCGAGATCCGCGCCTACCGGCGCCGCCGCGACACCCGGAGATGAGGCGGATGGCCGAACCCGAGCAGGCGACAGAGACGACCGCGACGGCCTACACCTGCGCCATCGTGACCACGGTCCTGGTCATCGCCGCCGCCCGCGCCGTGCCCGCCAGCCCGGCGCTCGCCCGCTGGCTGGCCTGGGACGCGGCCGGCTTCACGATCATCGGGATCATCCTGGAAATCCGCATCGCACTGGCAAAACGGTCCCGGGCCAGGCGGTGAGCTACCTCTCTCCCGGCCCGCCCCGCCGGGCCGGCCCCGACCTCGAGCGCGCCGAGCCGCGCCGGTCGGACCCGGAGATCCCGCCTCGCACCCCGCGACTGATGGTCAGGTTCAGCGACGGATCCTGGGCGCTGTGCTGGATCGGCCCCTGGCAGCGCCGAGGACGGGGCTGGATCGTCCGGCTGGCGTGGGGCGAGTCCGGGGTGATCCGCGACGGATGGTTCCACTACGACACGGCGAAGATCGTGCCGCCGGCCGAGCTGGACGTGTAGGCCGCGCCCCGGATTACGCGCTGTCGTTCCGGTCGGCGGCGTCCTGCGCCCGGTCGTCGAACCCGCTCTCGGCGGTCGGGCTGCCCGGGTCGCGGTCGGCGGCCGCCGAGATGCGGTCGGCCGCTTCGTGGTCCATCGGAGTGCTTCGTCCCATGGCAGGTCCCCTCCCGAAATACATACGGCGCCCCGCTGCCTGCGGTGATGTCGATTATGACGAAGTCCCGATCCATCGCAGCCGACCGACACGCTGCCCCCGGGCCGGATGCCAGGGGAAGGCTTAGCGGCCCGTCTTCGCCGGCCTGGCGGCCAGCTGGAGCGAGGACGGGAGGGCGATCAGGACGCCGTGCCGGGCGGTGAAGGCGCGCACGGCGGTGAGGTAGTCGTGCTCCTGGCGGAACAGTTCGGGATCCTGGACTTCGTCGACGAACGCCCGCCATTCGACATCCCCGTTGTCGCCCCCGGCGGTCATCGCCCCGGCGGCGCCGAAGAGATTGACGTCGTGATTGCGGACCGCCAGGCCCGCTGCCCGGCAGTCCTCCGCCCGGACGAGGTACAGGTCCTCGCCGGACATCGCGGAGATCCCCGGGAGATGCACCAGGGCCAGGTACCGGAACCATGCCGGCGCGGACTCCAGGCGGTCCTGGCGGAGAACCAGGATCCGGGTGTTCGGTATCCCGGCCGCTGCGGCGCGGCGGGCACCGGCGATGTACGGCCACGTCCCGGCGATGGCGGCGAACATCTCCCACACCTTGCCGCTGGCCCGCTCGCCGTCGTCAGCCCAGGCCCGGAACGGCCCGAATCCGGCGATCCATTCCGGTTCCGGCGACGGCTCGGCCAGCACGTGGATGATTTCCTGGTCCGCCGGATCCCGGGCCAGGATCGTGTCCCACGCCCGGTTAAGCCGTTCCTCGGCCGCGTCTCCCGAGAGCCTGATCATGTCCTTTTTCCTCGTACTTGGGCTGCCTGTCCCGCCCGGGCGCATCCGCCCGGGCGGGACAGGCAGGGTTTCACTTGCGGCTGCAGCTGGCTTTCCGCCAACCCGCCACGGCGAGGCCTGCGGGTCAGGAACTGAACCGGCCGCCTCGCACGTCGGCGAGGAACCCGGCGAACGTCGCCGCGGGCACGACATGCGCTCCGTCCTCCGGCCGACGGCTGTCCCGGACGCCCACGCTTCCGTGCAAGGCGGCGACCTCCACGCAGCCGCCGTTGTGCGCGCTGAGAGAAGCCTTCCGCCAGATAGCCTGGGGCAGGTCGTTCATGGTGCTACTCCTTCGGTTAGCGGGTTCCCGGGGAGGTTGCCCCGGGTGCCGGGCGGGACGGGCAGGTCCCGCCCGGAGATCTGGTCGACGGCGTCGTTGAACTCGCCCTTGCGGGCCCCGTCGATGAAGCACTCCCACTCGAGGCGGCTGAACACGAGCACCCGGCCGTCGGCGTCGCCGTCTACCCGCATGAGCACCCAGTCGCCTCGCTCCCAGCGGCCCGGATTCTCGGGGAAAGCAATCTCGATGGCAGCATCATCCGGTCCGGACCGCTCCCACCGCTGCGCACCAGGATCGATGCCGAGCTGGGCGACCGTGGGCTTGGCGCCCTCGCCGGCGGGAGGCATCCAGCCGGGGACGCCGCCGGTCCCGGCCGCAGGCTGCCACAGGACGATGCCCCCGGGCCCGGGCCGCCCGACGTGTGCGTCTCCGGTCCGGAGGTAGGAGCGCTCCAGCCCCTGGTCCACCATGCTGATCGCCTGCTCGACACGAGCCTCCTGGCCGTCGCGGACGAAGCGCTCCGCGTGCCGGGCGGCGGCCTGCGGGTCGTCGGTGACGCCGCACGCGGAGCCCGAGTCCCAGAGGAAGACGGGTAGACGCTCGGCGTTCACGCCGCCGCCAGCCGACCGAGGCCCGGAGGCGGGGTGTCGAACGCCGCGCGAAACGTCAGGGCAGCGGTGTGGCCGTCGGTCCCGGCTTCCTGCCCGGTGTCGGAATGAACGACCGGGGCCAGGTAGCCGAGTCCGGTTACCCTGCTGATGAACAGCGCCGGGCCGTCGTAGGCGATGTCGGCGCCGCAGGTGCGGCAGATCATTGGTCACGTCCCGTCTCATGTATGTCACCCAACGCCAGTCAGCCTGCCCTGTCCCGCAGTAGCTTGGGGAGTGTGGACCTGTGGCCATCCGGAGGCGGGTCCACAGGTCCACACCAGCCCCCTCCCGAGCGAACGGCAAACTATGAGCGGCTTCAGCGAGGTCGTGCGGCAGTACATGGAGGTGCGCGGCCTCGGGGTCCGCGCCCTGGCGCGGTCTGCGGGATACGACCCCAGCTATCTGTCCAAGGTGCTCCGCGACCGCAAGCCTTACGGGGCGGACATTGCCCGGCACCTGGACGAGGCGCTCAGCGCCGGCGGCGAGATCATCCAGGCCGCCGCCGCGCCCCCGCCCTCGCCGCGTGACCCGGAGGAACCCGTGGCACCCGAACTCGTGTCGTATTTCCGGACCCAGCTCGCCGGCCATTACTCCGCCGACATGTTCCTTGGGCCGAAGAACCTGATTCCCACGGTCCAGGCCCAGACTGAGCTGCTCATGGACCTTGCCTCACGGGCCGACGCGGCAGTCCGCCCAGGTCTTCTCGATACCGGCGCCGCCTACGCCGCTTTGCTCGGCTGGCTGCACCAGGACGCCGGCGACTTGACGTCCTCGGCCCGGTGGCGTGACATCACGCTCAGCCTCGCCCACCGTTCCGGCAGCCCGGAACTGGTGAGCTACGCGCTGACCAACAAGGCCATGCTGGCGCTCGACAGCGGCAATGGCCGCGCAGTCACCGACTACGCGCAGGCCGCGCTCGCCGGCGAACGGCAGCTCCCGGCCAAGTGCCGGATCCTCGCCCTCCAGCACCAGGCCCAGGGTGAGGCCATGCTCGGAAACCGGGCCGTTGCCGACCGGCTTCTGGATTCTGCAGCTGGCCTCACCGGGCGGGTCGACGATGAGCATCCGTGGGGCAACGCCTGCCGCCGCACTCCGCATTACGTCGAAGTGCAGCGAGCTACCTGCTACGGCCGCACCGGTGCCCCGGCCGACGCGGCCGACGCGGCCGGGCTGTGGGATCAGATCATGAAGTCGATGCCGGCCGAAGCGAGACGCGACAACGCCGTGTTCGCAGCCAGGCAGGCCCAGGCCCTCGCCCAGGTCCCCGACCCCCACCGGGTCCTGGAGATCACCGCCGCGGCGGCGGAGACGGTCCCGGCCACCGGATCGGCCCGGCTCCGCCGCGAGCTTGGCGGGATCCGGGAAAGAGCCCGTCCGTGGATCCGCACGCGGGCGGGACGAGAGCTTTCCGGGATCCTCGCCGGGATCGGATAATCGGCGTCATGACGACGCCCGTGCCGCTGACCGATGACGAGATCGCCCGCCGCCTCGCAGGGCTCCCCGGATGGGCCCGCGACGGGAACGCGATCGCCAGGACGTACGCGCATACCTGGCACGAATGCGTCCACCTGCTCACCTACGTGGCTGCCAAGGCGCGGGAGCTCGGCCACCACCCCGACGTCGACCTCCGCTGGCAGCGGATCCGGTTTTCCGTCACCACCCACGACGCCGGGAACCGCCTGACCGAGGCCGATTTCGAGCTGGCCCGCGCGATCGACCAGATCGCCGACGCCCACGGCGCCGCCCCGGCCGAGGACTGACCAGGGCCCGCAGGGGCGTTCCCGGGCCGACACCGAGCCTTCCGGATGCGAAATTGGGCATAAAGCGGGCAAAAGGTCGACGCAGCCGGCCTGCTGACTGCGGTCGGCAGAGTGACGACAGTGACGACGCGGGCGCGCCGTCCCGGGACCCGGGCTCATCGAGCCCGGGTTGCCCATGCCATGACGACACACGACACTTGAAGAAAACAGTCATCATGGGTCGGCCTGCGACAGGCAACTACGGAGCTGGCTAGCAAGGGTCGTCAAATTACGTGTGTTGCCGACTGTGGACTACTAAATTTATTTCCGTATTTCTGTTTCCGGAAATACTGAAATTAGAGTAGGGTGGAATCATGACAACGACGCAGCCAGAACCCGCCGGGGAAGCGCCCGAAGACGTCGATGCCCCGGACCTGCCGACCAGGCCGTGCCAGTGGTGCGGCGATCCCGTGCCCCAGACTCCCGGCCGCGGGCGGAAACGGAGCTACTGCGCGCCGCCCAGGAAGTGCGCCGAGAAGGCCAAGCAGGGCCGTGCCGCCCGCAAGGCCCAGGGCGGCGTCTCGGGAGACGTAGCCGCCGCCGAGGAACTGGTGGAGCGCCTGGAGACGTACGCCGGCCGGATCGCCGACGGCCTGGCGGGCGAGCTGGTCGCGTCTGGCGTCCAGGCCCGGCTGGACCAGGCCGCCGCCGACGTGGCTCAGGCCAAGGCGGACCGGCAGGCCGGGATCGACGCAGCGAAGGCCGCGGCCGCCGAGGAAGTCGCCGCCGCCCGCAAGGCCCAGGCCGAGGCCGAGCGCGCCCAGGCCGCCGCCGAGACGGCGGCGGAGACTGCCGTCCGGGAACGGGATACCGCCCGGGACGCCGAAGCCGACGCCGTTGCCGACGCCGCCGCCTCGAAGGGCGAGGCCGAGCGCGCTCGCACGCGGACCCGGGAAGCCGAGACCGCCCAGGCCGCCGCCGAGACCGAGAGGAACGACGCGCTCCGGGAACGGGCCGAGGCGATCGAAGCTCGGGACACCGCCGTCCGCGAACGGGACGAAGCCCGCACGAAGGCCGAGCACGAGCGCACGCTCCGGGAGACCGAGAAGACGGCCCGAAAGGCAGCTGAGGCTGCGAAGGAAAAGGCGGAAGAAGCGCGGGACAAGGCCGAGCAGGCCCGGCAGCGGGCGCTGTCCGCCGTCACCATCGCGGAGGCCGCCCGGGACGCCGCGCAGGAGAGCGCCGCCCAGGCGAAGGCCGAGCGGGCCGAGGCGATCGAGATCCGGGACACCGCCGTTCACGAACGGGACGAAGCCCGCACCAAGGCGGCCCACGAAAGCACTCTCCGGCAGACCGAGATGGCCGCGCGCCAGGCGGCGGAGGCGGCGAAGGAGAAGGCCGAGACGGCGCGGGACAGGTCCGAGGAAGCTCGGCAGAAGGCGCTGTCCGCCGTCACCGTCGCCGAGGCTGCCCGGGACGCCGCGCAGGAGAGCGCCGCCCAGGCGAAGGCCGAGCGGGCCGAGGCGATCGAGATCCGGGACACCGCCGTCCACGAACGGGACGAAGCCCGCCAGCTGCAGGCCCGCGCCGACGCGCTGCGCGAGGCGGCTGCGGAGAAATCAGCCCAGGCCGAGCAGGCCCGCCAGGCCGCGGCCGACAAGGCCGCCCAGGCGGCGGCCGACGCTGCCACCGCACGCCAGGAAGCCCGCAGCGCCGTAGAGGAGCGGGACCAGGCGAGGCGGGAACTGGCCGCCCTCCGGGAGGAACAGTCCGACGCCGCCCGCCGCGAGGACGGCGGGGAAGGGAAGCGGAAGCGGTGAACGGCCCGCTCTCCGGTGAGCAGCCGTGGGAGGGGAACGACGGCCGGTGGCCGGACGGCACCGAGGTGCTGACCCCGTACCCCTCCCCCGGCATGACCGCCGACACGCCCCACGACGACTGGCCGTGGGCCCCAGCCGTGATCGAGCACCAGGGCGGCCCGGACGAATGGCTGCTCACGATCTACGCCCGCGAGGTCGCACAGCTGGAGGACGGGAGCCCCGCGCCGGCGGGCACCCCGGACGACGACCTGTGGTGGCCGCAGGCGTTCCGGGACGCCTCGGAGATCAGGCCAGCCCCGCCTTGCTAGGCCCGGTATCTCTCCTAATTTGCCCGTCCCGGATTTCCGGTCTTTACCGCGGTAAAGACCGACGTCCCTGCCCCCGAATCGGGGGGACAGGGACGTCTTGCTGAGCGCAAGGACTCAGTCGTCGGCGATCATGGCGGCTAGCTGGCGACGGTCATCCGCACCGAGAGCGGCACGGATCGCATCGGCAACCTGGCCCAGATCATCCCACTGGATCACCGTGGGATCGGGTCGCGGCTGATCATCGCTAACGGCACTCCCCCGCTCTGGATTCGGGTCCGTGCCCGGGTCGGGATTCTTTACCGCGGTAAAGTCGCCGCTCTCGCTCTCTCCAGATGGAGGCGGCGGCGCAGGAGGAGCCGGTGCTGGAGGATCTGTCTTTACCGCGGTAAAGTCTTCACCGCCCGGTTCATCCGCTGGATCAGGGGGCGTCGGCGGAGGGGAAGTTGCCTTCGCCCGCTGCTTATCCTCTCGCCTGACTTGCTCGGCCTCTCGTGCCGCCCGCCACGCATTCTCCTGCTCGGCGGCAGGAACTGCAGCGATTGAACGGGCGATCCGGACAGGCAACTCCCCCGTCCGGACCTTGGCCTTCAGCTCCGGGGTGAGCTTGAGCAAGGCACGGCGCTGGGATACCCAGGTCTCGTGACGCCGGAACTGCTTCGCTGCGGCGATAGCCGTCCCGCACTCGGCCACCATGGACTCGACTGCCTCGGCTTCTTCTATCGCGTCCAGATTCTTACGGTCGATGTTCTCGGTGAACAGCGCATCGAGGAACGTGGTCCGGGCGTCCGCGAGACTTGGCCTTTCAATCGCATCGATGGCCGACAGCGAGACGTGGCCCGCAGCTCGCCATCGGCGCTCGCCGGCCACAAGTACGTAGTCGGCATCGCCGATCTCGCTCTCGTGCTCGGGCCACAGGCGGAGATAGTCGCCGCGCTTGACGACGACGACCGGCTGGAGCTGGCGGACGCGCATGCTCTCGCCGAGCTCGCCGAGTTCGGACTCAGACCCGAAGTTGACCCGTGAGTTCAACGGGGTCGGAGCGATCTGCGAAGGCTGCAGCCTGACTAGGATCGGCGCGCTGTGCCCCGGGACGCTCTCGACAGGGTTGTTCGCCAGCGAGGCGAGCGACGTGCGCCTTCCCGAAGCCATCAGGCGGCTCCGCCGTAGCCGAGCTCGAGGGCGAGGTTCAGGAAGTCGTTCTGCGCCTCAGTTGCGGTCCGGTTGTGCGGGTACTGAGTGCAGACCAGCCCCTCAACCGCCGCGCGGGAATGGAGCTTGTAATGCCGGATGACGGTATTGGTCAGCGGCCATCCCTGAGCTTGAGCGAACTCCCGGGT
Organism: Streptosporangiales bacterium; assembly: GCA_009784565.1. Lineage (GTDB taxonomy): Bacteria > Actinomycetota > Actinomycetes > Streptosporangiales > Streptosporangiaceae > Trebonia. Next base: position 6,215 of record WRBL01000004.1, on the reverse strand, counting down.
CTCCTTCAGGTCGACCTTGCCGTCCCTCGGATCCCAGTTGTTGATCACTACCTTGAACTTGCGGCCAGAAGGCTCGATGACGGTTTCGATGGCGCGTTTCGTGGGGTCGAAGGCCAGCCCTTCGGGCTCCAGCGGCACGATGACATCGTCCGCCAGCTCCAGGCAGGCCGTCAGAATGCCGGTGTACTCAAGCTTGCCGGGCGTGTCGATGAAAACGTGCTTGTACGTCCCGCCCTCCGGGCCGTCGCCGAGAGCCTGCTGAACAACGGCGGCGAGGTTTACCGTGGTGGTGGTCTTGCCGACCCCGCCCTTCTGGTTTGCGATGACGTGAATGCGGGCGCCGCGCTCGCGCAACTGCCGGATGGGTCCGATATCGCCGTCGTCGGCCTGGGCGAAGTCGAAGGGGAGGGACTTGACGCGGTCGGCCCACCAGACTGCGGAACCCTGCGGGTCGGCCGAGACGACAATGACTTGTGACATGTGATGACTCCCGTGTGCTTCCCATTGTGGTACTTCGGGTCGGGGTCATCATCGCAGACGACAGCGATGTTCGCGGTGGGGATGGGGTGCGCGGGCCGCGTGTCGTCTGATCTTTACCGCGGTAAAGACACGAGATGCGCTGTGGGGGAGAGCTAGTCCTGCAGCGGTACGCGGATTCAATCTTTACCGCGGTAAAGAGACGCTTCGTCGGAACCCAAGAGAGCTAGGTGCGTTCTACGAGTCTGAGGCACTCCAGCCCGGGGGGACAGGCAGGAAGGCCGGATCGACGGGCTCCGGGATGTTCCCGACTTGGCGTACGGCCTTCGCGAGATCGGCGACAGCATCGGCCAGTACCAGGATTGCATTGGCCTGTGCGAGCCCCGTGCATACGGTCGGGTCATCGTGCGCCAGGTTGGCCGCATGGCCGATGTAGTAGCCCGCGTGCTCCAGGTGCTCGCTCTTCATACTCCGACGGTACGCCAGCGAGCGGGGCTAAGGCTAGAAATGAAACTGGCCGTGTCCCCAATTGGGGACACGGCCTACAAGTTCAGAATCAGAGTAATTCAGCTATGTCGGGTGTCGGCCGCAGTGCGGTTGTCCTGGTCTTCCCAGGACCCAACGTCGTTCCGGCGGTAATGGTCGGCCGCGTCAACCGCGGGGAAGACGCCCAAGCCGCGTAGAAGCATGCCCGCGCCGGCCATAGTGCCAGCGGTTCCGTACCCCTCGGTATCCAAGTCGGGGGATACGCCTGCATCCTCCAGCAGCTGCTTAACCGCGTCGACGACCTTCATCGGGTCGTAGGTGTGTCCCATGGCTATGCCTCCCAGCGGGTGCCCGTGATCCGTTCGTATGCCTCTACGTACCGGGCCCGCGTGGCGTCCACGAGGTCATCGGGGATTTCAGGACCAGGGTACGTGCGATCCCAGTCCAGTTCCGAGCTCCAGTTCCGGACGAACTGCTTGTCGAGATAGTCCTGCGGGCCGCCCGGCCGCCAGGCATCGACCGACCAGAACCGGGACGAGTCGGGAGTCAGGATCTCGTCCGCCAGGACGATCGTCCCGTCGGCGTCCTCGCCGAACTCCAGCTTGGTGTCCGCGATGATGATCCCGCGTTCGCGGGCGACCTCGGAACCGCGCTTGTAGACCTGCAGCGTGATGTCTTCCAAGTACCGGGCCCGGTCGGCGCCGACCAGCTCGGCGACGTCCTTGACGGTCATGAACTCGTCGTGACCGACGTCGGCCTTGGTGCTCGGCGTGAACACCGGCGCCGGAAGCTGCGATCCCTCGGACAGGCTTGGCGGGAGCTCAACACCGGAAATCGTGCCGCTCTCCTTGTACGAGGCGAGCCCGAGGCCGGCGAGGTAGCCGCGGGCGATGCACTCCACAGGCAGCATCTTCAGCCGTCGGCAGCGGATCGCTCGCCCGGCCCACTCGGCAGGGACGTTGTCGGCGGAGACGACATGGTTCGGGACCAGGTCCGCGAGCTGGTCGAACCACCACAGCGAGAGCCGGGTGAGGATCTTCCCCTTGTCCGGGACCGGCGTCGGCAGCACCACGTCGTAGACGCTGACCTTGTCGGACGCGACCAGGATGATGTCGTCGCCGTCGGCGTAGACGTCCCGGATCTTTCCTGAATGGATGAGTTCCACAGTGCCCCTTTCAGGCCTTGCCTTCGTGGGTTGACCAGCGGCCGGGGACGGAGACCCGCTCGCCGTACTCGATGACGGTTCCGTCGGGGTCCGACCACCAGTTACGGCCGATCGGGAGGGCATCGCCGACGTCCACGCCCAGGTCTTCCGCGTCCTGCTCGGTGGCGGCCCGGGCGGAATCCTGATCCTTCCAGGTGTCGACGGCCCGGCCGGTGACCTCCCGGACGCGGCCTACCGTGCCCCCGAGTATCCGTTCGGTGGTCAGAAGTTCAGGCACGAGGTCCGCGAGCTTCCCGTCCATCCAGGTCGTCGACGCCGAGATCGGGGCGTCATCCCGGTAGGTCACCCGGTGGCGGCGGATCACGGGGACCCCCGCCTCGAGTCCGAGCGCATCGGCGATCTCCGATGGCGCGGGAACGAGTTCGGCCGACTTGATCACGGCGCGCTCGTTCGGCGGGTAGATCTTGCCGGTCGACCGGATCGACCGGAGGCGTTCGCCCGACGGGGGATGGATCTTCCGGCCCGCGCACACCATGGTGCCCACGCCGACCTCGGTCTCCACCAGGCCCTCGGTGCGCAGCCACGAGATCGCCTTCGCGGCGGTTGGCCGACTGACCCCGGAGTCCTCAGCAAGCCGCCGGACCGACGGGACCGGGTCGCCGTCCTTCAGCTCGCCTGACCGGATCTTCTTCCGTATCTCCTCGGCGATCTGGAGATACGGGGGAGTGGGGTGCTCCACCATCGGGGCCATCGTCGTTCCTTCCATGTCGTTCAACTGTCAAGTGTATTAGGACACCGACAGGCGCTCTGGCTGGGCAGATCTTGACTGAATTGTAAGTGTCATAAGACACTAGACACCATTGATCTGCTACTTGAGAACTCCACAGCGAACTAATCCAGCGGTTCCTGGTCCCGTGCTGCCTCCTGGCTGCACGGGACCAGGAACGCGCCGCGTACCGTGGCGCCCGTGATGACTGTGGGTGTGCTGCATCCAGGTGCGATGGGTGCAGCCGTGGGCGGCGAGCTAATCGCCGCAGGGCATGAGGCGCTCTGGGCGCCAGCGGACCGGTCGGAGCTCACGACGTCCCGCGCCGACGATGCGGGACTGCGTGGTGTCGGCCTGCATGAGCTGATGGACCGTTCGGAGGTGATACTCAGCATCTGCCCGCCGGCAGCCGCCGAGGATGTGGCCGGGCTCGCCGAAGGCTACGAGGGCATCTACGTGGAAGCGAACGCGATCACGCCCGACCGCGTCGACACGATCGCCAGCATGCTGCCCGCCGCGGTCACCGTTGACGGTGCCATCATCGGATCCCCGCCCCGCAAGGGGAAGCGGACCACGCTGTACCTCGCGGGCCCGCCCGAAGCAGCCGCCCGTGTGGAGACCCTGTTCGCCGGCACGCTCGTGGAACCCAGGACTCTCGGGACGCGGACCGGCCTGGCCAGCGCCCTCAAGCTGAGCTACACGACCTACCAGAAGACTTCCCGCGTTCTCGCGGCCGTTGCCTACGCCCTGGCCGTCGGCTACGGGATAGAAGACGAACTGCTCGAGGTCGCCGGCCGCCGGCCCGGCTCGTACCTCGCAGAAGTGGACTACGTGCCCAAGACAGCGGCCAGAGCCTGGCGGTGGGGACCGGAGATGCTGGAGGCCGCCGACGCGCTCGCCTCGGCGGGCCTGCCCGACGAACTGGCCCGCGCGGCCGCCGACGTGCTTGCCCGGTGGCCGAGACCGGCCGGAGAACAGCCCGTCAGCATCGACGAGGCGCTGAGGCTTCTGTCCTCTGGTGAATGAGGGCTGCGGCGTCCTGCGGAACCGTCGTGCTGGTGTCGACGGTCAGGTCGGCGAAGTGGAGCGGGGGAGTGGCGTCGTAGGCCGCCGCCCGCTCGGCGAGGTCTCCGGTGCCCCGGGCGGCTGCCCGCTCCAATGCGACGTCGCGCGGGCACTCCAGGCCGACAACCAGGACCGCCACGTCCGGCAGCGAGCCGACAACGGCCCGGACCCCCTCGGGCTGTCCGAGATGCAGCACCGGCACCTGCCCCGCAGCGAGCATCCGGGTTACCTGGCTGCGGTCGACGACGTAGACCGCGCTGTACCGCGTGTTCTCCCAGATCACCTCCCCGGGCCGGCCCCGGATCTCCCCGAGCTCGGCCCGGGTGATCATCCGGTACCCGCCGGTCCGGCCCGTCCCGCACTTGAGTCGCGGGAACAGCCGGTATCGGGCATCGATCTCGGCCAGCGCCCGCGTGACGGTGTCCTTGCCCGCCGCCGGCGGCCCGTACAGGACGACGGCAAGGTCAGTCACGGGAGATGTCCTGGGTGACGTGCCGGAGGATCTCGGCGGCCTGGTCCTGCAGCGGCGGGGATCCGGCCGAGTTACGCACCAGGCGGTGCTCGCCCGCCGGGGTGAACTCCAGGTCGACGCCCGCCAGGTACTCATCCCAGTGGGAGAGCTTGTAGGCGTCACGGGCGGCCCCGCGGTGGCGGAGATAGGTCTTCATGGAATCGGCGTCGCAGCGGATCCATACGACCGTGACCTGCGCTCCCTTGGACTGGCACAGTGCGATCGTCCGGTCCAGCCAGGCCCGGTCGGCGAACTCGCGGACGAACGGCGCGGTCACCACGGTGCTCGTGCCGACATCGATGTTCTCGCTCATCGCGTCGAGCAGCGCCTGGTACTCGGCGGGCCGTACGGTGCCGAGGTACACCTCGCCCTCCCGGTCGTAGGGAGACTCGCCCAGCATCTCCAGCGCGGCCTCAACCACGGCGCGGGTGATCGTGTCCTTGTCCAGCATCGCCCATCCGGTGCTGCGGGCGATGATGCGGCCCAGCTCGGTCTTGCCTGACCCGGCGTAGCCGCCGATCAGGATCACCTGGGGGACTGGCGGCCGGTCGGGCCGGGCGGCCTGCCCCGGGGCGTTGACGGTCCGGCCTGACCGGGGACGGGAGACGACCAGGCCGTTCTCCTCCAAGAGCTTCAGGGCGCTCGCCATCGTCCCCGGGGACGTCCCCCACTCCTTCGCGTAGGCCCGACCGGAGGGCAGGGCCTGCCCGTGCCGGAGCTTGCCGGCCTCAATGTCCATCTGGATCTGCCGGGCGATCTGCTCTGCCCGGGTCTGAGTTTTATTCAGGCGTGCCACAGGACCTCTCACTTACCACGCGGGCCAGGGCCCGTCACAACCGTCACTGAACAACTGACTCCTACCGGATCTTCCCTCCCCGGTCCACGAAGGTTCTTCCGCCAATCATAGATTGAACAGTTGCCTAATGGAAAAGTACAGTTGTACAGTCAGCGTAAGACGAGTTCCCGCGAGATCGCAAAAGAGGACAAACCGGATGGAAGACGCTCAACGACTCCTGACGCCGGCGGAGGTGGCGACGCTCTTCCGCGTCGACCCGAAAACCGTGAACAGGTGGGCGGCCACCGGCCGCCTGGCGTCGATCCGGACCCCCGGCGGCCGTGCTCGCCGCTTCCGCGAGACCGACGTCAACGAACTGCTCAACCCGCCCGCCGAAAACAGGACGGCCTCGGCGTGCCACCGCCGAGGCCGTTGACCGGAACCCCCAACAGAGAAAGGGAACCGATGCCTACTACCTACCCTATCCGCCGGCCCCAGGCCGTGGTCGACTTCCCGGCCCAGCTCCCAGCGCCTGCGGTGACCGCGATGCGGACCCGCACCCTGGCCGACCGCATCGCCGAGTCCGGCATCTGCGCCGGGAGCTTCAGCGACCGGTGGGACGACCCGGGGGAGCGGACGCGCCAGGCGAGCCAGGCCGAGCAGGCCCGGGCGGCCTGCGCCGGGTGCCCGGTCGTCCAGGAGTGCCTGGAGGACGCGCTGCGGATCGAGTCGGGACGGAGGACCTGCCTGTCCGGGATCCGCGGGGCCCTGGCCCCGTGGGAGCGCCGGGACCTTCTCAAGCGCCGGGACGCGCTGGCCGCCCAGGCCGCCGCCGAGCCCGAGCTGGCGGAGGTGGCGTCATGACGACGAAAGTCTTCCCCGGCATCCCGGAGTCGGCCAGCGACGCCCGCCACTTCACGGGCGAGGTCCTGGCGTCCATGGGATGCGCCAACATCGACGCGGCCCAGAT
>WRBL01000003.1 GCA_009784565.1 Streptosporangiales bacterium | reverse complement strand
GAACGCGGCGTTATGCACGACGACGTCGGGCGCCCCGGCGGCGGACGTGATCTCCTTGGCCGCGCTGGTGATCGAGGCGGCGTCTTCCAGGTCCAGGCGCACCGCCGTCAGGCGGGGATCGCCGGGGCCGGCGCCCGTCGCCGCGCGCAGACGGTCCAGCCCGGTGTCGGGCGAGCGCATCGCGGCCACCACGTGCCAGCCGCTGCCGTGCAGGCGGACGGCCGTGGCCAGGCCGAGCCCCCGGGACGCCCCGGTGATCACGACGGTGCGGGGGTCAGCCATGAGACGCGCTCCCGGTCGCCGGGTGCACGCAGTTGCCGGTCTTCGCGTAGTACCCCAGCGGGTCGTAGATCTTCGCCTCCGGGTACTGCCACGGGCAGGCCACGGAGGTGGAGGCCCCGGTGTCCTTGAGGATCGCGAACGCGCCCCCGTAGCCGCAGTAGGCGATGATCAGCAGGCCGAACATCACGATGAACGTGCCCAGCGCCGGACGGCGCGGCAGCAGGCGCAGCCGCCGGGTGAGCCGTTCGGCGTTGGTCAGGGCGACGCCGCCCCGGCCGGGGGCGTCGGCGCCCCCGGCGTTCCGGGCGGAGTAGAGGAGCAGGCCGGCCGGGATCATCATGATCGTGACGAACGCGGGCTCGACCAGCAGCGGGAACTGGAACGGCGTCCCGTTCCAGATCGAGCCGAACGGGACCACCTGGTCGTACATGTAGAGCCCGGCGCGGATGCAGAAGATCTCCAGGATCGCGTCGTAGACGAACCCGACCACGAAGATGAGGATGGACAGGGTCCAGAGCGGGTGCCGGACCGCGAACGAGTCCTCCCGGCGGGCCTGGAGCTTGCGCAGCAGCGAGTTCGCGGGGAAGAACGGGCCGGCGTAGAAGCTCGCGTACCCGATCACGATGAACGGCTCGATCGTGGGCGACACCGACGCCAGCGGCCAGTTCACCGGCAGGTGCCACAGCTGCGGGTTGTAGACGGCGAACGGCGCCCAGTTCATGATCGGGTCCATCCAGACGACCGCCGTGGCCGCGATCGCCATCAGCAGGTACGGGTGGCGCGGGTACTTCCGCCAGTACCAGGTAACGGCTCCGACGAGCGCGACCATCTGCGCGACGGTGAGCCACTGCATCAGGCCCAGCCAGTGGGGCCAGCCGAGCAGGTAGGTCACCGGGCGCGGGGCCCCGTGCACCGCCGGGTTCGCGATGCGGTCGACCCCCGGGGTCCCGGGGGCCAGGCCCCGCTGCGCGTATACGGCCATCAGCACGACGATGGCGGCTCCCACGGCCCATCCGAGGGCGGTCAGCACCCGTTTCCGGGGGCCGGCGGTATCCGGGCTGCCTACTTCGTGTTCGCTAACACCAGCGGTCATGCCTGTTCCTCTCCGAAACGCCCTACACGATGGGTGGTGACGCCGTCCGGGTCGAGTTGCCGGGCCACCAGGTAGCCCGCGCCCACCCACCCGCGGCGCTGCCATTTGCCGAAGGACAGCCGGGTCCCGGGCGACCCCGCCGCGGCGGGCAGCATCTTCACCCGCTCCAGGGCCTCCTTCACCCCGCGCGGGGTGAGCGGGCGGGCCCCGGCGAAGGCGTGCAGCAGCACCGTGGCGAAGTCGCGGTTGCAGACCGGGACGCAGTACTCCGGCCGCCGCCCGCACTCCGCCTGGTAGGAGTCGAGGAACCGCTGCCCGACGAGGTTGCCCTCGTCGTACTGGTCGAGCCCGGTCCAGCCGACCAGCGCCTGCCAGAGCCGGGGGTTGATCCAGGCGTTCTGGAAGGCGGTGCCCATGAAGCGGGGCGGGTCCCAGCCCAGCGCCTCCAGGACCGGGTTGGCGCCGAGGGCCCCGAACCCGAAGCCGCAGTGGACGATGGCGTCCGCCTTGGCGTCGCGGAGGCGGCGGACCTGGCCGGAGATGTCGGCGGCGGTCTGCGGGATCTGCTCTTCGGCCACGATCGCGATCCCGGCGTCGCGGCAGGCCCGGCGGAAGTTGCCGATGTAGCTCTCCCCGACCAGCGACTGCTCGACGAGCGCGCCGACCTGAGTATGACCGCCCTGGGCCAGCAGGTGAGCCCAGAACACGGGCTCGTCGGTCATCGAGCCCTGCGGGAGCGCGAACGTCCACTCCCCTAGCCAGTCCTCCGAGCCGGTGCAGCTGATCGCCGGGACCCGGAAGCGCCGTTCGATCTCTTCCCGGACCGGGACGGTGTTGTCGGTGATCGAGGGGCCGAACACGGCCAGGCATCCCTCATCGGCCAGGGAACCGTAGGCGTCGATGACCGCCTTGGCGCTGCCCTTCGGCAGCCCCTCCACCTCGCGGAACACGATCTCGACGGGGCGGTCGATGAGCCCGTCGGCCAGTCCCGCGGCGAAGACCATCTCGAACGGCCGGGTCAGGTCAGCTCGCATCTCGGGCGGATAGCCCTCGGGAAGCTTGAAATCGAACAGGTAGCCCAGCTTGATCGGCTCGGCATCGCTCTCGTAGGCCACAGGCGCTCCCAGGGCAGTGCTATCTCGAAACAGGCGCGAACCTAATATTTGTTCCACACGCTAGAGAATGGCATTATCGGTGTCAACCGGAACAAAAGCCGGCGCTGAGAAGCCGGCCTGCGAGGAGGCGCCGTGGACAGGAACGACAGCGACTTCGAGATCTTCGACGATGCCGTCGCGGGCGACGCGCGGGACCCGTATCCCGAGCTGGCCGCCGCCCGGAAGGCGACTCCCGTCCAGCAGCTGGACATGTCGAACATGCCGCATGACGACGCCAAGCCGGTGTTCTTCGTCTACCGCTACGAGGACGTCCTGAAGGTCCTGCGGGACGGGGAGACCTACTCCTCCGGCCAGATCATCGAGCTGATCATGGGCGACGTGATGGGCAAGCACATCATGCTCGGCATGGACGACCCGGAGCACAAGCGGTACCGGGCGCTGGTGTCCACGGCCTTCCGCCAGAAGGCCATCGCCCGCTGGGAGCACGACCTGGTCGTCCCGATAGCGAACGCCCTGATCGACAATTTCGCCGGCGACGGCCGGGCCGACCTGGTCCGGCAGTTCACGTTCCCGTTCCCGACCCAGGTCATCGCCGGGATGCTCGGGCTCCCCCGCGAGGACTTCCGGCAGTTCCAGCGCTGGTCCATCTCGATCCTGTCGGTCTTCACCCGCCGGGAGGAGGCGATCACGGCATCCGAGGAGGTCAAGGAGTACCTGCGTCCCATCCTGACCGACCGGCGCCGGGCGCCCCAGGACGACCTGATCAGCGACCTGGCCGCCGCCGAGCTGGACGGGGAGAAGCTGACCGACGAGGAGATCTTCTCCTTCCTGCGGCTCCTGCTGCCCGCCGGCGTCGAGACCACCTACCGCTCCACGGGGAACCTGCTCTTCTCCCTGCTGTCGCGGCCGGACCAGCTGGCGGCGATCAAGGAGGACCGCGGGCTCATCCCCTCCGCGATCGAGGAAACCGTCCGCTACGAGGCGCCGCTGCTCAACATCACCCGGGTCGCGACCCGCGACACCACGCTGGACGGCGTGGACATCCCCGAGGGGTCGACGGTGATGACCATGCTGGCGGCCGCGAACCGGGACGAGTCCCGGTGGGCCGACCCGGACGCGTTCGACATCCGCCGCGAGACCCGGCCCAGCGTCGGCTGGGGGCAGGGGCCGCACATCTGCATGGGCATGCACCTGGCCCGGGTCGAGATGCGCACCGCCCTGAACTTGCTGCTGGACCGGCTCCCGAACCTGCGCCTGGACCCGGACGGCGACGACCCGCACATCAAAGGACAGGTGTTCCGCTCCCCCACGTCCCTGCCCGTCCTGTTCGGATAAGGAGACCGCCATGAACATCGACGACCTCATCCTCGTCTCGGTCGACGACCACGTCGTCGAGCCGCCCGACATGTTCTCCGGCCATATCCCGGCGAAGTACAAAGACCAGGCGCCGAAGGTGATCACCAAGGAGGACGGCACCGACGCCTGGGTCTTCGAGGGCCAGGAAGCCACCAACGTCGGCCTGAACGCGGTGGCGGGCCGTCCCCCGGACGAGTACGGCATCGAGCCGACCAAGTTCGGCGAGATGCGGCCCGGCTGCTTCGACATCGGCGAGCGGATCCGCGACATGAACGCCGGCGGCGTGCTGGCGTCCATGAACTTCCCGTCCTACCCGCAGTTCTGCGGCCAGTACTTCGCCCGGGCCGAGGACAAGGACCTCGCCCTCGCCGTCCTGCGGGCCTACAACGACTGGCACGTCGACGAGTGGTGCGGCGCCTACCCGGGCCGGATGATCCCCCTGGCCCTGCCGCCGATCTGGGATCCGGAGCTGATGGCCGCCGAGGTGCGGCGGATGGCGGCCAAGGGCTGCCACGCGGTCACGTTCTCGGAGAACCCGGAGAAACTCCAGCTCCCGTCCCTGCACAGCGAGCACTGGGACCCGTTCTGGCAGGCGTGCAGCGACACCGGCACGATCGTCTGCCTGCACATCGGCTCGTCCTCGCAGGTGGTGGTCACCGCGCTGGACGCGCCGGTGGACACGATGATCACCCTGCAGCCGATCAACATCGTGCAGGCCGCCGCCGACCTGCTGTGGTCCCGCGTGCTGCGGAAGTTCCCCGGCGTGACGTTCGCGCTCAGCGAGGGCGGCATCGGCTGGATCCCCTACTTCCTGGAGCGGGCCGACCGGGTCTACAAGCAGCACCGGGCGTGGACCCACCAGGACTTCGGGGACCGGCTGCCCAGCGAGGTGTTCCTCGAGCGCGTGGTCACCTGCTTCATCGCCGACGACTTCGGCGTCGCCAGCCGGGACCGGCTGAACCTGGACATGGTCACCTGGGAATGCGACTACCCGCATTCGGACTCGATGTGGCCCGGTGCCCCGGAGTCCCTGGCCGCCAGCCTGGACGGCGTGCCCAAGGCCGAGGCCGACAAGATCACCTACCAGAACGCGCTGCGGATCTTCTCCTTCGACCCGTTCTCCCACGTGCGGAAGGAGGACGCGACCGTCGGCGCGCTCCGCGCCCAGGCGAAGGACGTCGACCTCGGCTACCGGTCCTCGCCCCGGCTCAAGAAGGAGGGCACCGGCCCGGTCAGCGTGCTGGACCTGGCGTCCAAGCTGCCGAGCAGCTAGGCGGCGACGCCCCGGATCAGCGTGTCGCGGGCGTGGACCAGGGCCGGGCGGGTGCCCGAGTCGCGGATGATGCGCTCGGGCATCCAGCTCAGCTCGATCACGCAGCGCGCGGTCAGCTCGGCGGACGGGCTGTCCACCCGGATCTGCCCGTCCCGGCTGCCCTCGGCCAGGAGCGACCTGACCTGCCGGATTACCATCGGGATCGGCTGGCCGGGGGTGTTCGCGTCCGGCGGGGACTGGCGCATCCAGGCGAGCTGGGTCTTGTACTCGTCGTTGAACTGCTCCAGCACGTTGATCTGCAGCCAGACCAGGGCGTCCAGCTTCTCCACGGGAGTGGCGCCCGAGCCGAGCGCGGCGCTCCAGCCCGCCACGACCTTCCGTGAGAACGCGTCCATGATCGTTCCGAGGAGCTCCTCTTTGGAGCCGATCGTCCGGTACACGCTGCCGGTGCTCACCCCGGCCGCGCCCGCGATGTCCCGGACGGTGGTGACCTCGTACCCCCGGCGCCCGAATTCCGCGCGGGCGGCCTGCCGGATCAGCTCGGCCCGGTCGCCGTTGGCGCTCACGCCGGGAACCTCCCATGTCCGGATGACCTCGTCGACCGCCGCGAGCGCCGCCGAGCGGTCGAGTTCGCCGTCGGACGGCGGCACCGCGGCCACTCCGTGCAGCATGATCGCGCCCAGCCGGCCGGCCACCGGGCGGACGGCCGGATACCGGTCGAACAGCCCGAGCGCCACGTGAAGCATGGTGTGGATGAGGCGGCTGGTAAGCATCTCCAGGTCCGTCCCGTCCCGGACGACTCCGCCCGAGCGGGCGGTCCGCAGCGTGTCGAGCACCGCCGCCTCGGCCGCGGCCGGCGGCCGGCCCGCGAGGCGGGCGAGGTCCTCGCTCGCCCCGGCGGGCGGCTCGTAGAACGTGAACTGGACGGCGGCGGAGTTCCGGACCGCGCATTCGGCGAGGTCGGTTCCGAGCCGGATGATCTGCCTGTCGGCCTGCCGCGGGTCCAGGTCTTTGAGCTGGTCACGGGCCCGTTCCGCCACCCGGTCCAACTCGGCGTGGTACCGCCGGAGAAGCTCGATGACGATCGATTCCTTGGAATCGAAGTGGTGGTACAGGCTCCCGGGCTGGATCCCGCACGCGTCCGCGATGTCCTGCAGCGAGGTCCGCAGCCCCGACAACGCGAACAGCCGCGACGCGGTGTCGAGGATCTCGTCTCTCCGAACCATTCAAAAACATTATCCCCAACGGTTGACGCGTGCGTGATCGCGAGTGAGCGGGAGGGGCACGTCGCTCCAGGGCGCGGTCCGCCCGGCGGGCCGGGGCTAGCGGTCGAGGCCCAGCGTGAACGAGGGCTTCGGGGAGGTCTCGGGCAGGCGGTGCTCATCGTTCAGCCGCCGGATGGCGGTGCCGGTGGCGAGGAACTCAGTGGCGTGAGCGCCCCAGACATGGTTCATGACCTCGACGCTGACGCCGACGATCCCCGACGCCCGGGCCGCATCCGCCTCGGCCTGCATACGGGACAGGGCGAGTTCGCGCGCGTCGTAGACCCCCTGCGTGAACTGGACCATCTCCTGGTTCTGGCCGATCTGCTTCAGCGACTGCATCGCCGACTGGTGGGCGATGTGGTAAACGCAGGTGCCGAGGACGAACGCGACCGGGACCGCGCCCGCGGCCAGCAGCCGGAAGAAGTCCTGGGCGGACAGGTCGGAGGTGAAGGCCCGGCCGTCCGGGGCCCGGTGGGCGCCCTGGCCGCTGAGGGACTTCACGGCGGTGCCGGTGGCCACGAACTCCAGCACTTCCTGGCCCCAGGCGTACATCTGCATCTTCAGGTTGACCCCGACGATCCCGTCGGCCCCGAGGTGGTCGGACTCCGCCCGCATCCGGGAGATCGCCAGTTCCCGGGCGTTATACATGGCCTGCGTCAGCTGCTGCATCTCCATGTTCTGGGACCAGCGGCCCTGCTGCATCCCGACATGGTAGATCGATGAGCCCACGACGAAACCGAGAGGCTCGAAGCCCGCCTCGCCGAGCAGGACGTACTCCGACACCGACAGGTCGGAGGTGAAGACCCCGGACGGATTGGCCCCGGCGGTGTGGGCCAGCCTCGAGTCGGCGGCCGCCGGCTCCCACTTTTCCCGGCCGGACTGGTTGCTTCCGAACAGCGGCATGACGCGTTCCCCCGTAACGATCGTTTCCGAATTATTCAGGAAACGTTAACGTTGAACGCCGCCCGCCGCAACGGCCCGGACCGGGCCAGGCCGGTCCGGGCCATCTCCCGTTTCTGATTAGCCTGTCGACGGTTACTCCTCGGACGTGACCTGGGACCTGGCCGGGTCTTCCGAGGGAACGGACTGGGCCGGGACCGACGCCGGGTCGACGATCCCCGCCTTGGGCTGGCGCAGGGTCAGCACCAGCAGGGCGGATACGAGGCCGATGGCCCCGGCCAGGATGTAGGTGGCCGTGTAGCCCTCGGCGGCGACGAACGCGGCGCCCAGCGGCGCGCAGAACACGCCGACCAGCTTGCCGCTGTAGACCGTGCCGTAGTTGCTGGCGTTGTAGTTCTCTCCGAAGTAGTCCGGCGTCATCATCGCGAACATCGGGTAGAACGCCCCGCCGCCGAAGCCGGAGACGACCGCGAAGACGAAGAACAGGATCTCGTTGTGCATGGACCCGGCCCACACGGTGCCCCACTGGGCCAGGCCGAGGATCACGCAGATCGCGATCAGCGTCTGCTTGCGGCCGATCAGGTCCGAGGACCAGCCGACGATGGCGCGGCCGACGCCGTTGACCAGCGCCAGCAGGACGGCCGAGACCGTCGCCACGAACGCCGCCCAGCCGAGGTCCTTGGCGTAGTGCGACTCGAAGGCGATGCCGAAGAAGGAGACGCCCGAGGTCAGCACCAGGGCGCCCCACAGGGCGTACATCTGCCACCGGCGCATGGCCTCGCCCCAGGTGAACTGCTTCTGGGCGGGCGGGTTCTTCTCCAGGTTCCGCTTGGCCTTGCCGGCGTTGCTCTCCCAGCGCGTGGGGTCGACGTCTTCCGGCCACCAGTTCTTCGGCGGGTCCTTGAAGAAGTAGGCGCACGCGCAGACGCCCACGATGACGAAGGCGCCGATCAAGTCAAGCACCCAGGAGTGGTTGCCGACCGTGAACCAGTAGTTGAAGATAACGATGAACGGGATCGACCCGTAGGCGAAGCCGCCGTTGACGAAACCGGTTCGGGCGCCCTTCTTCTCCGGGAACCACTTGCCCACCATGTTGATGCAGGTGGCGTAGATCAGGCCGGCGCCGGTGCCGCCGATGAGCCCGAACCCGATGATGTTGATCGCGATGTTGCTGGTGTTGCCCAGGGTGATGAGCCCGATGCCGGCGAACACTCCGCCGGCGAACATGGCCGTCCGGGCCGACACGATGTTCTTCTCGCGCAGCTGGCCCGCCGGGAGCGCGATGCCCGCCTGGAACAGGCCCCAGATCGCGGAGAACAGGAAGGTGACCGTGTCGCTCCACCCGTAGGCGCTCTGGAGCGTGTCGACCGCCGACCCGTAGGCGTACTCGTAGATGCCGGCCAGCATCATCGCGACCCACGGGAGATACACCATGTAGTTCCGGGACCGGCCGAGGATCTCCTGCGACGACTCGCCGACCCGGAATACGCGCCCGGTGGCGCCCTGGATTTCTTGATAACTGGGAGTTTTGGAAATGGCCATCTTCGGCCTTTCTCCTTCGAAGCCTCATACTGTATACAGTGAGCGATTGCAGGCATCGTAACTCTCAAAGTGATCCAGGTCACTACCAATCACTCAAAAAAATAAAGGAGTTATTTACGTTTGTCAGCGCTTTATTAGCTGCAGCATCACGGCAAGCATGGATCCCGTACCGACAGACACCCTCAGAGACCTCCGGTAAGACCCAGGCGGCGGGGAAACCTGGACACGGAGGAGTAGCGGTGATCCGTTAGGCATATGGATTTTCCGGAGGACAGGAAAGAAGAGACCGGGCGCGGGCCGGACCCGGCGCCCCGGGCCCCGTCCCGGATCGCGGTCCCGCCGGGCGCCGTCGACACGCACGCGCACGTGGTCGGAGACTCGCTCATTCCCGGGCGGAGCTTCACCCCGCCGCCCGCCCGCACCGCGGACTACCTGCGGATGCTGGACGCCACCGGCATGGCCTACGGCGTCCTGGTGCAGGTCAGCGTGCATGGCACCGACAACTCCGAACTGCTGCGGGCGCTGCGCGCGCATCCGTTCCGGCTGCGGGGCGTCGCGGTCATCGACCCGGACCCGCCGGACCGCCTGCTGGCCGAACTCGACGACGCGGGCGTGACCGGCCTGCGGCTGAACACGATGACCGGCGGCGGCACCGGCCTCGGCCATCTCCCCCGGATGGAGGGCATCTGCGCCGAGATGGGCTGGCACCTGCAGCTGTTCAGCTCCGCCCGCGATCTCGCCGCGCTGGCCCCGCGGCTGTCCCGGCTCACGGTGCCGTACGTGCTCGACCACCTGGGGGTGCCCGACATAGCCGCCGGTCCCGGCTCGGCGGAATGGCAGTCGGTTCTCGGGCTGGCCCGCGACGGCGCGTGGGTGAAGCTCTCGGGCGCCAGCCGGCTGGCCGATCCGCCCTACGCCCCGGTCATCCCGTTCGCGCGGGCGCTGGCCGAGGCCGTGCCGGACCGGTGCGTGTACGGGTCGGACTGGCCGCACGTCGGTTTCTGGGGGCCCATGCCCAACGACGGCGACCTGGCCGACCTCCTCGCCGACTGGGTCCCCGGGCGGGAGGCGCGGGACGCCATCCTGGCCGGGAACCCCCAGCGGCTGTACGGGTTCGCTCCCGCGGGCGGTTAACCCGTTCAGGAGTGGTAGCCGTCCAGGCGGGACAGGACGTACAGCATGACCTCGTCGGCGCCGCCGCCGATCGACACCAGCGCGCTGTCGCGGAGGGCGCGGGCGGTCCACGTCTCCTCCATGTAGCCCGCGCCGCCGTGGAACTGCAGGCAGGTGGAGGCGACCTCGCGGGCCAGGCGTCCCGCCTCGAGCTTGGCGATGGTCGCGAAGCGGACGGTGTCCTCGCCTCGCATGTAGGCCTCGGCGGCCGCGTAGTTGTAGTGCTGCAGCATGTCCACGCGCGCGCTGAGCTCGGCCAGCCGGAAGTTGACGTACTGCTTGTCGATGAGCGCCTTGCCGAAGGCCCTCCGGTTCCTCAGGTACTCGGCGGTCCGGTCCAGCGCGTGCCGGGCGCTGGTGACCTGGGCGTAGCAGGCGGCCATGCGCTCGTTCTGGAACTGGCCCATCTGCTGGTAGAAGCCGTGGCCGATCTGCCCGATGGTGTTCGACACCGGCACCCGCATGTCGGTGAAGGCGAGCTCCGCGGTGTCGGAGGAGTGCATCCCGAGCTTCTCGAGCTTGCGGGAGACACTGAAGCCGGGGGTGTCCGTCGGGACGATGATCTGCGAGAAGCTGCCGTAGCCCGGCTCGTCGGACGTGCGGGCGAGCAGGCAGATCCAGTCGGCCTGGGTGCCGTTGGTGATGAACATCTTCGAGCCGTTGATCACCCAGTCGTCGCCGTCGCGGACGGCCCGGGTGCGGATGGCCGCCACGTCCGAGCCCGCGTCGGCCTCGGTCACCGCGACCGAGCAGACCGCCTCGCCGCTGATGGCGGGCCGGAGGTACTTCTCCTTGAGCTCCTCGCTGCCGTGCTTGTGCAGCGACGGCGTCGCCATGTCCGCCTGCACCGCGATGCCCATCGTGACGCCGCCGGGGCCGCTGCGGCCGAGTTCCTCGTGGAGGATCACGGTGTAGAGGTGGTCGGCGCCCTGGCCGCCGTACTTCTCGTCGTACTCCAGTCCGAGCAGGCCGAGCTTGCCCATCTTCGTGAACAGCTCGCGGGCCGGGAAGGATCCGGCCTTCTCCCACTCTTCGGCGTGGGGCTGGATTTCCTTCTCGGCGAAGTCCCGGACCAGCTGACGGAAGGCGTTGTGCTCATCGGTGAAGGCGACCATGGTGACTACCGTGGCTTTACTTGACATACTTGTCAAGTGAATGTTTCCGCTGAACCCCTGGTAAGGACGACGGTCGAGCGCGGAGTGGCGACGGTGCTGCTGGATTCCGCGCGCAACCGCAACGCGCTGTCCCGGCAGCTGGTGTCGGAACTGGCGTCCGCCCTGGACGCCTGCGCCGGCGACCCCTCGGTCCGGGCGATCGTCATCACCGGCGAAGGACCCGCGTTCTGCGCCGGCGCGGACCTCAAGGAGCAGGGGGACGGGAAGGGGCCGGGACCGGTCTCCTTCCCGTCCGTGCTGACCCGCATCGCCGAGCACCGCTGCCCGGTCGTGGCCCGGGTCAACGGAGCCGTCCGGGCGGGCGGGATCGGGCTCATGGCCGCGTGCGACATCGTGGTCGCGCCCGCCGACGCCACCTTCGCGTTCTCGGAGGTGCGGATCGGGGTGGTGCCGGCCATCATCGCGGTGCCGGTGCTGGCGCGGATGAACCCGACCGCGGCCCACGAGTACTTCCTGACCGGGTCCGCGTTCGACGCGGCCGAGGCGGTGCGGACGGGGCTGGTGAACCGCGCCGTCCCCTCCGGCGAACTGGACTCCGCGGTCGCCGCGTACACGGGCGCGCTGGTCCGCGGGGGCCCGGAAGCCCTCGCCGCCGCCAAGCGCCTGAGGCGCACCGTCCCCTCCGAAGACCCGGCCGCCGCGTTCGAGCGGCTGCAGGCGCTGTCGTCGCGCCACTTCGCGAGCGAGGAGGGACGGGCCGGCATCTCGGCCATGCTGGAGAAGAAACCGGCCCCGTGGATCCCCGGGAACTCTGATAGGGCTTGATGGTGAGCATCGAATCCGAGCCGAAGAAGACCCCGACGGTGAGCATGCCGTCCAGCTCACGGGGGCGGCGGACCCGGACGGCGATCATCCAGTCCGCGCGCGAGGTCTTCGAGGAGAAGGGGTTCGACGAGACCCGGATCGCCGACATCACCGCGCGGGCGGGCACCGCGTACGGGAGCTTCTACACCTACTTCGACTCCAAGGAAGCGGTCTTCCGGGAGCTGGTGAAGGACTTCGCCGGGACCGTGTTCACCGCGTCCCGGGCCTCGTCTCTCCCGGAGGCCGCCTCCCCGTCGGACCGGATCCGGCACACCACCCGGGTGTACCTGGAGACCTTCGCCGGCAACGCGCACATGATGTTCGTGTTCGAGCAGGTCGCGGCCCGGGACGAGACCTTCCGCGACCTGATGATCGAGGTGCGGAACTTGTTCATCGACCGCATCGCCGTCAGCACGAGGCGGCTGCAGGAGCAGGGCCTGGCCGACCCCGGGCTTGACCCGGGGACGACCGCGGCCCTGCTCGGCGGCATGATCGAGAACATCGGCCGCATGATGTACGTCTACGGCGAGAAGCGCGACACCGGCCATCTCCTGGACGAGGCGACCGCCCTGTGGTCCCGCGCCATCGGCCTGCGGTCCCGCTTACGGCCGCATGGCGCTGGGGAACACGAAGTAGTACAGGCAGCCGATGGCGACGACGATGAGCAGGTAGGTCAGGCTGCCGGGCAGGTTGTTGCGGATGACCGTGCCCTCCTGCCGGACGTACTTGGACGTGGAGACACCGACGCTGGCCGTCTGGGAGGCGATGGCCTTGCCGACCTCCGCGCCGACCGAGTTCAGCGAGGGGAACAGCAGCGGCGGCGCACCCAGGATGGTGGCCACCGACACCTGGAACCCGCCGAAGATGGCGTTGGTCGTGGTGTTGCTGCCGCACAGCGCGACCCCGATCCAGCCGATGATCGCGGCCAGCACCGCGAACACGGTCCCGGTCTTGGAGAACCCGAACGCCATGGAGTTGGCCATGCCCGAGAAGTTGAACACGTCGGCCAGGCCGAAGATGATCGGGCCTACCAGGAAGGCGCCCCACATCTGGCGGCCGATGGTCGCGAAAACGGTGCGCAGCTGGGCCCCGTTCGGCCGCAGGAACGCGACGACCAGGAGACAGCACACGAGAATCGCGGTCCCGGCGATCAGCGGGGAGAACTCCCAGGACACCTTCGCGGCCTTGTGGCTCAGCGAGCTGATCATGTGGACCTCGGGCTCGAACGGGACCCACTTCGTCAGCGACGACCAGGGGCCGGTCCAGAGCGTGACGATGATGACCATGAGGATGAACGGCACCAGCCCGCGGACGGCCTGCCGGGCGCCGACCACGGCGCCGGCCCCCGCGCTCGCCTCGTCCGGGCTGAGCTCGCGCCCGCCGAATCCGAGCATGGTCTTGGGCTTCCAGACCCGGGGCAGCAGGAGCAGCGCCGCGAAGCACAGCAGGGAGCCGAAGATGTCGGGCAGGTACGGGCCGAGGAACAGCGCGGTCGGAAGCTGGCCGATGATGTAAGACAGCGAGGCGACCAGCGCCAGGGGCCAGCCGTCGCGCAGCCCCCGCTTGCCGCTGACCAGGTAGATGAGGACCCACGGCGGGAACAGGGCGAGGATGGCGACGATCTCGCCCACCGAACGGGACAGCGCGAGCAGCGGCAGGCCGGTGACAGTGGCCAGGCCGATGAGCGGGGCGCCGAGAGAGCCGAACGAGCACGGGGCGTTGTTCGCCAGCGCCGACACCCGCAGGGCCTCGAGCTCGGCCACGCCCAGTCCGATCAGGATCGGCGCCACAACCGCCCACGGGTAGCCGAATCCGACCAGGCCCTCCATCAGCGCGCCGAACGCCCAGGCCATCAGCAGCGTCTGCAGCCGGACGTCGGCCGTCGCCTGCCCGAGCAGCCACCGTTTCAGGTCGTCGAACGCGCCGGTCACCACCATCGTGTTGTAGATGGCCGCGCCCCAGAGGACGATCCAGTCGATCGACCAGACGCCGGTGGCCGCGCCGATCCCGTAAGCGGAGAAGGTCGCCCCCACGGGGGCTCCCCACACAGTGATCGCGAGGATCAGCGTGACGACGGAGCCGATGATGACCGCGCGCCACGCGCTCATCCGGAACACGCCGAGAAGAACGAAGAGAACGATCACCGGGACCAGGGCCAGCAACGTGTCCCCGGCAATCGATTGCACAGGATCCAGTACCTGATGGAAGATCGCCATAACTCATGTGATCATGATCACTAAAAAAAGTGAATAGATAGCAAAATTCCGACAATGTCAATGTGGGGAGGAACGAAGACCCGGGCCGGAATCGCTTACGATCCCCGTATGGCAAGCGGTATCGGTGCCGGCGACACGGCACCCGACTTCACTCTCCCGTCCCAGGCCGGCGAGCCGGTGCGGCTGCGCGACCGGCTCGGCGAGCGGGCGGTGGTGCTGTACTTCTACCCCAAGGACGAGACCCCCGGCTGTACCAGGGAGGCCTGCGCCTTCCGCGACAGCTACGAGGCGTTCACCGAGGCCGGCGCCGACGTGATCGGGGTCAGCTCCGACTCGGCCGGCCGGCACGCGGCCTTCGCCAGCCACCACAGCCTGCCGTTCACGCTGCTGGCCGACGAGGGCGGCAAGGTCCGCAAAAGCTACGGCGTCCCCTCGACGCTGGGCCTGCTGCCGGGCCGGGTCACCTACGTCATCGACCGCGGGGGCATCGTCCGCCACGTCTTCAGCTCCCAGACCAGCATCGGCCGCCACGTCGGCGACGCCCTGGAGATCGTGAAGAAGCTCCAGGCCGGGTAATCAGACGATTCCCTGAGGCAATCGCCGCCGAACGCACAGGCCGCCTCCGTAGCTTTCCACATGTGACACTGGACACAGCCGAAAGAGCGGCGCTGGTCCCGCTTCGGGCCTTCCTCGGCTTCACGTTCTGCTTCGCCGGACTGCAGAAGCTCGCCAATCCGGGGTTCTTCGAGCCCTCCAATCCCGGGTCTATCCAGGCGCAGCTGGCGGGCTCTGCCCGGCTGAGTCCTGTCCACTCGCTCGTCGCGCCGCTGGCCCCCATCGCGGTCCCGCTCGGGCTCCTGATCGCGTTCTCCGAGCTCGCCATCGGCCTCGGCACCCTGCTCGGGCTGTGGCAGCGGCTGGCCGCGGCGGGCGGCGTTGTCCTGTCGCTGATGCTGTTCCTGACGGTCAGTTTCCACTCCTCGCCGTACTACACCGGCGCGGACATCGTGTTCGCGTTCGCGTGGACCCCGCTGCTGCTGGCGGGCGCGGGACCGGTCCTGTCCGCGGACGCCGCCATCGCGGCCCGGGCCAAACGGGAATCCCGGCGGGCGGGCCCTCGTGTTTCCGGCGGCCCGGACCCCAGCCGCCGGGAAGCCACGATGAAGGGCACCCTGACGCTCCTGACGGCGATCGGCGCCCTGGCCCTCGGCGGCCTGACGGCGGGCCTGGGACGCGCGATCGGGGGACTGACCGGCGATTCCGGCGCCTCGCGGCCGCCCCGGCGGGCGGCCGCACCCAAGCTGGGCCCCAGCGCCAGCGGATCCGGCGGCGGCCATCCCGGCGGCCATCCCGGCGGAAAGGCCCTCGGGCCCGCCCGGGATGTCCCGGTCGGCGGGGCCGCCGGGTTCAGGGATCCCCGCACCGGTGATCCCTCGATCGTGATCCAGCCCGCGGCCGGGAAGTTCCTGGCCTTCGACGCGGTGTGCCCCCATGCCGGCTGCACGGTCCAGTACGACAGGCCGGCCGCGCTCTTCATCTGCCCGTGCCACAACTCGCGGTTCAACGCCGCCACCGGCGCGGTCGAAGCCGGGCCCGCCCCCACCGGGCTGACCCCCATCCCCGTCACCAAGGGCGGCAACGGCGACCTCTACGCCACCTGACCGGGTAACCGGGCCACGGAGGACTCGCCGTCGCCGTAGGCGGCGCGGAGCTCTCGCTTGAGGAGCTTGCCGGTGGCGTTGCGGGGAAGGTCCTCGACGAACTCGACGCGCCGAGGGCACTTGAAGTGGGCGAGCCGGTCCCGGACCCAGGCGATCAGCTCGTCCCCGGAAACCGGTGACGCCGGCGAGTCCGCGGACCGGACCACCACCGCGGTCACCGCCTCGCCCCACTTGGCGTCGGGCACCCCGATAACCGCCACGTCGGCGACGCCCGGATGGCCGAACAGGACCTGCTCGACCTCGATGGGGTAGACGTTCTCCCCGCCGGTGATGATCATGTCCTTCTTCCGGTCCACCAGCGTCACGTATCCGTCGGAATCGGCCCGGCCCAGGTCGCCGGTGTGGAACCAGCCTCCGCGCATCGCCTCGGCCGTCTCGGCAGGCTTGCCCCAGTAACCGGCGAAGACGTTCGGCCCCTGCACGATCAGTTCGCCGACCGTGCCCGCCGGGACCTCCCGGTCTGACTCATCGACCAGCTTCCAGCGCAGGTGCGGAAGGGGCTGCCCGATCGAGCCCGACTTCGATTCCAGGTGCTCGCGGTCCAGGACCGAGCAGCCCGGCGCCGTCTCGGTCAGGCCGAACCCCTCGGAGAAGGTCCAGCCCCGCCCGGAGAAGAACCTCAGCATGGTCAGCGGCGCCGGCGCCCCGCCGCTGACGGACTGGCGCGGCGGGACCAGGTCCTCGCGGTCCAGCTCCGGGCAGCGGCTGATCGCCATCCACATCGCGGGGACCAGGAACATGACGGTGGCCTTGTGCTCCGCTATCGCCCCGATCACCTGGGCGGGGTCGAACCCCTCAAGGATCACGCTGGTGCCGCCCAGGTAGAGCAGCGGCACGGTATACACGCCCAGCCCTCCGATGTGGAACAGCGGGGCGGCGGTCACGGTCACGTCGTACCGGGACAGGCCGTCGCTCATGCACATGGCGTGGAACGACTGCCATTGCAGGTTGGCATGCGTGAGCATCGCGCCCTTGGGGAACCCGGTCGTACCCGAGGTGTACATGATCATGGCGATGTCATCGGCGGCGACGTCGTGCTCCGCCACCGCAGAAGAACCCGACGCGACCAGGTCCTCGAACTCCGACGAAGCCGGCCCGGAGGCGGCGCGCGAGGCCGCCGACGGAATCTCCACGAGCGTGCGCACCGAAAGCCCGTCGGCGGCCGACTTGGCGACCGCGGCCAGTTGCTCCGAGTGCAGGAGCACCGATGCCCCGGAATCGGTGAGCACGTAGCGCACCTCGTCCGCGGACAGCCGGAAGTTCACCGGCACGGTGATCGCCCCGAGCTTCGCCGCCGCCAGCATCACCTCGATGAACTCCGGGCTGTTGAGCGCCAGCAGCGCGACCCGGTCGCCTCGCCGGACGCCGCGCGACCACAGCGCGTCGGCGAGGACGCTGGTCCGCGAGTGCAGTTCGAGATAAGTCCGCCGCCGCCCGGTGTCCCCGTCGATCAGCGCGATTCCAGACGGGTCGCGGAACGCCCGGCCCGCCACCCACGATCCAATGCCCGAGTCCATACCGGCTCACGTTAGCTTCCGTCCGGAGATCCGGCGATACCCGAAGGTCCCCGCAGCTACTTGACGAGGCTGTCATGTTAGCTTCAGGCTGTGCTGGTGACTTCAGACGACCGCAAGGAAGCAGCGGACCTCGGGGCCGAGTTCGCTCGCCGGGAGATCCTCCCCCACGTCGAGGAGTGGGAAGAGGCGGGCGAGCTTCCCCGGGACCTGCATCTCAAGGCCGCGCGGCAGGGCCTCCTCAGCATGGGCTATCCCGAGGAGTACGGGGGCGGAGGCTCCCACCTGGACATCATGGCGGCCGAGGAGGCGCTGATCGCCGAGGGCGTCCCCACCGGGGTCCTGGCCAGCCTGTTCACCCACGGCATCGCGATTCCCTCGATCCTCCGCCACGGCACCGAGGAGCAGAAGGACCGGTTCGTCCGGCCCGCCCTCGCCGGCGAGAAGATCGCGTCGCTGGCCGTGACCGAGCCCGGCGGCGGCTCCGACGTGGCGAACCTGCGCACGAAGGCCGTGAGGGACGGCGACCACTACATCGTCAACGGGTCCAAGACGTTCATCACCTCGGGCACCCGGGCCGACTTCGTGACCACCGCCGTCCGCACCGGCGGTCCCGGGCACAAGGGCGTCTCTCTCCTGGTCGTCGAGAAGGGAACGCCGGGCTTCACCGTCTCCCGCAAGCTCGACAAGATGGGCTGGCGCTCCTCCGACACCGCCGAACTGGCCTTCAGCGACGCGCGGGTCCCGGCGGAGAACCTCATCGGCGCGGAGAACAAGGGCTTCCGGATGATCATGGAGCAGTTCCAGGGCGAGCGGCTGTCGATCGCGCTGCAGTGCGTCGCGGTCGCCCAGCGCTGCCTGGACCTGTCCATCGCCTGGGCTCGCGACAGGGAAACCTTCGGCTCGCCGCTGGCCAGCAAGCAGGTCATCCGGCACAAGATCGCGGAAATGGCCCGGCAGGTCAGCGTCGCCCGCACCTACGTCTGGACGGTCGCCGAACGGTGGGACCGCGGCGAGGAAGTCAGCACCGAAGCCTCCATGGCCAAGAACACCGCCGTCTACACGGCCGAGCATGTCGTCCACGAGGCCGTCCAGATCCACGGCGGCATGGGCTACATGCGCGAATCCGAGGTTGAGCGGCACTACCGCGACATCCGGATCATGGGCCTCGGCGGCGGCACCAGCGAAATCATGAACGAGATCATCGCGGCGAGGATCCTGGGCCTATGACCGTCATCAAGTCCGCGCTCGACCCCGGCTCCCCGGAGTACCAGGCCGACAGGTCGGCGATGGAACAGTCCGTGCGCGAACTCGCGGAACTCGCCCAGACCGTCATCGCGGCGGGCGGCGAGAAGGCGGTCGCCCGTCATCGCCAGCGCGGCAAGCTCCTGGCCCGGGAACGCGTCGACCTGCTCCTGGACGAGGACACGCCCTTCCTCGAGCTCTCCTGCTTCGCCGGCGCCCACGAGCCCGGCGAGCAGCCCGGCGCCCGGGTGATCACCGGCGTCGGCCAGGTCTCGGGCACCGAGTGCATGATCACGGCGAACGAGGCGACGGTGAAGGGCGGCTCCACCAGCCCGGCGGCCGCGGCCCGGACCGGGCGGGCCATGGAGATCGCCGCCCAGAACCGGCTGCCCTACATCGCCCTCACCGAGTCCGGCGGCGCCGACCTGCCCCGGCAGGCCGACATCTTCGTCCCCGGCGGCCGTTCGTTCAAGAACATCAGCAGGCTCTCCGCGGCGGGCATCCCCACGGTCTCCCTGGTCTTCGGCAGTTCCACGGCGGGCGGCGCCTACGTGCCCGGGATGAGCGAGTACACGGTCCTGGTCGACAAGCAGGCCGCCGTCTACCTCGGCGGTCCGCCGCTGACCAAGATGGCCACCGGCGAGGACGCCGACGACGAGACCCTGGGCGGCGCCGAGATGCACGCCCGGACCTCCGGCCTGGCCGACTACCTGGCCGCCGACGAGAAGGACGCCATCCGGATCGGCCGGCAGATCGTCAGGGACCTGGGCTACCAGCGGCAGGGCCCGCCGCCGTCGGCCCGGGATCCGAAAGAGCCGCTGTACGACGCCGAGGAACTCCTCGGCGTCGCCCCGGCCGCTGTGCTCTCCGGAAGCACGGGGAAGCGCCCGATGGAGATCCGCGAGGTCCTGGCCCGCGTCCTCGACGGCTCGGAGTTCGACGAGTTCAAGCCGCTGTACGGCTCGCAGCTGGTCTGCGGCTGGGGCTCGATCAACGGCTACCGGGTCGGGATCCTGGCCAACAACGGCATCCTGTTCTCCCCCGAGTCGAACAAGGGCGCCCACTTCATCCAGCTGGCCAACGCGCGGAACATCCCGCTGCTGTTCGTGCAGAACATCACGGGCTTCATGGTCGGCACCGCGGCCGAGCACGGCGGCATCATCAAGGACGGCGCCAAAATGATCAACGCCGTCTCCAACTCGACCGTCCCGCACCTGACCCTCATGGTCGGCGCGTCCTACGGCGCGGGCAACTACGCCATGTCCGGCCGGGCCTACGACCCGAGGTTCATCTTCACCTGGCCCAATCACCGCATCGCCGTCATGGGCGGCACCCAGCTGGCAGGCGTGATGTCGATCGTCATGCGCCGCTCCGCCGAGCGGAAGGGCCAGCCGTACGACGAGGCCACCGACCAGATGGTGCGCGAGCAGACCGAGAAGATGATCGAGGAGCAGTCCCGGGCCCTGTACGCGACCGGCCGCGTCTGGGACGACGGGATCATCGATCCCCGCCACACCCGGACGGTCCTGGGCCTGGCCCTGTCGGCGGTCCACTCCGGCCCGGTCCAGGGCTCGGCCCACTACGCCCCGTTCCGGATGTGAGGCAGAAATGAAAACCCTCCTGGTCGCGAACCGGGGCGAAATAGCTCGCCGGGTCATCCGGGCGGCCCGGTCACTGGGCTACCGAACGGTGAGCTGCTACTCCGACGTGGACGCGGACTCTCCCCACGTCCGTGAAGCCGACATCGCGGTGGCGCTGGGCGGCTCCACGGCGGCCGAGTCCTACCTCGACGCCGGCAAGATCCTGCGCGCGGCGGCGGAAACCGGCGCGGACGCGGTCCACCCCGGGTACGGGTTCCTGTCGGAGAACGCGGGCTTCGCCCGGGCCTGCGCCGAGGCGGGCCTGATCTTCGTCGGCCCGCCGGCCGGCGCGGTCGAGACGATGGGCCTGAAGGACCGGGCCAAGGAGGTCGCCCGCCGGGCCGGTGTCCCGGTGCTGCCGGACGCGGTCATCTCCTCCGGCGACCCGGACGCCTGGCGGGCCGCGGCCGAGTCCGCCGGCTACCCGCTGCTGGTCAAGGCGACGGCGGGCGGCGGCGGCAAGGGCATGCGCCGCGTGGACTCGGCCGGAGACCTGGCGGAGGCCGTCGAGGGCGCGCGCCGGGAGGCGGGCAGCTCGTTCGGCAACGCGGACGTGTTCGCGGAGAAGTACCTGACCGCCCCGCGGCACGTGGAGATCCAGGTCTTCGCCGACTCGTTCGGCAATGTGGTGCACCTGAACGAGCGGGAGTGCTCGGTCCAGCGCCGCCACCAGAAGGTCATCGAGGAGGCCCCCTCCCCCGCCGTGGACGCGGACCTGCGCGCCCGGATGGGGTCCACGGCCGTGTCCCTGGCCCGCGAACTGGGCTACGCGGGCGCCGGGACCGTCGAGTACCTCCTCGACGGCGACGGGAAGTTCTACTTCCTGGAGATGAACACGCGGCTCCAGGTGGAGCACCCGGTGACCGAGGAGGTCACGGGCCTCGACCTGGTCCGGCTCCAGCTCCAGGTGGCGGCCGGGGAGCCCCTCGGATTCACGCAGGACGACGTGCGGCTCGACGGCCACGCGATCGAGGTCCGCCTCTACGCCGAGGATCCGGCCCGCGGCTTCGCCCCCGCCCCGGGAACCGTGTACCGGTACGCGCACGGCGGCGACGCGTCGATCCGGTGGGAGGACGGCATCGGGGAGACCGCGGAGATCAGCCCGTTCTACGACCCGATGATCGCCAAGGTGATCGCGCATGGCGCGACCCGCCGCGAGGCGGCGCTGCGCCTGTCCCGGGCGATCGCCGCGACCGAGGTCCACGGGACCGCCACCAACCTTGTGTTCCTGGCGGCGGCGCTGAGCCACGACGACTTCCTGGCGGGCGAGACCCGCACCGACTTCATCGACCTGCACCCGGAGCTGCTCACCTCGCAGGCCCCGACGCCGGAGCACGTCCACCTGGCCGCCGCCGTCGCGGTCACCGTCGCCCGCCGCCGGGCAAGGGACACGCTCACCCGGACGGCCCCGCCCGGGTTCCGGCCGCTGCCCGGGCACCCGGACACCACGGCCGTCTGGGACGAGCGCGAGATCTCCTACCGGCTGTCGGCCGCTTCCGGAGACGCGGCTCTCCGCCTCACCGTCGACGGGACCGCGCACGACCTGGCCTTGCGCGACCTCACCGCCGATTCCGTCCGGGTCCGGGACGGTTCCCGGGACTGGCCCTGCCGGGTCGCCGTCCATGACGACGGGTCGGTGTGGGTCAACGACCCGGACGGGCAGCGCGGTTTCACGCCCCAGCCCCGGCTGCCCGAGCACGCGGGCGCCGGCGGGTCCGGCCCGGTCGCCGACATGGCGGGCGTCGTCGTCGCGGTCAAGGTCAAGCCCGGCGACGAGGTCACGGCCGGGCAGCAGCTGGTCATCGTCGAGGCCATGAAGATGGAATGGCCCACCGTCGCCGCCGAGGACGGGACCGTCGAGTCCGTCCACGTCGCCGAGGGCGAGTACGTCGAGGCCAAGAAGGTGCTGGTGACGTTCCAGTGAACGTGTTGCGCGTAGCCAACTGCAGCGGGTTCTACGGCGACCGCCTCGCCGCCGCCCGGGAGATGGTCGACGGCGGGCCGATCGACGTCCTCACCGGGGACTGGCTGGCCGAGCTGACCATGGGCATCCTGGCCGGCCAGAAGCTGAAGAACCCCGACGCGGGGTACGCCCGCACGTTCGTGAGGCAACTGGACGACGTCCTGGCCGACTGCCTGGACCGGGGCATCAAGATCGTCTCCAACGCGGGCGGGCTGAACCCGGCGGC
This sequence comes from Streptosporangiales bacterium, assembly GCA_009784565.1. GTDB lineage: Bacteria > Actinomycetota > Actinomycetes > Streptosporangiales > Streptosporangiaceae > Trebonia. Next base: position 31,027 of record WRBL01000003.1, on the reverse strand, counting down.
CTGCGCCGCGCAGGTCGAGGCAATCGGGCGGCGCCTCCAGGAAAACGGGCTGGACCGCGAGGTCAAGGTCGCGGTCGTCGCCGGCGACGACGCCACCGACGCGGTCAAGACCGCCCGGGCCGGCGGCTGGGACGCTCCGCACCTCGACACCGGCGAACCCCTCGCGAAGGACCCGCTGATCGCCAACGCCTACCTGGGCGGCTGGGCCATCACCGAGGCCCTGAACGCGGGCGCCGACGTCGTCATCACCGGCCGTGTCACCGACGCCGCGCTGATCACCGGGCCGGCGGCCTGGCGGTTCGGCTGGGCCCGCGACGACTGGGACCGGCTGGCGGGCGCGGTCGCGGCCGGGCACGTCATCGAGTGCGGCGCCCAGGCCACCGGCGGGAACATGTCGTTTTTCACCGAGATCGCCGACCTGGCCCGGCCCGGTTTCCCGCTCGCGGAGATCAGCGAGGACGGCTCGTCGGTCATCACCAAGCACCCCGGCACCGGCGGCGCGGTCACGGTCGACACCGTCACCGCCCAGCTGCTGTACGAGGTTAACGGGCCGCGCTACCTCGGGCCCGACGTGGTCACCCGCCTCGACACGGTCACGCTCGCGCCGGAAGGACCCGACCGGGTCCGGATCAGCGGCGTGCGCGGCGAGCCGCCGACCGGCAGCGTGAAGGTCGGGACGCTCTTCGCGGGCGGCTGGAAGAACTCCGGCACGTTCGTCCTGACCGGCCTCGACATCGACGCTAAGGCCGAGGTCGCGCAGAAGGCCCTGTGGGCCCACGTCCCCGGCGGCGAGAAGGCGTTCGACGAGGTCACCGTGCGGCTCATCCGCGCCGCCCAGGAGGACCCCGCGTCGGCGGACGAGGCCGTCTCGCTGCTGACGATCACCGTCACCGGCTCCGACCCGAAGACGGTCGCCGGGTTCTCCCGCGCCGCGATCGAGACCGGGCTGGGCAGCTACCCCGGCTTCCACATGACCGCGCCCCCGGGGAAGGGGTCGACGGTCATGGTGTTCTGGCCGACGCTGATGCCGGCCGCGGATTTCCGGCAGACCGTCACCCTCGGAGACCGCTCCTGGGACGTAGCCCTAACGCCCGCCCCGCCCGCCGCCCCTCCTGCCGCGCCGCCCGCCGCGCCGCCTGCCGCTCCGCCCGCCAGCCCTCCCGCCAGCGGACTCGATGTCACATGCACCGCCGTAGAGGGGAACCAACGTGACGTCCACTCCCCTGCGAAGGGAGCCGATGTGACGTCGAGCCCCGGGGGTCATGACGTGACGACCGTGCGCGCGCCGCTGGGGCGGGTGCTGGGCGCCCGGTCCGGGGACAAGGCCGGGAACGCGACGCTCGGCGTGTGGGCGCGGGACGACGCCGCGCACGCCTGGCTGCGCTCCTGGTGGAGCGACACCAGGCTGCGGGAACTGCTGCCGGAGACGGCCGGCCTGGAGCTGCGCCTGTGGGAACTGCCGCGCCTGCGGGCCTGCGGCGTCACCATCGTCGGCCTGCTCGGCGACGGCGTCGCCGCCAACCACGCCCTCGACGGCCAGGCCAAGGCCCTCGGCGAGTACCTCCGCGCCAAAGTGGTCGAGGTACCCGCCGCACTGCTTCCCTAGCCCTGGTCCCGTTACCGCCCCTGGCCGCGCTCGACCGCGTCGATGATCGCCGGACGGAGCTGGGCGACGCTGATGATCTCGTCGACCGAGCCGACCTCGACCGCCCGCTGGATGGAGTGGATCCGGTCGAACTCGGTCGCGACCTCGCTCAGTTTCTCGGCCCGGACCGACGCGGTGACCTCGGCCAGTTCGGCGTGGAGCGCGGCCCGTTCGGCGGCCGGGGCGGCGTTCGCCCTGTCCTGCAGGCCGGCGACGCGGGGGTCGGCGGCGGTGCGCTTGTTCACCTCGCCGGAGAACACCACGGCCGCGGCGGGGGCGCCGCCGAGCACGGAGGCGAACGAGCCCTCCAGGGCCAGGACGGTCATGTTCGGGTTGAGGGCCTTGGAGAAGACCACGAACGCGCCCCCGTGGTAGCGGGAGATCACGGTGAACACGATCGGGCCTTCGAAGTTGACGATGGCCCGGCCGATCTCGGCCCCGTACTCCAGCTGCAGCTTGCGCATGGACTCCGGCGAGCCGTCGAACCCGGACAGGTTCGCCAGGACCACGACCGGCCGGTTGCCGGACGCCGCGTTGATGGCCCGCGCCGTCTTCTTCGACGACTGCGGGAACAGTGTCCCGGAGGTGTAGGCGTCCGGGCCGTCCGCGGGCGGGAAGCCGCGCCGGGTCACCGACTTGGACTCGATCCCGATCAGGGTGACCGAGTGCCCGCCGATCCTCGCGTCCTGCACCACCGACGTCTCGGCGTCGGCCATGCCGGCCCAGCGCTCCAGCACCGGGTGGTCGGAGTCGGCCACGGCCCGCATCACGGTCCGGATGTCGAACGGCTTCTTGCGGTCCGGGTTGTGGGTCGCGGAGAAGATCTCGCCGACGGTCCGGAAGTCGCCGCCGTCCAGGGGATGCGGGAAGGCGGAGACGTCGCGGTCCTTCGGGTCGTCCGTCCCGGCCCGGCGCGGCCCGGCCTCGCCGGGGACCACGTACGTGTAGTCGTAGTGCCGGATGAGGATCTCGCACGCCGACCGCATGCTGGGCGCCCAGTACTGGGCCTGGCCGTTCGGCCCCATGACCCGGTCGTAGCCGCCGATGCCGAAGTTGTCCTCGGCCGACACCCCGCCGGAGAAGTCCAGGGACTGCTTGCCGGTGAGCACCATCGCCGAGTCCGGGGTCATCACCAGGATGCCCTTGGTGTGCATCAGCATCGTGGCCTCGGCGTTCCAGTACGGCTGCCCGCCGACGGTGATGCCCGCGATGACGATGTTGATTTCGCCGCCGTCCTGCGTGAACTCGACGATCCGCTTGAGTGCCGCGGCCACCCAGTCCAGGTTCTCGGTGCCGGAGTCCATCGCGATCTTCGCGCCCGACGACAGCGCGAACCACTCGACGGGAAGTTGGTTCTCCTCGGCCAGGTCCAGGGCGGCGATGACCCGGCGGCACTCGGGCTCGGACAGGGACCCGAGGGACTTGGTCGGGTCTCCCAGCAGGGCCACCCGCGTAATGCCCTCGGGGTGCCGCGCCGTCTGCGTGGTCACCAGGCCGACGACAATGCCGGCGGTGTTACGCCCCTTCGGCCGGTCAACGGGGGCGAGACTGTTCGCGACCTTGTTGACGGGATCCAGGTCGTACTCGGTGAAAACACCGTCCGGGCCGGCCAGCAGTTCAGCCAGCTCGTAGGGTAGACGTTCCCGCGCCGGGCCGCGCGCAGCACCTTCTGCCGGTAGTCGTCCAACGGCTGCAGCGGCTCCTCGGGCAACGGAGCGACCTGCAGCCCGGCCCGGCCGCCGGCGTCGGCCTTGACGACCACGGACACCTCGGCGAGGTCCCCGTCGCTGTGGATGGGATCGCGCATGCGGGCGACGAACTCGACCTCTTCCAGCCCGGCGCCGGACACCGTGGGCCGGATCCTGTGTACGAGGGACTCCATCTCCTCGAAGGCCAGGTCCACCGTTGGCCAGACGTACAGCAGCACCCGGTTCATCTCGAACCGCTTGCGCTCCGGGCGCTGGGCCTGGACGCCGCGGATCGCGTCCAGGCAGCCGGCCAGGATGTCCTCCAGCGCGGGCAGGGCGACCAGCCGGCCGTCGGCCTCGCGCAGCGGGGTGAGGTCGCGGACCTGGCCCATCGCGATCAGCCGCTCGTCCTTCGCGTTGCTCTTGGCGGCCGCCTTGAACAGGTAGATCTCCTCGTCGGCCGACGGGAGGCGGGTCAGGTCGAACTCCCGCAGGCGGCCAAGCTGAAGCCGTTCGGCGATCTGCGGGTGGAGGCCGCGGATCAGCCGGTCCTCGGTGAACCCGGCGGCGCCTCGCACGAACGTCACGTGGGACTGCATCGTGGTGCCAGCGGCGGTGACCGTAACCCGGGTGACGCGGGGCTGCAGCTCACGGGCGGCGAGCAATTCCGCGGTTCGGGCGGCCAGCGCGTCCGGGTCCGGGTCCCCGCCCCAGTTGACGTACAGGTCTGCGACCATCTCGATCTTGCGTTCCTTCGCCACCTTGGCGACAAAGTCCACCTCGGCGACCGCGTCGCCGAGGTGCCCGATGTCGGTGGCGGTGGCCACGATCCTCGTGCCGTCCGCCGTGGCAGTAAGGAGCTGACCACCCGGGATGGCGCCCGCGGCGAAGCCGATCGTCTTGCGGTTGCCGTAGTAACGGCGGGTCAGGACCTCCAGCATCGGGGCGTGGTCGAGGTCCCCGCCGCGCTCGATCCGCTGGCCGATGATGCGGAGCAGCGGCTCGGTGATCGCCACCATGTCCTGTATGCGCTCGGCCCGGTCCGGCGCGTCCGGGTTCGCGTCCAGGTAGCGCAGGTCGGCCCGGGCGGTGGTGTAGGCGCGGGCCCGGCTGCGGCGCAGCATCGGCTGGGCGAACCAGCGGAACGCCACGCCCCGGGCCAGGTCGCCGACCGCCGGGAAACGCCGCTGCGTGGCCTCGATGAGGTGCTCCAGCGCCAGTCCCGCGCGCTCGCGCAGCGGCTCCGCCGGGGGCGCGCTGGCCAGCCACTCCCGCAGGATCGCCGAGACGATCGCGGCGCCGGCGCCCATCCGCTGCTGGGCCAGGAAAATCCGGAAAACGGAGGTCTCCAGTTCCGGGGTCCGGTCCAGGTCCGTGACCCCGTAACGGCCGAGCACCTTCTCCAGCTTGGCCTGGAAGGTATCCGGCAGGCCCGCCCGCTCGGTGTCGAGGCTCTGCAGGTAGCTGTGGAAGTACTCGCGAGGGCTGTGCGCGGCCGCGCCCGGCTCGTCCTTCAGGTCGCTGCCCGGCCGGTTCCGGCTCAGTTCCGACAGGTCGGCGAAGACCGCCAGCAGTTCCGGTTCCCCGTCCAGGGGCTGCCCGCCCAGTTCGGCCCGGGCGGCCAGGTAGCCGTCGGCCAGCTTCTCGTCGGCGCGGCCGTCGAAGCCGAGCAGCAGCCCGCGCAGGTCCGCCAGGTACCGCCGGGCCCGCTCGTCCGCGGTCAGGGCCGGCGGCTCCGGAAGGTCGAGCTCGGCCTCGTCCGCGACCGCCGCTCCTCCCTCCGGGCTCTTGCTGTTATCAGCTTCGTCGGCGACCTCGTCGGCCAGGGGCTCCAGCCTCAGCAGCGGGGCGCCCGCCCCGACCTGGCTGCCCACCGACACCATGCACTCCCGCAGGCGGGCCCGGAACGGCGCCCGCAGCACCGTCTCCATCTTCATGCTCTCCAGCACCAGGACCGGCGCGTCCGCCGCGACCTCGTCCCCGGCGCTCAGGGGGGTCGCGACGACCAGGGCCGGGGCGGGCGAGCGGACGACGCCGCCCTCGTCCCGGCTGATCCGGTGCGCGACGCCGTCCACCTCGACCAGGTGGACCGGCCCGTGCGTGGCGCTGGTCAGGCGGAACCGCCGCCCGTTGACGGTGATCCGGCCGCTGTGCGCGTCGAAGCGCTCCAGCACCGCGTCCGCGGTCCGCGGCACTCCGTCGCCGGCGGTGATCGCGGCCCGGTACCGGTCCGGGCCCAGCCGGGTGACCCGCACCCGGTAGGAGTCGCCCCGCAGCTTGAAGTCCAGCGGGCGGCCCGCCTCGTGCTCGGCCTGCGGGCGGCCGCCATGCGCGGTCGCCAGCAGCCGCTGCGTGCTGACCTCCTCCTCGCCGGCGTAGGCCTCGATCGCCGCCGCCACCAGCGCGACGGCGGAGTGCTCGCGGGCGGTGAGCCTCCCCTCGCCCCGGACCCGGTCGATCCAGCCGGTGTCGGCGGACGCGTCGATGACCTCGGGCTGGGCCAGCAGGTCCAGGACGAAGCTCTTGTTGGTGGCGCCGCCCTCGATGACGACGGTGGTCTCCGCCATCGCCCGGCGCAGCCGCCCCAGGGCCTGGTCGCGGTCGCGGCCGTAGGCGATGATCTTCGCGATCATCGAGTCGAAGTCGGCCGGGATGGTGTCGCCCTCGCTGACCCCGGTGTCGACCCGGATGCCGGGGCCGGCGGGCAGGTTCAGCGCCGCGATCCGGCCCGGCGCGGGCGCGAAGTCCCGGTCGGGGTCCTCGGCGTTCAGCCGCGCCTCGATCGCGTGGCCGGACTCGGCGGGCTTGCCGCCCTCGAGCTTCCCGCCCGAGGCCACGTGCAGCTGGAGCCGGACCAGGTCGGTGCCGGTGGTCAGCTCGGTGATCGGGTGCTCGACCTGAAGCCGCGTGTTGACTTCCAGGAAGGCGAACCGCTTCTCGCCGGGGTGGTAGAGGAATTCGACCGTAGCCGCACCGCGGTATCCCACAGCAAGAGCCAGCCGTTCGGCTGAAGTCTTGAGGTCTTCGACCTGCTCCTGCGACAGCAGCGGCGAGGAGGACTCCTCGATGATCTTCTGGTTACGCCGCTGCACCGAGCAGTCGCGGACGCCGAGGGCCCACGCGGTGTCCTGCCCGTCGGCGATCACCTGGACCTCGACGTGGCGGGCCCCGGTGACCAGGCTCTCCAGGAACACGGTGCCGCTGCCGAACGCGCGCAGCGCCTCTTCGCTGGTCCGGTCGAACGCCTCGGTCAGGTCGCCGGCCGACATGACCTTCCGGATGCCGCGCCCGCCCCCTCCGGCCGTGGCCTTGAGCATCAGCGGGTAGCCGATCCGCTCGGCCTGGGCCAGGGCGTCCTCCAGGGTGGCGACCGGTCCCCGGCTCCACGGCGCGACCGGGACGCCGACCTCCTCGGCGATCAGCTTGGCGCCGATCTTGTCGCCCAGCTGCCGCATCGCGTCCGCCGACGGCCCGATGAACGTCACGCCGGTCTTCTCGCACAGCGCCGCGAACCCCGGGTCCTCGGCCACGAACCCCCAGCCGACCCAGGCCGCGTCGGCCCCGCATTCGGCCAGCGCCTTCTCCAGCACCGGGTGGTCAAGATACGGGCGGGCCGATGCCGCGCCCAGGAAGTACGCGTCATCCGCCTCGCGGACGAAGGTAGCGCCGCGGTCCGCGTCGGTGTACAGGGCGACCGTCTCGATCCGGTCCCCCGTCTGCGCGGACAGATCCCGGACAGCGTGGATCAGCCGCATCGCGGCCTCCCCGCGGTTGACGATGGCGACACGACTGAACACCGGCTGGGCCTCCTAGGTACTAAAGCGCGAAAGGCGATGCCCGGAACCCGGGCGCCGCCTTCACCTGCGTCTATCGTGGCGCCTGACGGGCGTCCAGGCCAATGCGGAGCCTGACGTATCCCCGGACCGCATGTTGTAGGTAATCGACAAAAAGCGTACTAGGCCCCGGCTCCCAGTCGCTGAAGAAGAAGGGACTCGGCGACGACGCAGCGTTCGAAGTCGGCCAGGTGGAGGCCCTCGTTCGGGCCGTGGGCCCGGGTGTCGGGATCCTCGACGCCGGTCACCAGGATGCTGGCGGCGGGGAACGCGTCGGCGAACTCGGCGATGAACGGGATGGAGCCGCCGCAGCCCATGTCGACCGGGGCGGTGCCGTCCCAGGCCTCGCGCAGCGCCACGCGGGCGGCGTCGTAGGCCGGGCCCTCGGCGGGCAGCACGGTCGGCTCGCCGGTGTCGCAGACCTTCGTCGCCAGTTCCGCGCCCCACGGCACGTGCCGGTCCAGGTGCGCCCGGAGCCGCTCGATCGCGTTCGCGCTGGAGTCCCCGGGCGCGAGGCGCATCGTGATTTTGGCCCGCGCGGCCGGGGTGAGCGTGTTGGACGCCCCGTCGACCTTCGGCGCGTCGATGCCGGTCACGGTGATCGCGGGCTTGGCCCACAGCCGCTCGACGACGGTCCCGTCGCCGATCAGCGCCGTCCCCGGCGCGGCACCGGACTCGGCCCGGAGCCGGCCGGTCGGGTACTCGACGCTGGCCGCGCCGCTGGCGGCCAGGCCCTCGACGGCCACGCTGCCGTCGTCGTTCCAGAGCGTGGCCAGCAGCCTGGTCAGCGCCATGAGGGCGTCGGGGACGATGCCGCCCCACATCCCGGAGTGGACGGCGTGGGTGAGCGTGCGGACCTCGGCGTCCATCCGGACCATGCCGCGCAGGCTCGTGGTGAGCGACGGGACGCCGACGGCCCAGTTCGCGGCGTCGGCGATGACGATGACATCGGCCGCGAGCCGGTCCTTGTAGAGTCCCAGCAGGTCGGGCAGGGTCGCGGACGCGACCTCTTCCTCGCCCTCGATGAAGAACCGGACGGTGACCGGGAGGTCGTCGCCGAGTGCGCGCAGGGCGCCGACGTGCGTCGCGATGCCGGCCTTGTCGTCGGCGGCGCCGCGGCCGTGGAGCCGCTCTCCTCGCACGGTGGGCTCGAACGGCGGGGTGTCCCAGTCGCCCGGGTCGTTCTCCGGCTGCACGTCGTGATGGGCGTACAGCAGCACGACCGGGGCGCCCTCGGGGCCCTTCTTCTCGCCGATCACGGCGGGCGGGGCCCCGTCCCGGGCCCGGACGATCTCGACGGCGACGCCCTCGGCGGCCAGCAGGTCCGCGGTCTTCCGCGCCGATTTCTCCACCTCGCCCAGCCGCTCCGGGTCGGCGCTGACGGACTGGATCCGGACGAGGTCTTCGAGGTCGCCGAGCAGGCCGGGCAGAAGGTCATGGACGCGGGCTTTGAGATCGTCGCTCATCCTCCAACCCTATGAAGGATGAGCGGCCTTAGGCGTGCCGCTCGCCGACGTGCTCGAACGGCCGGAAGAAACTTGGCGCCTTGATCGACTCTCCGCACAGGCGGCAAAGCCCTCGCACCGGGTAGTGCTGCATGTTGAACAAGCTGGCTCCCTGCCCGTTTCCGGTCAGGAGCGAACCCGGCTTCGGCTCCGGGTCGTGGGGCGGGACCCGACGTTTCGATGACACGACGTTCGAGCTTCCATTCGCGCGGGCCTGGTGCCAGGATGCATGAGGGGTATGCACGGTGGGTTTCCTTATTCAGGGCCTATGCGGGGGTGGTGGTACCGGGAACGGTACGGGGGCGGCCCCGCGCCGACAATCCAGAGAACGCAGCCAGAGTCCGCGGAACGCGACAAGATTCTTGCGGCGCCCCCGGGATTCCCGTGAATCACGAGCGGTCTGAGGGCATACTTCGGAATAGCGAAGAGAACAACGCACGGATTTCCGGAGGAGCATTGCATGGCGCAGGAGTTCCTGAGCCGCTATCAGCTCACCGCGACGACCGACCTTGACGAGGCCCGGGTCAAGGTGGCCGAGCAGTTCTGCCCGCACGAGCTCTACCTCACCCACCGCGGCGCGCACCTCAACCTGGTGCACAACGGTGCCCCGATCGGCGAGAACGTGTCGCTCAGCTACATGCGGTACGGCGACGAGGTCCGCATCATCCCCGGCACCTTCGATGATTTCTTTCTCGTCCAGATTCCCCTCTCGGGCACGTCCCTGATGCGAACCGGAGGCGGCACGGTCAAGACTGACCGGCACCGTGCCTGCGTTGACTCGCCGACCGAGCCCGTGGACATGCTCTGGTCGGACGGATGCGAGAAGTTCGTGGTCTACATGCGCCGCCAGGCGGTGGAGGAAATCGCCTTGGCCCGGGGCGAGGAACTGGCTCCCGTGGTCTTCCGGCCCGACCTGGACCTGCGGTCCCCGGCCGCGCGGTCGTGGCTCCGCCTGGCGCGCCTGGGGCTGGACGAGCTTGAGGCCGGCGGAGACCTGTTCCGCTCGCCGATCACGGCCAGCCACTTCGAGCAGACCCTGATCAGCGGCCTGCTGGACCTCCAGCCGAACAGCGCCGTCGAGGTGGAGGCGCCGTCCGTCCCCGGCTCCCCGGCCGTCCGCCTGGTCCTGGACCTGATCGAGTCCGAGCCGGACCGGCCCTGGCGGGTCGCCGAGCTCGCGGGAGCGGCCGGGGTGTCGGCGCGCACGCTGCAGGATGCCTTCCGCCGCGAGCTGGGCATCACTCCCCTGGAGCAGATGCGCCGGACCCGGATGGAACGAGCCAGGCGCGACCTGCTCGCCGCCGACCCGCAGGCCGGATCCGTGACCGAGATCGCCGCCCGCTGGGGCTTCTTCCACACCGGTCGTTTCTCCCAGGCCTACCGGGCGGCCTACGCCGAGCTCCCGTCCGAGACGATCCGTCGCTCGTAACCGGCCCGGCCGTCAGAAGGCGCGGTCGTCAGAAGGCCCGGCCGTCAGAAGGCGCGGTCGGCGAGCTGGCGGCCGGCGGCGCTGGACTTGAGGTAGCCGTAGGTGCCGTGGTCGCGGAGTTCGGCCGCCGCGTCGGCCACGGCGGCCATGGCGGCGTACGCGAAGGCGCCGCCCACCGACACCCGGCTCACGCCGGCCCCGGCCAGTTCTGCCACCGAGGGGGCGCCCTTGAGCGCCAGCACGTTCACCGGGCGGCCCGTCTCCGCCACCACGCGGCGGATGTCGTCGGCGCGGGTCAGGCCGGGCGCGTAGAGCACGTCGGCCCCGGCTTCCGCGTACGCCTTCAGGCGGGCGATGGTGTCGTCCAGGTCCGGGCGGCCGTGCAGGTAGTTCTCGGCCCGCGCGGTCAGCACGAGCCGCGCGGGCCCGGCGTGCGCGGCCTCCGCGGCCGCGGCGACCCGCTCGGCGGCCAGCCCCTGGTCGTACACGGGTCCGTCCGTGTCGCCGGTGTAGTCCTCGATCGAGAAGCCGGCCAGGCCGGTCTCCACGGCCAGGGCGGCGGTCCGGGCGACGCCGTCCGGATCGTCGGCGAAACCGTTCTCCAGATCGGCGGAGACCGGCAGCGCCGTCGCCTCCACGATCGTTTTCGCGTGCGCGAGGGCCTCATCGCGGGTGACCGAGCCGTCCGGGCGGCCAAGCGTCGCGGCGAACCCGGAACTGGTGGTGGCGAGCGCCTCGAACCCCAGGGAGGCGAAGAGCTTCGCGGAACCGGCGTCCCACGGGTTCGGGAGCAGCAGGGGCTGGCCGGGGCGGTGGAGGGCGAGGAAGTCGCGGGAGATCGTCATGAACCTGAAGCTACTCCGCGTGACTCGCCGACGGCCGGGTAGGTGATGGCCATGCAGAAGTTCTCGATCGACGCCACCACGCGTGAGCTGGTAGAACAGGCTCGGACCAGCAGCGGGCGCGCCGCCGAGACGATCATCGGCGGGCACGAGAAGGTCCTGCGCCAGACCGTCATGGCCCTGAAGGGCGGCACCGCCGTCGGCGAGCACGAGAGCCCGGGCGAGGCCAGCATCTACGTGCTCACCGGGCGGGTGCGGCTGTCCTCCGGCGGCAACTCCTGGGAGGGGCGGACCGGCGACCTGATCCAGGTGCCCGACGCCCGTCACGACCTGGAGGCCCTCGAGGACTCGGCGGTCATGCTCACGGTGGCGAAACTCCCGTAGGCGGCTTCCGGCGCGATCCGCCCGTTCGGTACGTTGGCTGCCTGACTGTGCCGCTGAGGGAAGATGAGGTCAGATGGAGTCGATGAAGGACCGGGTCGCGATCGTCACGGGTGCCAGCCGGGGAATCGGGCTGGGCATCGCCGCCGAGCTTGTCCGGCAGGGCGCGAAGGTGTGCGTCACCGCCCGCAAGCCCGAGCCGCTGGCCGAGGCCGTCGCCCAGCTGGGCGGGCCGGACGCGGCCATCGCCGTGCCGGGCAAGGCCGACGACACCGACCACCAGGCCGAAGCCATCGAGAAGACCGTCAAGGCCTTCGGCCGGCTGGACATGCTGGTCAACAACACCGGCATCAACCCGGTCTTCGGTTCCATCCTGGACACCGACCCGGCCGCGGCCGCCAAGATCATGTCGGTCAACGTCCTCGCTCCGCTGTCGTGGACGCGGCAGGCGCGGGACGCCTGGATGGGTGAGCACGGCGGCTCGATCGTGAATGTCGCTTCCGTCGCCGGCCTGCACCCCAGCCCGGGAATCGGCATGTACGGGGTCAGCAAGGCGGCCCTCATCCGGCTCACCAACGAGCTCGCGCTCGAGCTTGCCCCGCAGAAGATCCGGCTGAACTCGGTCGCCCCGGCGATCGTGAAGACCAAGTTCGCCGAGGCCCTGTACTCGGAGAACGAGGAGCAGGTGGCTTCCGCCTACCCGCTGGGGCGTCTCGGCGTGCCCGAGGACATCGCGGGCGCGGTCGCCTTCCTGCTCTCGGACGCCTCCAGCTGGATCACCGGCCAGACCATCACCCTGGACGGCGGCGTCGGCCTCACCGGCGCGCTGTAGCCAGGCCTCCCGGCCGGGCCGTTCCGGCCCGGCCCGGCCCGCAACACCAGGGATGATTGACGTCCGGCATGTGAGCGCTCACACTCCGAGGAGGGAGCGGGTGTTACCGGTCACGCGAATCATCGAACGGGACGGATACCGGGACGGAGTCAACGATGACTTTGCAAGCAGTCCTGCGACAGGCACGGAGATCACTGGCCGGCCTGGCGGCGGCCATGGTGCTCACCGCCGGGGCCCTCGCGCTCGGCGCGGCGGCGCCGGCGGGCGGAGCCGAGGCGAAGGCGGCGAGCGGAGCCGCGGCGAAGGCGGCGCTGCCCTGCGACATCTACGCGTCGGGCGGCACTCCCTGCGTGGCCGCGCACAGCACGACCCGGGCGCTGTACGCCTCCTATAACGGCCCTCTTTACCAGGTAAAACGATCCTCCGACGGCGCCACGGCCACTATCGGGACCCTGAACGCCGGGGGCTACGCCAACGCCGCCGCCCAGGACTCGTTCTGTGCCGGGACCGCCTGCACGATCACCGAGATCTACGACCAGTCGGGGCACGGGAACAACCTGACGATCGGCCCGGCGGGCGGGGCGGACCCGGCCGACATCGGGGCGAACGCGGCGGCCCTGCCGACCACGGCCGGCGGGCACAAGGTGTACGGCGTCTTCATCAGCCCGGGCATGGGCTACCGGGCCGACGACACCTCCGGCATCGCCACGGGAGACCAGCCCGAGGGCGAGTACGCGGTCCTCGGCGGGACGCATGACAACGACGGCTGCTGCTTCGACTACGGCAACGCGGAGACCAACAACGACGACAACGGCGCCGGGCACATGGAGGCCATCTACTTCGGCACCGCGACCGGCTGGGGCACCGGTTCGGGCAGCGGGCCGTGGATCATGGCCGACATGGAGAACGGGCTCTTCTCCGGGCAGGGCTCGGGCATCAACGAGTCCGACCCGTCGGTCAGCCACGGCTTCGTGACCGCGGTCATCAAGGGCGAGCCGGGCCAGTGGGCCATCCGCGGCGGGAACGCCCAGTCCGGCAAGCTGTCCACCTACTACAGCGGCGCCCGCCCGTCGGGCTACAACCCGATGTCCAAGGAAGGCGCCATCATCCTCGGCGTCGGCGGCGACAACAGCCACAGTTCCGCCGGGTCGTTCTACGAGGGAGTCATGACCTCCGGCTACCCGTCGGACGCCACCGAGAACGCCGTCCAGTCCAGCATCACCTCGGCCGGCTACTCCTCGTCGAACTCCACCCCGTTCGCGCCGGGGAAGAAGGTGTCGATCCAGGCGACCGCGCCCGGCTCCGCGACGGACTACGTCACCCACGACGACAGCGACAACAAGGTCGTGATCAGCAATGTGACATCGTCCAGTTCGGCGGCTCAGAAGGCCGACGCGACCTGGGACGTCGTGCCCGGCCTGGCCAACCGCCAGTGCGTGTCGTTTGAGTCGGCCAACGACCCCGGGGCGTACCTGCGGCACTCGAACTACGAACTGTACGTAAACACGAACGACGGCAGCACCCTGTTCGCCAACGACGCGACCTTCTGCCCGCGCGCGGGCAACAGCGGCTCCGGGTACTCGATGATGTCGAACAACTTCTCCGACCACTACTTCCGGAACTACAACGGCACCGCCTACATCGCCTCCGACGGCGGCCCGAACCCGCAGGACGCCGCGGCCGGCTGGCCGGCCGACACTACGTGGAAGGCCTCAGCCCCCTGGGGATGACGGCCTTCGCCGCGCGGCAAGCCGGACTCGCGGAGGCCGCCTAGCCCCGTGGCAAGCCTCAAGGTTGACAGCTTAGGGCGCGAGCGGGTCGCAATATGGGCTGTTTGCGGCGGTTTCTGGAGTCATCTCGCGCCCTAAGCGGAAGCGGCTCGGGAAGTTCGCCCGGGGCCGGGGCCGGGGCCGGGGCCGGGTGCGGGCGCGAGGCCGCTAGGCGGCGGCAGCCGGTTCCGGGTCGGGTGAGGATCCGTCCCGGGCCGGCTCCCAGCCCGGGGGCATGAACAGGTAGCGGACGCGGTCGCCCCAGGAGGCGGCGTGGCGGACGTCGCGCCAGAGGTCGGCGTAGTGGCCGTACTGCAGCTTGATCAGGTTGTAGGTCTCGACCTTGTAGGTGAGGCCGTACTTGGGGCGTTCCAGCTCGACCTGGAACGTGCCGAACAGGCGGTCCCAGACGATCAGGATGCCGGCGTAATTCCTGTCCAGGTAGATCTGGTCCGAGCCGTGGTGGACCCGGTGGTGGGACGGCGTGTTGAACACGAACTCGACCGGCGCCCACAGCTTGCCGACCAGCTCGGTGTGGACGAAGAACTGGAAGATCAGGTTGACACCGAAGGCCGCGTAGATGGCCCCGGGCGAGACGCCGAGCAGGGGCAGGGGGAGCCAGAAGAACAGGTCGAACCAGGGGTTCCACTTCTGCCGCAGCGCGGTCGCGAAGTTCATGTACTCCGAGGAGTGATGAGCCTGGTGCGCGGCCCAGCCCACCCGGGCGCGGTGCACGAACCGGTGCTGCCAGTAGTAGAAGAAGTCCACGCCGACGATGGCCAGCGCCCAAGCCCACCAGGTGTTCATCTGCAGGTGCCAGGGCGCGACGTACAGGTACAAGAGGATGTAGACGACGAAAGCAGCGGCCTTCAGGATGATCGTCGACACCAGGGAGCCCAGGCCCATCCAGATCGACGCCATGGCGTCTTTGCGCATGTACCCGGACACGTTGTCGTCGTGGTCGAGCCACTTGAGCGCGGCCAGCTCGACGCCGATCGACAGCAGGAAAAACGGGATGGCGTAGGTCACCGGGTTAGCCCAGGGACTCAGCACCTCGTTCAAAGCAGCCCAGTTCATCGCACCCATTTTATCCGTATCGAAGCACGCATATCCATGCACCTAACTGGCGGGTAACTTACCTCAGCCCCAGCTCTGCGACAAGGGCGGTGCTGGCCGGGGGGGACGCCCCCCGGAACCCCCGATGCGCGCCCGATCGCCAGCGATCGCATCGGGCGCGCGTACGATCATGTCTCGGCAGCAGCAGTGATCGGATACACGGGGAGCAGGATGAACCGCAAGGGCGGGCAGACAGCGCTGGCGCTGGGGGCACTGGGCGTGGTCTTCGGGGATATCGGGACCAGCCCGCTGTACACGCTGGACACCCTGTTCAACCCGTCGGACCCGCACCCGGTCACGGTCTCCGCGGTCAGCGTGTACGGTGCCGTCTCCTCGATCTTCTGGTCCGGGCTGCTCGTCGTCACCGTCACCTACGTGCTTCTGGTGATGCGGGCCGACAACGACGGCGAGGGCGGGATCATGGCGCTGATCACGCTGATCCGCCGGCTGGGCCGGGAGAACCGCAAGGCCGTGCCGCAGGTCCTGGCCCTGCTCGGGGTGTTCGGGGCGGCGCTGTTCTTCGGCGACAGCATGATCACGCCCGCGATCTCGGTACTGTCGGCGGTCGAGGGCGTCGAGGTCGCCGCGCCGAGCGTCGCCCACCTCGTGGTCCTCATCACCGCGCTGGTCCTGCTCGTCCTGTTCCTGCTGCAGCGGCTGGGGACCGGGGCCGTGGGCAAGCTCTTCGGGCCGATCATGTTCTGCTGGTTCGTGTCGATCGCGCTGTGCGGCATCCACGGACTGGTCAAGGACCCCGCGATCCTCAAGGCGCTGTCGCCGGTCTACGCGGGCGAGTTCATCTTCGGCCACTTCACCACCGGCTTCTTCACCCTGTCGGCGGTGGTCCTGTCGGTCACCGGCGCCGAGGCGCTCTTCGCGGACATGGGGCACTTCGGCCGCAAGCCGATCACCCGGGTGTGGCTGCTCCTGGTGTGGCCCGCCGTCACGCTCGACTACCTCGGCCAGGGCGCGCTCGTCCTGCACGACCCGAAGGCGGTCTCCAACCCCTTCTTCCTCCTGGCGCCGTCGTGGGCCCAGCTTCCGCTGGTCATCCTGGCCACCGTGGCCACGGTCATCGCCTCCCAGTCGGTGATCTCGGGGGCGTTCTCGGTGGCCCGGCAGGCCGCGCAGATCGGTTACCTGCCGCGGCTGCGGATCGACCACACGTCCGAGGAGCACATCGGGCAGATCTACGTGCCGTGGATCAACTGGGCGCTGCTCGTCGCCGTGCTCGCCCTGGTGTTCACCTTCCAGTCATCCAACGCGCTGGCCTACGCCTACGGTTCGGCGGTCACCGGGACCATCACGATCACGACGCTGCTGTTCTTCTACATCGCGCGGCAGCGCTGGCACTGGCGGAAGCGCTGGATCGTGCTGGCCGCCACGCCGCTGCTCATCGTCGACGTGCTCTTCTTCGCCGCCAACATGATCAAGCTGGTGCACGGGGCGTGGCTCCCGTTCCTCGTCGGCATTCTCGTGTTCACGGTGATGGCCACCTGGCGCAAGGGCCGCTCGGTCGTCACCGGGCTCCGCAAGACGAGCGAGGGCCCGCTGCAGGACTTCGTGGAGTACCTGCACACCCAGGATCTGCCGCGGGTGGCGGGGACGGGAATCTTCCTCAACCGGGGCAAGGAGACCGCGCCGCTGGCGCTGCGGGCGAACGTGGAGCACAATCACGTTCTGCACAAGAACGTGCTGATCATCTCGGTGGAGACGCTGCCGGTGCCGCACGTCCCCGTGGCGGAGCGGCTCGAGGTCGACGACCTCGGCTACATCGAGGACCGGATCTATCACGTCACCGCCCGGTTCGGGTACAAGGACACGCCGAACGTCCCGGAGCTGCTGCCCCTGCTGGCAGAGCAGCACCAGCGGGTCGTGAACTCCGAGGAGATCTCCTACTTCCTGTCCACCATCGACCTCCACCTCAAGCCGGGCGTCAGGCACGACTGGAACCGCTGGCGGAAGCGGCTGTTCATCACCACCTCGCGCCTGACCGCCGACGCGGCCGAGTACTTCCAGCTGCCGCGGGAGCGCACGGTCATCATGGGGTCCCGCATCGAGATCTAATCTCCGATATTCCACGAAAAACTGCGCTTCGCCTGTCTCATGCGCGCTGAGTGGGTACTTACCGAGGTAAATGCCGCGAGGTCGCGGCAGTCGGAAGGAGAGACCCGGTGAGCCTCGACAAGGCGACGGCGGATCTACTGGAGCAGATGGCGGCCCTGGGCGACCCGCCCCTGCATGAGCAGACGCCGGAGCAGGCCCGCGAGATAGGCGCGGCCAGACGAGAGCAGGCACCTCCAGGACCGCTCGTGGCGGTGGTCCGCGACACGACGGTTCCGGTCGAGGGAGGAGACATCCCTGTCCGGATCCTCACCCCCAAGGTCCCCGGCGACCGCTCCCGCGGCGTGATCGTCTGGTACCACGGCGGCGGCTGGGTCCTGGGCGGCCTGGACGAAGCGGACCCGGTCGGCCGGAACCTGGCCCAGCGCACCGGGTACACGGTGGTCATGGTCGACTACCGGCTGGCCCCCGAGTACCGGTACCCGGTCGCCGTTGACGACTCCTGGGCGGCGCTGAACTGGGCGGCCGAGCGCCTGCCCGAACTGATCGAGGTCGTCCCTTCCGACACCCCTCCGCCGGACGACTCCTCGATCCCCCTCCTCGTCGCCGGCGACAGCGCCGGCGGCAACCTGGCCGCCGTCATGGCCCAGCGGGCCCGGGCGGCCGGCGGCCCGGCCCTGGCCGCGCAGGTTCTCGTCTACCCGGTGACCGACTGCGACCTCGACACTCTCTCCTACACCGACCCGGAGAACCAGGCCCTGCTGACCCGGGAGGGAATGATCTGGTTCTGGGACCACTACGTGCCGGCGCCGGAGCAGCGCCTGCAGCCCGGGGCGTCGCCGCTCCGGGCCCCTGACCTGGCCGGCCTGCCGCCCGCGGTCGTGCTCACCGCCGAGCACGACCCGCTCCGGGACGAGGGCGAGGTGTACGCCGACCGCCTGCTGAGGGCCGGGGTCCCGGTCCGGCGCCTGCGGGCCGAGGGCCAGATGCACGGTTTCTACACCATGCCCGGCATCCTGCCCGGCGCCGACGCCGGACTGGACTTCGTCGCCTCCAGCCTGGAGGAGTTCCTCCCCGCTCCCCCGGGAGACGGCGAGCCCGAGGGCAGCGAAGCGGTGGCCTAGGTCCGCCGAGCCCGGTGGGCGCCCAGGCCTTCGCGTCCGGGCGCCGCGCCGGGCCGGAGGACGTCGTCGTCGTAGTCGCCGCCGTTCTGCGTCCGGTAGGGGATCGGCTCGGCCGTCTCCGCCTCGGCGAGCCTCCGCCGGAGTTCGGCGGAGGCGGCCTGGTAATCCTCGCCGGACATGTGGTTCGTGCCGTGGACGGCGACCGGGGGCAGCGGCGCCATGCCCGTGTAGAAGAAGGTCCCGTGCAGCAGCGGGAACAGCAGTTCCTCCAGGGACCCGGCCAGGCCGCGCGGCCCGTAGGACTCGGCGGTGCCGCCGATCGTCACGACCGCCAGCGCCCGCTTGCCCGCCAGTCCCCCGTCGCCGTAGCGGAGGGCCCGGCCGGGGCGGTCGGGGTCGGGGAGGCCGTAGGCGTAGCCGCGGACGAAGACCCGGTCGATCCAGCCCTTGAGGATCGCGGGCGGCCCGAACCACCACAGCGGGAACTGCATGACGACCAGGTCGGCCCGGGCCAGCTTCTCGTGCTCGGCCTGGATATCCGGGCTCAGCGTGCCCTCCTCCAGGGCCTTCTTGGACGCCGGCGCGACCAGGAGACGCTCGCCGTCGTCGCGCCCGTAGTCACCGGCGTCGACCACAGGGTTCCACTTCATGGCGTAGAGGTCGGAGACCTCGACCTGGTGCCCGGCCCCGGTCACGGCGTCGATTCCCTCGCGGTAGAGCGAGCCGTTCAGCGACCGGGCATCCGGATGGGCGAAGATCCACAAGACGTTCATGGGTTCAGGATGCCCGCGCCTCCCCGTCGCCCGCCGCTGGCCCGGAGCCAACATGTGAAAGAATCGGGCCATGATCGAACGCGCGCTTCACCGGGTGGCCGTCCTGGCCCGGCCCGGCGTCCTGCCGATGGAATTCGGCCTGGTCCACGAGCTGTTCCGCGCCGTCTCCGACCGGTACGAGATCATCACCTGCGCGGCCGAGCCCGGGATGATCCGGACCAGCGGCGACTTCTCCATCGTGGTCGCCCGCGGCCCGGAGGTCCTCGCCAGCGCGGACACGGTCATCGTGCCCGCGACGCACAACCCGGACGACCACCTGCTGGACGTCCCGCTCACCGGCCCCCTCGGGGCCGCGATGGACGCGATCCGCCCCGGGACCCGGATCGCGTCCATCTGCACCGGCGCGTTCGTGCTGGCCGCGGCCGGGCTGCTCGACGGCCGCCCCGCCACCACGCACTGGAAGTACGCGGACGAGTTCCGGCGGATGTTTCCCAAGGTCAAGCTGGATCCCAGCGTGCTGTATACCGACGACGGGGACGTGCTCACCTCGGCCGGAGGCGCCTCGGGGATTGACCTGTGCCTGCACCTGATCCGGCGCGATCACGGCGCGGCGGTCGCGGCCGGGGTCGCCCGCCAGAACATGGTGCCGCCGCATCGTGACGGGGGCCAGGCCCAGTTCATCCGGCAGCCGGTCACCGGCGACGGCGAGTCCTCGACCGCGGCTGTCCGGTCCTGGATGGCGGACCATCTCGACCAGCCCGCCGACCTGGAGCATCTCGCCCGGCGGGCCAGCATGAGCAAGCGGACCTTTACCCGCCGGTTCCGGGCCGAGACGGGGATGTCGCCCCTCCAGTGGCTGAACGCGCAGCGCCTGGACCGGGCCCGCTGGCTGCTCGAGAGCACCGACATCCCGGTCGACGACGTCGCCGAGCAGTCCGGTTTCGGCACCGGCGCCGCCCTCCGGCTCCGGCTGAGGGAGACCCTGGGCGTTTCCCCGACCGCCTACCGGTCGACTTTCAGCGCCCGCCCGGCGTGAACGGCAACGTGGCGTAGCGGCGGGTGTAGTTCCCGGGGCAGAAGGTGCCCGCCGCCGGGTCGGCGGCGAAGCGCGGGAAGCGGGCGAGCAGTTCGGAGAGGACGACGCGGGCCTGAAGCCGGGCGGCGGCCGCGCCCAGGCAGTGGTGCGCGCCCGCGGCGAAGGCCAGGTGCCGCGCGTGGATCCGCTGCCCGCGCCGGATGTCGAACTCCCAGGCGTCGTCGCCGAACACCCGCGGGTCCCGGTTGGCCGACCCGTACAGCAGCAGGACCTTCCGGCCGGCCGGGATCACGCGGTCGTGCAGCGCGGTGTCGCGGGTGACGGTGCGGGCCAGGCACTGAACGGGCGAGGTCAGCCGGAGCATCTCCTCGATCGCGGAGGGCAGGAGTTCCGGCTGGTCCAGGAGCAGCCGGCGCTGGCCCGGGCAGGTGGTGAGCAGCTCGGCGGCACCGCTGAGCAGGCCGGTCGCGGTGTCGTTGCCGCCGGCGACCATGGTGAACGCGAAGCCGAGGATCCGCAGCGTGGCGTTCGGGTCGCCGTCCATGATCTGAACCAGGTCCGAGATCGTGTCGTCGGCGGGCTCGGCGCGGCGGCGCTCGATGAGCTCGGCGAAGTAGCCGAACAGTTCGGCCGCGCCCGGGGCGTCGGCCGGGCTGCCGTCGGCCCCGGCCTGGGTGGTGCCCTGGGCCCAGCCGTCGAACTTCTCCCGGTCGTCCTCGGGTACGCCGAGGTACCCCGCGACGACGAAGCCGGGGACGGGGCGGCACAGTTCGGCGACGATGTCGCACTCGCCGAGGTCCGCGATCGCGTCCAGCCGGGAGCGGACGAACCGGCGCACGGCCGGCTCGATCGACTCGACCCGGCGCGGGGTGTAGCCGCGGCTGAACAGCTTGCGGAACTCGGTGTGCCGGGGCGGGTCCAGCATGACCAGAGGCGCGATCTCGTCCAGCCCGGCCGCGGCGAGTTCGTCGTAGCGGACGGTCAGCCCGTTCTCCGAGGAGTACCGGCCGCTGTCGAGCGCCGCGGCGTCCACGTCGCGGTACCGGGACAGGACCCAGTAGTCGCCGTCGGCGACGTGATGCACGGGGTCGGTGTCCCGGAGCGCGGCGTACATGGGCCACGGCTCGCGCCACGTCTCGCCCGAGCACAACCGGAAATCAGCGGTCACTGGTGTCGCCACCCGCGCAGCATCTCCCGGACCGGGCGGCGGCGTCAACGCCGGTTCAGAGGACGTGTCAGAGCACGTACGGGATGAGCATCCTGGTGGACCGCTTGTAGCCGGGGTAGGAATCCGGGAACTGGCTGGCCATGTACTTTTCCTCGTTGAGCGCGCTGTAGACGAAGTAGCCGCCGAGGACGGCCGCGACGATCAGATACCAGACGCTGAGGGCCAGTGCGGTGCCGGCCATGCCGACGATGATGCCGGTGTAGATCGGGTGGCGGATCCGGGAGTACGGGCCGGTCGTGACGAGTTCGGGGTCGGTCTTCTCGGTCATCGGCATTCCCCAGTTGCGGCCGATGAATATCCGGGCCCATACCGCGAGTCCCAGGCCCGCCAGGAACACCACAAGGCCGATGACCGGCAGCACCAGCCCGCCCGAGGCGGCCACGGCGCCGTGGTGGTGCAGGAGATTCAGGCGCGACAGGATCACCAGGACGACGAGGATTCCGACCCGGCTTCCCGTCCACTGCCGCCACTGGACACGGCCGCTCTTGGCCCGGAACGCGGACAGCAGCCAGTACGCCCAGAACACGATCCAGCAGCCCGCGATAATCCAGCCGATGACCTTCACCGCATCAATTTACTGCGCTCCCGCGCGGAGGGCGTCCATGAGGGCCTGGGCTAGTTCGCCGGGGGCGTCGCCGCTGCGGGTCAGGAGGCCGACGGGCTCGGCGCCGGGGACCGGGACGTCGAGGCGGTGCAGGACGCCAGAGTCGATGTCCAGCTGCACGGCCCGCTGCGAGGTGATCCAGATCGAGTCCGACACCCGCGCCAGGGAGCGGCCGAGCGGGACCGACTGGGTCTCGGTGCGGCCCGCCGGGAGCGAGACCCCGTGCGCGGCGAAGATGCCCTCGGCGTCGTGCCGGGGGGCGGTGCCGGTGCCGGGGATGACCAGGGGGTAGGCCAGCAGCGCCAGCGGCGGCACGCCTCCGTCCACCGACGCCAGCGGGTGGCCGGGCCGGACGACGACCGCCAGCGACTCGGCGTACAGCAGCTCGAACGACACTCCCTGCATGGTCGCGGGCTCGGCCATCCGGCCGACGGCGAAGTCGACCTCTCCGGACTTCACGGCGGCGAGCAGGTCCGGGTTGGAGTCGGTCGTCACCTCGATCCGGGCGTACGGGCGACGGGCGCGGAGCGCGGCGACCGCCTCGGCCAGCGGGCCGCCGGCCACGGTGGGCAGCGCGCCGGCCCGGGCCACCGGGACCTCCGGCGTGCCGGCGCCGACGAGCGCGGCGGAAGCCGCCTCGAGGGCGTGGGTCACCTCGGTCGCGTACCGCAGGAACCGCTCCCCGTCCGGGGTCAGCCGGGCACCCGAGCGGTCGCGTTCGACCAGGCGGCAGCCCGCGAGGGTCTCCAGCTCGGCCAGGGTCTTGGAGACCGCGGGCTGGCTCAGGTGAAGCTTCTTCGCGGCTCCGGCGAGACTCCGCTGCTGCGCGATCGCCACGAAACATCTGAGGTGCCTGAGGCGGATGCGTTCCAGCACCGCGGCCGTGCTGCGCGGGGCGGAACGAGAGGCACCGTGTGCAACTGTCACGGCACGATGCGGATCGGATGCCACACGTTCCGCATTCAGCTCGCCACTGTGCGCACTTGCGTCAGTAGCCGGCCCGGAACCCTGCGCATCCATAACCTCAGGTTAATGATTAGTGATCAACTAGTCAATTTACTTCACTAACGGATATCGATAAAATCGCTGGTAACAGGCCCGGCGCGGGGGCGCCA
This sequence comes from Streptosporangiales bacterium, assembly GCA_009784565.1. GTDB lineage: Bacteria > Actinomycetota > Actinomycetes > Streptosporangiales > Streptosporangiaceae > Trebonia. Next base: position 8,043 of record WRBL01000003.1, on the reverse strand, counting down.
GGAGGCCGGCGCGGGGGCGCGCCAGGAGGAGAGACATGGCCCGGATCATCGGCGGCGTCGCCGCATCACATACGCCGACCATCGGCTTCGCCTACGACCAGAACAAGCAGGACACCGACGACTGGGGGCCGATCTTCAAGGCCTTCGAGCCCGTCCAGCAGTGGTTCACCGAGAAGAAGCCCGACGCGATCGTCTACATCTTCAACGATCACGTCACCTCGTTCTTCTTCGACCATTACTCGGCGTTCACGCTGGGCATCGGCGACGAGTACGCGGTCGCCGACGAGGGCGGCGGCGCGCGGAACCTGCCCGCCATCAAGGGCGACCCGAAGCTGGCCGCCCACATCGCCACCAGCCTGGTGACCGACGAGTTCGACATGTCCTACTTCCAGGACAAGCCGCTGGACCACGGTTTCTTCTCCCCCATGTCCGTGCTGCTGGACCGTGAGGACGGCCAGTGGCCGACCAGGATCGTCCCGCTGCAGATCGGCGTCCTCCAGTTCCCGATCCCGACGGCCGCCCGCTGCTACAAGCTCGGCAAGGCGCTGCGCCGCGCGATCGAGAGCTACCCCGAGGACATCGACGTCGCCGTCGTGTCGACCGGCGGCCTGTCCCATCAGGTCCACGGCGAGGGCGCGGGGTTCAACAACCCCGAGTGGGACCGCGAGTTCCTCGACGCCATCACCGACGACCCGACCGCGCTCACCCAGATGACCCACGCGGAGTACGCCGCGCTCGGCGGGTTCGAGGGCGCCGAGGTCATCATGTGGCTGGTCATGCGGGGCGCCCTGTCGGACCGGGTCGAGCGGGTCCACAGCTCCTACTACCTGCCCTCGATGACCGGCATCGCGACGCTGGTGCTGGAGAACGAGACGGCCGACGGGATCGGCGAGACCGTCGCCAGCCGGCACCGGGAGCGGATGGCCCTGCAGCTCAAGGGCATCGAGGAGATGACGGGCACCTACCCGTTCACCATCGCCTCCAGCGTGAAGGCCTACCGGCTCAACAAGTACCTGCACGCGATGACCGAACCGGAGCACCGGGCCCGTTTCCTGAAGGACCCCGAGGCGTCGTTCGCCGAGGCGAAGCTGACGGCCGAAGAAGCGGCCCTGGTCCGGAACCGGGACTGGCCAGGCCTGATCCACTACGGGGTCATCTTCTTCATGCTGGAGAAGCTGGCCGCGGTCACCGGCGAGTCCAACCTGCACGTGTACGCGGCGATGCGCGGGGAGTCCCTGGAGGACTTCCTCAAGACCCGGAACACGCAGGTCGTCTACTCGGTCGCGGGGTCTGGCAAGTCGTAGCGCCCGGCCTATAGCGTCGGGGTCATGGAGGAACTCCGCAACGTCATCGTCGTGGGGGCGGGCCCGACCGGCCTGCTCCTGGCGGGCGACCTGGCCGAAGCCGGCATCCAGACGACCCTCATCGAGCGCCATCCGCGGGGCTCGGACCTGACCCGTGCCTTCGCGGTCCATGCCCGGACCCTGGAAATGCTCGACATGAGGGGCCTGGCCGGTCCCCTGATCCAGCGCGGCCGGCAGGTGGAAGGACTGCGGCTCTTCGGCCGGATCACCGTGACCGTCCGCGGGCTGCCGAGCCGGTTTCCCTTCGTCCTCGTCACGCCTCAGTACGAGGTGGAGTCACTGCTGGAGGAGCGTGCCCGGAACGCCGGAGCCGAGATCGTGCGCGGCACCGAGGTCACCGGCCTGCGCCAGGACGGCGCCGGCGCCGAGGTTGACCTCGACGACGGCACGAAGCGCCGGGCGGCCTACGTCGTGGGCGCGGACGGGCACCGCAGCACGATCCGGCGCCTCGCCGGGCTCCCGTTCCCCGGCCGGACCGTGATCGAATCGGTGATGCTCGCCGACGTGCGGCTCGACGCGGACCCGGGGACCCTCGCGGCGAATCCGCACGATCACCTGTTCGCCTTCATCGCACCTTTCGGAGACGGCTACCACCGGGTGATCGCCTGGGACGCCGACCAGCGGGCGCCGGAGACCGATCCGGTGGAGATGGACGAGCTCCGCCGGATCACCCGCGCCACCATCGGCACCGACTTCGGCATGCACGATCCGCGCTGGACTTCGCGCTTCCACAGCGACGAGCGGCAGGTCCCCCGGTACCGGGCCGGGCGGGTGTTCCTGACGGGGGACGCGGCGCACGAGCACTCGCCCGCGGGCGGCCAGGGCATGAACACCGGGCTCATGGACTCGGCCAACCTGAGCTGGAAGCTGGCCCAGGCACTCACCGGCGGGCCGGACCTGCTGGACAGTTACCACGACGAGCGGCACCCGGTGGGGGCCGCCGTCATCCGGGGCACCGGGCTGCTGCTGCGGGCCGCCATGGTCCGGGGTGCCCCGCTGCGCGCTCTACGCGAGAACATGGCGGCAGTGGCGCTGAGAACACCGGCCGTGCAACGGCAGATCCGTTCGGCTCTATCGGGAGTCTGGGTTTCGTATCCGGGCCCGCCCGGCGCGCACCGGTTCACCGGCCGGCGCGCGCCGGACATCGCCCTCCGGGGGCCGGTGCCCCGGTTGTTCGAAGCCCTCAGAGGAGGACGGTTCGTGCTGGTCAGCGACCTTCCGGTGCCCGCGGGCTGGGAAGGCCGGGTCCAGCCGGCGCGGGCGGCCCGGCCGGGGCTGCCCGCGCTCCTGGTCCGGCCCGACGGTCACGTCGCCTGGGCCGGAGATCGCCAGGAAGGCCTGCGCCAGGCCCTGGTCAGCTGGTGCGGGGACCCAGTCTCGCCAGCCAGGACCGGACGCGCGGAAGCCGCGCCAGCCCGGTAACGATGAACCCGGCGGCCAGCGCGGAAAGGATGCCGCCGATCACGTCCAGCGGATAGTGATCGGCGAGGTAGACCCGGCTCGCGGCGACGGCGAGGGCGTAGAGGCCGCCGACGGTCAGGAAGGTGAGCCGCAGGCGCGGCCCGGCCGCGACGACGGCCACGAGCACGACGACGATGACGGCGGACGTGGTCGCGTGGCCACTCGGGAACGACGGGGTGGGGTCGGCCGCCATCGCCCGCAGCGCGAGCGGGGGCCGGTGCTCGTCGATCAGCAGCTTGACGACCTCGGCCAGGGCGAACGCTCCCCCGAACATGCACAGCGCCTTCACCGCGTCCGCCCGGCGGCGCAGCAGCCACAGGAGCACGGGCACGACGATCACCGCGGCGACTCCGGCGGTCCCGACGTCGCCGATGTCGGTGAATACCTTGGCCAGCGCGGTCAGTTCCGGGGTCCGGTCGTGGGCGGCGACGTGCCGGTCGACCCGCAGGTCCAGCCGCGCCACCGGGCCGAGCTTGGCCACGAACCCGAGCAGCAGGACTCCGGCGCACAGCCCGATGCCGGTGAACAGCCGCGGCAGCGCGACCTCTCCGCCGAGTTCGCGAGCTGGATCTGACGTGGTGTCTTGAGCGAGGCCCATCGAAGTTCTACTCACATGTAGAAAATATCAGGAAAAACTCGGCTGAATGAACGGAAAGTGAATACAAGGCGACCCCTACCCCGTTCCGGCTGGCAGCACGCTCCTATTGCTTTCGCGGATGATCTCGGGGAACGTGAAAAACGTGGATCTTCCGCTCGGCGATATCCGTGTCATCGACCTGACGGTCGCCCGGGCCGGGCCTACCTGCGTGCGGCAGCTGGCCGACTGGGGTGCCGACGTCATCCGCGTCGAGCCGCCCGGCGGGCGGGAATCCATGGGCGGGGACCGGCACGGCAGCGACTTCCAGCACCTGCACCGCAACAAGCGGTCGGTGACGCTGAACCTGAAAACGGCCGCGGGCCGCGAGGCCCTGATGCGCCTGGCCGACACGGCCGACGTCCTGATCGAGAACATGCGCCCGCCGGTCAAGCGGCGCCTCGGGTTCGACTTCGACACCGTCCACCGCCGGAACCCCCGGCTGGTCTACGGGTCGATATCGGGCTTCGGCCAGGACGGCCCCTACGGGGACCGCGGCGGCGTCGACCAGATCACCCAGGGCATGAGCGGCCTGATGAGCGTGACCGGCCTGCCCGGCACCGAGCCGACCCGGGCCGGGATCCCCGTCTCCGACCTCGCCGCGGGCATGAACCTGGCCATCGGCGTGCTGGTCGCGCTGCACGACCGGGAACGGACCGGGACCGGCCGCTGGGTGCGGACCTCGCTGCTGGAGTCGATGATCGGCATGATGGACTTCCAGACCTCCCGCTGGACCATCGACGGCGAGGTCCCCCGGCAGGCGGGCAACCATCATCCGACCAACGTGCCGATGGGCTGCTACGCCACCGCCGACGGGCACGTGAACGTGGGCGCGGCGGGCGGCCGGGTCCTCACCGCGTTCTGCGAGGCGATCGGGCTCCCGGACCTTCCCGCCGACCCGCGCTTCGACACGATCGACAAACGCTCCGCGAACCGGGAAGAACTCAACACCCTTATTGCCGAACGGCTCTCCGCTGAGCCCACCGCTACCTGGGTGACCGTCCTCAACGACGCCGGCGTCCCGTGCGGGCCGGTCTACCAGATGGACGAGGTCTTCGCCGACCCGCAGGTCCGGCACCTGGGCATGACCCGGACGGTGGACCACCCGGAACTCGGCCCGCTGTCCATCCTGCGCAACGCGGTCTCGATGACCGGCGCCCCCGGGTCCTCCGGGGAGCCGGAGACCGTCCGCGCCCCCAGCCCGGGCCTGGGTGACCACAGCGCCGAGGTCCTGGACGGCCTCGGCTACTCTCCCGATGAGATCGACCGGCTCCTGAAAGGCTCCGAATGACGTCGCATGACACGGGCACCGACAAGCTGCTCGTCGAGGTAACCGGCTCCGTCGCCACCCTGACGTTCAACAACCCGGCCAAGCGCAACGCCCTGTCGTCCGACATCCGGGCCGCGCTGCCGGGCACGCTGAAGGCGCTCAACGCCGACGACGACGTCCGGGTCATCGTGGTGACCGGGGCCGGGGGCAAGGCGTTCGTCTCCGGCGCCGACATCTCCGAGTTCGGCGACCAGCGCACCTCCCCGGAGGCCCGGGCCTCCTACGACGCGGAGCAGAACGCCATCCGCGATGCCTGGGCCGCCATCGCGAAACCGGTCATCGCCATGATCCGGGGCTTCTGCATCGGCGGGGGCCTGATCACCGCGATGGCCGCCGACATCCGGATCGCGTCGTCCGACAGCCAGTTCGGCATCCCGGCGGCCCGCCTCGGCCTGGGCTACGGGCCGTCGGGCGTCAGCGCCCTCATGGCCCTGGTCGGTCCGGCCTGCGCGTCGGAGATCCTGTTCTCCGCCCGCCGCTTCAGTGCCGACGAGGCCGCGGGCATGGGCCTGGTCAACCGCGTCGTCCCCGCCGACGACCTCCGCTCGGTCGTGTTTCAGCTGGCGGAAACCATCGCGGCCAACGCCCCGCTCACCATCGCCGCCGCCAAGGCCGGCATCCGCGCCGCCCAGCAGCCGGCCGGCGAACGCGACCTGACCGCCGTCAATCAGATGGTCGAAGCCTGCTTCCGCTCCCAGGACTACCAGGAAGGCCAGCGAGCCTTCGCCGAAAAGCGCCGCCCCAAGTTCACGGGCCAGTAAGCGCACTGGCACAGGGAGGCCCCGGGACACAGGCATTCAGGCTGGATGCTCAGGCGGCCTCTTCCTCTCCGCCCGGGGGTGACGGTCACGTCGAGGCCGAGGGCCTGGAGTTGGCGGATATGGCCGCGGATCCTGCGGCCGGTGCTGGCGTGGGTCGCGTAGTGGTCCGGGCCACGGGAAAGGCATATAAGAAGCGAGCGCCCAACTCAGGGTCGGCCGCTAGGAGGACAAAGAGACCTCAACATTAGGCGCGACAATCCGCACTTTGTCCATGAATTCCTCCAAACCGGACACGGCCGGTTTGAAAACTATCGTCTTTTCATCTGTAAATTTTACAGTAACCCTGTCATGCCTCCCGACCCTGACAACAAATACCTCCGCGCAGCAAATTGATACAACCTGGTCAAGCGGTCGCGAATTACGACGGATTACATTCGCCCAGCGCAGTTCATTTTCAGTGAGCTCAACGAAACGAATCGCGCGAACTAGGCTATGACTCGATAGTGCAATCCAAATTCCCACGAAAAAGACAAAGGAAATTACCTCCAGGAAACCCTGAAACACGAGAAGACACGAGAACGCCATTCCAAGATATCCGGCAGTAAAAAGCACTAGCATGAAACATGCGTCGAAAATAATACGCAAGCCAAGATCATACCTAGCCAGTACCAACAAGCCACCTACCCCTCAGACCGTAAATCCCCTAGAAACCACAGGTAACGGTGCGGGCCATCCGCAACAGCTCGGCATAGCCTTTCCAGCTCTCCTACCACCTCACTCCCCAGGAGTTCACCAATTCCGTTATCCCTGATTTCCCGGCGCACCTTAAGAACTTGACGAGCGTTGAACATCGTGCCCGCGTAAGGCAGTAGTCCGCCCAGATGAGGAAATTCCTCCTCATCGATGCCTTGGAGAGAACTCCAGCTGATCTGACACCAGCCCCGGATAATTACATCACCAAGCTCCCCGCGGACCTGAACCGCTATCATCTTCGCTTTCCATTCCGTTGTGACCTCTTGCCGTCCCGGGCCCAGGGCGGGACCAGGGAGCAGGGCCATTTGAAAAGCATGGCCGTGAAGCACAGTCCGACGCAAACGAAGAACAGGAGAAAAAACATCGCGAAGAGCGCCAGGAGAATGTCGCCGGCGATCCCGCCGCCGCCTTTCGCGAGACTGCCGTCGGCGATGAAGAGGAAGCCGTCGGCGAACAGCAGAAACCCGGCTCCGGGCATCAACTGCCGGCCGCGGAGGTACCGCACCGACAGCGGGAGCTTGCGCCAGTTCCCGAAATCCTGCCGCCAGATGTTTCCCTTCCTCCACCAGAATCCGACAAAGACTGCCAGTGCGGCAAGGAAGACTCCGTAGCCTACGATTATGTAGGCCGGCACTGAAGCTCCCTGTGAATCGTCGCCATACCCGTAGCCTTCCAGATCCGGGCATGCCGGGGTAGATCCGCCCGGATTCAGCGGCTCTGGGGCTGGACGGGCGGACGGTGCTGGATTTAAATAGGACGATGTCGCGTCCTGTTCGCCTGCTCGGCATCGTCGCCGCGCTCGCACTCACGTCTGTCACTTCCCTCGCCGTCGCCCCGGCGGCCCGCGCGGACGCGTCCGGGAAACTCCCGGTCAGTTACGACTTCACGGCCCAGACGGCTCTGACCAGCAGCGCGCCCACCACTCCCCCGCCGGGCGCGAACAACTGGGACTGCAAGCCCGGCGCCGGGCACCCCTATCCCGTCGTCCTGGTTCACGGGACGTTCGGCAACATGGACGACAACTGGCAGACCGCCTCTCCCGTGCTGGCGAACCACGGGTACTGCGTCTTCGCGTTCAACTACGGCGGCGCCACCCCCACCAGCGACGACCAGGGAACCGGCGAGATCGCGGCCAGCGCCCAGACCCTGGCCTCCTTCGTCGACGAGGTCCTGGCGAAGACGGGCGCGGCCAAGGTCGACCTGGTCGGGCACTCCCAGGGCGGCATGATGCCGCGGTACTACATCAACTTCCTCGGCGGCGCCGCCAAGGTACACACGCTCGTCGGCCTGGCCCCGTCCAACTACGGCACCACGCTGGACGGAGTGGTGATACTGGCCGACCTGATGGGAGCCCGGTCCTTCATCGACAGCGGCTACTCGGCCTGCATGGCCTGCCGGGAGCAGGAGCAGGGCTCGCCCTTCCTGACTCACCTCAACGCCACCCCGACCGTCAGCGGCGTGCGGTACACGGTGATCGAGAGCACCGGCGACGAGGTGGTCACCCCGTACACGAACGCCTTCCTCCCCGCGCAGCCGAACGTCACCAACATCACCGTCCAGAACCAGTGCCCGGTCGACCGCAGCGACCACCTCGAGATCGCCAGCGACCCGGTAGCGATGGGCGACATGCTCAACGCCCTCGACCCGGCTCACCCGGTGCGGGTCCCGTGCGTTCCGGTCGCCCCGCTCACCGGGCCCCCGGGACCGGTTCCGGCCTTTTAGATGCCCTCTTCCGCTTGG
>WRBL01000002.1 GCA_009784565.1 Streptosporangiales bacterium | reverse complement strand
GTCGCGCCCGGCGCGATCGCCGCCCAGCAGCGCTGGGGCGTGCCCGCCTCCGTCACCATCGCGCAGGCGATCGAGGAATCGGACTGGGGCACCAGCCAGCTCGCCGCCGACAACCACAACCTGTTCGGCATCAAGGGCAGCGGCCCGGCCGGCGCCGCCTACTACCCGACCCAGGAATTCGAGGGCGGGCACTGGATCACGATCAACGCCGCGTTCCGCGCCTACCACAACATGGCCGAGTCCATCTCCGACCACGCCGAGCTCCTCGCCACCAGCGGGCACTACGGCCGCGCCATGGCCGACCGCCGCGTCCCCGACGCGTTCGCCAGCGACCTCACCGGCGTCTACGCCACCGACCCCGACTACGGCTCCAACCTCATCGCCACGATGAAGCTCTACGACCTGTACCAGTACGACACCACGACGCAGCCCGCGGCCCAGTCCCGCCAGGCGGCCCCCGCGCACCCGGCCGCGCCGGCGAACCAGGCGGCGACCTCGTCCGGGACGGCCGCGGCCCCCAGCCCCGGCGGCGGCGCCGCGGGCCCCGGCGGGGCGGACATTCCCGGACTGGGCTCGCCGTCGGCGCAGGCCAAGACCACCGCCCGGTACCGGACGGCCACGCCGCACCGCACCGCGAGCCACCGCACCGCGAGCCACCGCGCCGCGAGCCAGCAGGCCGCGCCCCAGCACGCGACGCTCACCGCCGACTACACGACCGCCGCGCCCCGGCACCGGACCGCGGTCCGGCAGACGGCGGCAGCGGCCCGGTACACGACCCCGCTTCCCGGCGCGGTCACCACCGCCTACTTCACCGGCGCGAAGACGCCGATCGGCCGGTCCGAGCAGCTCTACAAGGACGTCGCCGGGCAGGCCGGGATCAGCTGGAAGCTGCTGGCGGCCTGCGACTGGATGCAGTGCCAGTCCGACCCCCGGCGATCCCCGGTGCACGGCGAGAAGCTCGGGTCGGTCAACCGGGACGGCTCGGTGTACGGCACCAAGTCCGAGGCGCTCACCCAGTGCGCCGCCGACATGATCACGCTCGCCCGCGCCGTCTACGGGATCGACCTCACCGTGCCCCGCCCGATGTCGATCCGGTCGCTGGCGGAGGTGTTCGCGGCCTACCGGTGGGGAGGACTGCTCAAGAAGCACGGCGTCTCCGCGATGGAACTCCCCTACTCCGTGGCGGGCCTCACCGACAATCACACCAAGATGCAGTGGCCCTCCATTCGCGAGCCGAACGCCCCGGACAAGCCCGGGAGCAAGTTCAAGCCGGCGTTCGGCGCGGTTCCCGTCGTGCTCAGCCTGAAGTACCCGGCGACCGTCTAGCCAGAGAGCAGGTACCCCGTGGTCAAGATCGTCATCCAGCGTTCCTCCCGGGAAGAGCCGAGTGACGAGACCGGCGACGGCAGCACCAGGCCCCTTCCGGAGACGGACAGCCGGGACGCGCGGGACAGCCGCGACGATCCGTTCGGTGATAAGAAGCCGCCGGGCCGCCGGGCGCTCGCCCGCGTGTTCCCGCGCTGGCTGCGCTGGACCGGGCTCGCCGTGCTGATTCTCGCCCTGGTCGGCTCGGGCATCGCCCTGGGCTGGTCCTGGAAGCCGGGCACCGGCGCGAAGCGGAGCACCAGCGACGGGATCGTCGGCCCCTGGGTGCTGCAGAAGATCGAGGGCAACTCCAAGCCCGCGCTCGGCACCGAGAACTTCACCTTCCTCTACAAACACAAGGTGACCAAGAGCATCGGCCCGTGGCCCTGCTGGTACTCCAGCACGTTCTACGCGGTCGGGCACGCGTCCGCCACCGTCGACCTCAACCCGGGGCCGTCCTGGTGGAAGCCCTCCACCGGGCACTACCGGCTCCGGGTCCTCAGGTCCCCGGTACACGGTCGCGGCGGCCGGGTCGCGGTCACCATGACCCTCCCGAGCCCGCAGCTTCCCCAGTCGGTGCATGACGTCACGATCGACAACACCCTGTCCAAGCCGGTCAGCACCAGCCACAGCTGGACCTACCCCGGGCTCGGCTGCGGCGCGCTGCTGCGGCCCCAGTTCGCCCAGTCGGTCGTGTACGCGGGCGCGCAGCAGGAGGCGTTCAGCAGGGTCCGGCACGTGTCGTCGGTGACCAGGCCGCTGATCAGCGCGGCCCAGAAGGAGGCCACGACGATGGTGCGGGACAACTTCATCCAGCCGACGCTGAACTCGCTCGGCTACACCCTCACCAGCTTCACCCTCCGGTGGGCACCCGCCTCCTGAGCGGACGTTTACCCCGGAGTAGTTTGAGGGGATATGGCCGTGAGCGTCGACCAGCGGAGGCAGGCAGTGACGGCATCAGACCCCGGAGCCGGGGCAGCGACCGAGATCGGGACCATGGAAGGACTGATCGAGCGCTCGGCGGCGGCGTTCGCGGCCGGCGTCCCCGGCAGCCCCGCCGATGACGGCTACTTCGGTCCGGCGAGCGTGACCTGGCGGCTGTCGGCCGGCCTGGCCGGGCCGGTGTCCGGACTGCGGGCCCTGCTGGTGCAGGCCCTGCATCCCCTCGCGATGGCGGGGGTCGACCAGCACAGCGACTGGCGGGCCGACCCCGCCGCCCGGTACGCCTCCACCCTGAAGTACCTGGTCGTCACCACCTACGGCGACAAGGCCGCCGCCGACAAGGCCGCCCGGGTCGTGCGGAAGATCCACGAGCGGGTCCGCGGCACGGACACGCTCACCGGCAAGCCCTACGCGGCCGGCGACCCCGATCTGCTGCTGTGGGTCCACGCGGTCGAGGTCGACTCCGTGCTGGCGACGACCCGCCTGTTCGGACCGGAGGCGACCCCGGCGGAGGAGGACACGTACGTGGCCGAGATGACCGCGGCCGCGGAGCTCATCGGGATGCCGGAGGGCCTGGCCCCGGCGTCGGTCGCGGAACTCGGCGCCTACCTGGAGAGGGTCCGGCCGGAGCTGCGGGTCAGCCCGGCCGCGGCGGAGGCCGCCGCGTACCTGGTGGACCCGCCGGACCTGGACGAGAGCGTGGCGGAGCTGTGGGGCGAGTTCCGGGACGGCGTCCTCGGGTCGCTGCCCGGGTGGGCGGCGGAACTCTACGGCTGGGAGCCCCTGGAGCTTTCGGCGGAGCGCCGCGAGGAGATCCGGCAGGCGCTCGGCGTGTTCGACGCGCTGACCCTCGGCGAGCCCGGCGTCCTCGAGGCCCGTCAGCGGCTCGAACTGCGGGTCCGGTCGGCCCGGGCGGCCCGCGCGTGAGCGAGAATTCCGGCTCCAGGCGCTCGGTGGGACGGCTGCGGGTGCAGCGCGGCCTGGCGGCCGCGAGGCTCGCCGCCCGGGGCGGCGCCCGGTTCGCGGCCAGCGCGCCCCGCATCTTCACGGCCGCCGGGGAGCAGCGGCAGAAGCTCCGCAACGATCTCGCCCTGCAGACCGCCGAGGACGTGGCGGCTACGCTGGGCACCATGAAGGGCGTCCTGATGAAGCTGGGCCAGATGGCCAGCTACGTCGACGACGGCCTCAACCCGGCGGTCCGCCGCACGCTCGGGCGGCTGCAGGACAGCGTCCCCCCGATGACCCCGGAACTGGCGGCGGGTGTCATCCGTGACGAGCTCGGCGGCCACCCGGAGACCATCTTCGCCGAATGGGACCCCGAGCCCATCGCCGCCGCGTCCATCGGCCAGGTCCACCGGGCGATGACCCGCGACGGGCAGGCGGTCGCGGTGAAGGTGCAGTACCCGGGCATCGCGGAGACGATCTCCGCCGACCTGAACAACGTCGCCCTGCTGCGCAGCCTGCTGAAGGCGGCGGCGCCGGGGCAGGACGTGACCGGGCTGATCGAAGAACTGCGGGAACGGGTCGGCGAAGAGCTCGACTACGAGCGGGAGGCGGCCAGCCAGGCGAAGTTCGCCGCCTTCTACGACGGGCACCCGACCATCTACGTCCCCAAGATCATCGACAGCCTGTCCGGCAAGCGGGTGATCACCAGCGAGCTGGCCACCGGGGCGCGGTTCTCGGAGATGCTCACCTGGTCGCAGGAGGAGAAGGACCTGGCGGCGGAGACGATCTACCGCTACGTCTTCCGCAGCGTGTACGAGCTGAACGCCTTCAACGGGGACCCGCACCCCGGCAACTACCTGTTCGAGCCGGGCGGGCGGGTCACCTTCCTGGACTACGGCCTGGTGAAGCACTTCACCGCCACCGAGCTCGAGCCGCTGGAGGCGATGGTCCGCACCCTGTGCCTGGACGACGATCCGGAGGCGTTCCGCCAGGCGATGACCGGCGCCGGGTTCCTGGCGCCGAACGCGCCCGTGTCCACCGATGAGGTCGTGGACCAGATGGGGGTGTTCTACGAGACGGTCCGCCACCGGGCCGGCCCGCGGACGATGACCCCGGAGTACGCCACCTCGGTCACCCGGAAGTTCTTCGACTTCAAGTCGCCGATCGCCCCGTACGCGTCCATCCCGCCGTCGTACGTGGTGATCCAGCGGATCAACCTCGGCCTGTTCTCCGTCCTGGCCGAGATGAACGCGACCGGCGACTGGCGGCTGCTGGCCGAGGAGATCTGGCCGTTCTACCAGGGCCCGCCGTCCACCCCGATGGGCGAGGCCGAGGCCGCCTGGAAGAAGGACCGGGGGTTACCGGTCACCGGGGCGGGCCTGGCGGGCGGCGCGGGCCGACGCCAGGCCCTGCTCCTCCGCCTTCTCCCATTCCTCGATGGACTTCGACAGGGACTCCAGGTAGGCCCGCAGGTGGGTGCGGCAGACCTGGCTGAACGTGCGCAGGTAGGCCAGTTCGGCGTCGGTATCGCCCGATGCCGGACCGGCCCCGTTCGCGGCGGCCCCGCTGGCCGCGGCGCTGTCCGCGGCGGCCTGGGCGCTGGCGTGCGCCTCGTCGAGGATCATGCTGGCCCGCACCTGCGCCTCGCGCAGGATCTCGTCGTGGCGCAGGTGCGCGTCCTGGGCCAGCTCGCGGCTGTAGGACTGTGCGTCCGCGACGTACCGGTCGGCGGTGCGCTGGGCCATCGTCAGCACGTTGACCGCCTGCACCTGTGCCTCGTCGGGGGCGGCGCCCGCCCCGGCCTCCGGCGAGGGCCCCCGGCCGCCGAGTACCCGTTCGCGCAGCCGCATCACCTCCGCCTCCAGGGCCGTCCGCTGGGTCAGCGACCGGGTCAGCTCGTCGGCGACCCGCTCGCAGAATCCCCGCACCTCCGCCTCGTCCACGCCGCGCCGCCCCAGCCGGACGACCGGGAAGGTGGCCTCGCGTACCTCCTGCGGCGTTATCGTGTCCTCCGCGTACGGGTCGCTCGAGAAGTAGGTCGTCTGGCTCATTCTCAGCTCCACCCAAAATCCTCGTAGAAGGTCTGTTCCCGCGGCACGCCCAGCGTCTCCAGGCGGCCGACGGTCGCCGTCACCATCGCCGGCGAACCGCACACGTACACGTCGTGCCGGCTTGTCTCTCCCGGCGCCGCCAGGAGGAGCCGCGCGACCGAGTCCGCGACCGTTCCCTGTTCCCCGGCGAACCGCTTGTCATGGGAGACGACCGGGACCACCGTCAGCCACGGCCACCGCGCGGCCAGTTTCTCCAGCGCCGCCAGGTCGTACAGGTCCGCCGCCGTCCGGGTCCCGAACACGAGGCGGGTTCGCGGCGGGTCCGGCAGCAGCCCCGCGTGCTCGACGATCGCCTTCAGCGGCGCCAGTCCGGTGCTGCCCGCGGCCAGCAGCAGGTCACGTCCGGAGGCGAGGTCGAGCCGCAGGGTTCCTACGGGCGGGCCGAGCCGCAGCCGGGTGCCCACTCCGGCGGTGCGGGCCAGGGCCGAGCTGACGGCGCCTCCCTCCAGCATCCGGACGTGGAGGTCGATCGTGCCGTCATCGCGGGGTGCGTTCGCGGGTGAGAAGTAGCGCCATATCCGGGGCCGCTGGGCGCACTCCACCGCCACGGACTGCCCGGGTGCGAACGGCAGGCGGGCCCGGGGCGCGATCCGCAGCACCGAGATGTCCAGGGTGCGGCGCTCGTGGCCGACGACCACCGCGTCCCACCAGGCCGGCTGGTCGTCGGCCTCGCTCTCGGCCGCGGCCTCGCTCATCACCTTCGCGATCAGCGTGTACGCCTGCGTCCAGTCGTCCTCGAGTTGGGCCGTCCAGCCGGCGCCGCTGAAGTAGGCCAGCGTGGCGAGCAGGCTCTGCCCCACCGCCGGGTAGTGCTCGGCCAGCGTGCCGAACTTCCGGTGGTCTTTCCCCAGCCCCCGCAGGAACGGCACCAGCCGGTCGCTGTCGGCGGCCTGGGCGACGATCTCGCCGAGAGCGCCGAGCAGACGGTCGCGCTGGGCGCTCATCGACACCGGGAACAGGGCGCGGAGCTCGGGATGGGTCAGGAACAGGTGCGAATAGAAGAACAGGGGCACCTCGTCGCCGTGCGCGGCGACGCGGGCGAAGCTCTCCTTCAAGCGTTCGGGATCCATCGGAAATTCCTTCGTTCAAGACCACGATCCTCTCGCAGCTAGTCAATCATTCCTACTCGCGATTAACTTCCAGATTTCACTTCATCATTTCTTACAAGACTCTTACGGAAATCTTACGCATGACGATAATCCCGGGTTTTCCCCGGATTATCTTCAGCCCGCTGTTAAGGTCACCGGATTGTCAGCAGAAACGCAGGCAAGGGAGGGCCGGCATGAGCGCAGCCGCGCAGGCCAGCGTCTACGAGGCCATCGGCGGAGCCGAAGCTATCACCGTGGTCGTGGACGACTTCTACGAGAGGGTCCTGGCAGACCCGCAGCTCGCGACGTTCTTCGCAGGGGCGAACATGAACGCGCTCAAGGGCAAGCAGGTCGAGTTCTTCGCCGCCGCACTTGGCGGGCCGGAGGCCTATAGGGGCCAGTCCATGAAACAGGTTCACGCCGGCCGCGGGATCACCCAGACAGATTTCGACAAGGTCGCTTATCATCTCACTAACGCACTGGTCGCGGCCGGCGTGCCGGGAGATCTCGTCAATCAGATCATCGGGGCCATCGCCCCGCTGGCCGACGATATCGTCTCCCGGAAGCTTTCATAATGGCACTGCCATAACGACGACGAGGACGGGACGGGCAGCGGCGCCAGGGAATTCCCCGGGGTGATCGACGCGCAGCCGTCGGGCGCCGGGAGCCCGGCGAGCCGCCCCTGCAGGAAGGCCTGCGCGGACGCCTCCCACGGGAGCGCGGCCTCCTCGTGCGGCAGCCCGGGATACTGCTGGAACGTGACGGGCACGCCGCGCTGGCAGTACTCGTAGGCCAGTTCCTGCTCGTCGCGGGCGATCATGATGCCGTCGCCGGTCCCGTCTTCGTTCCCGACGCCGATGAGCATCGGCTCGTCCGGGTGCCCCTGCGTGGTTCCCATGATCAGGTGGTTGATGATGCGGACGAAGGCCGGGATCTCCTGCGGGCTGGTGTAGGGGGCCTTCAGGAGCCGGGAGAACGTCAGTCCCGGGTAGGAACTGGCGAAGTCGGCGATGCACTTGCCCGCGACCTGGCTCATCAGCCGCTTCCCGTACGGGGACAGGTACTGGCCGATCTGCTCCCTGAAGGCCTGGGGCAGCGAGATCAGGAACGCGGGCATGATGCCCGACCAGTCCTTGTCGCCGTCGATGTAGTTCAGGACGTGCGCGTAGTCGACCGGCACGCCGCCCACCGCGGTGCCGACGATGTTCAGGCCCGGAGCGTAGGAGGGGGCGAGTTCGGAGGCCCACTCGGTGGCGATGGAGCCGCCGGAGTAGCCGAGCATGCCGACCCGGGTCCCGGCCGGCGCCTTCAGGTAGTTCTCGGTGGCCCGGATGGCGTCCAGGGTGCCGTACCCCGACTCCTGGCCCGCGCCCCACTGGAGCTTCTCGCCCTCGTAGTCGGGCACGGTGACGGTGTCCCCGGCGGCCACGTAGGCGGCGATGGCGCCTTCCTCGACCTGGCCGTTGGTGTCGCCGTCGTTGCCGCCCCGCAGCGTGTACGAGGGGTCGCACTCGGTCCCGAGGGCGTCGTAGGCGTTCTGGTAGGCGACGATCCTGCCGCCGGCCGCCGACAGGGGCCGGATGATCGTGGTCACGGTGGCGGCGGGCTCGCCCTCCTCGCCGGTGGTGCGGTACAGCACCTGCTCCGTCCGGACCGGGACGGTCAGGCCCTCCAGCTTGAGGGTGGCGCCGCGCGAGGCCAGGACCGTGCCCGGCGCGATCCGGGCCAGCGGGGCCGGGCCCCTGTAGTCGTAGAACGGGTCGCTGGAGGGAAGCGCCGGGGCCGTCGCGGCGGCCGGCGTCATTCCGGCGGGGGCGGCTTTCGCGGCGGGCGCCGCGGCCGTGAAGGCGCACACGGCGCAGGCGGCGGCGGTGACGGCAGCGGCGGACTTTATCGGCATACATCGATGAAAACCCGCCGAAGCCCGGAAATCAAGAGAAAATTATACGGAACGGATTCTTGCAACTCCCCTGAGTTACATTCCTCCGGTCGCCGGACCGGGACCGCGCGTCACCGCCATCACCCGGTTCGCGCAGGTAATAACCGCTTTGACCCGGCCAGCCCGCCCGGTTACCGTCAGGTCCGTACCTCACGCTTTCTTCTCACCAGGAGCATGTGACGATGACCACGACGCCGTCCGACGTCGGCGATCCGGTCCTGGCGGCCGGGAGTACCGTCCGGGCCCGCCGGGGAGCCGGGCTGTTCCTGGCACTGGCGTCGGGAGCGCTCTTCGGCACGTCGGGGACGTTCGGGGACGGGCTGCTGCGGTCCGGATGGAGCCCCGGGGCCGCCGTGCTGGCGCGGATCGTGGTGGCGGCGCTGACGCTCACCCCGTTCGCTCTGCCCCGGCTGCGCCGGCAACGGGCGGCGCTGCGGCGCAACGCCCGGCAGGTGCTCGGCTACGGGCTGATCGGCGTGCTCGGCTGCACGTTCTGCTACTTCTACTCCATCGCCTCCATCCCGGTGGGCATCGGGCTGCTGCTGGAGTACACGGCCGCGTTCATGGTGGTCATGTGGCTGTGGCTGCGCCACGGGCAGCGCCCCCGGGCGCTGACGATCGGGGGCACCGCCGCGGCCATCGGCGGGCTGGCCGTGATGGCGGGCGTCACCGGGGCGGGCGGGCTGAACCCGGCCGGGCTGGCCTGGGGCCTGGGGGCCGCGGTGTGCATGACCGTGTTCATGTTCATCTGCGAGTCGCCGCCGTCGCCCGCGGCACCGGAGGAACTCGCCGGGTCGCCGGGCTCCCCGCCGGAAGAGCTGTCGCCGGTCATGCTGACCTGGACCGGGCTGTGCGTCGCCGCCGTCACGCTGGCCGCGGCGGGCGCCGCGGGCGCGGTGCCGATGGCCGCGACCACCGCTCCCGTGTCGTTCCTGGGCCACCCGGTCAGCTGGATCTGGCCGGTGCTCGCGGTCGGGGCGCTCTCGACCGGCGCCGCCTTCATCACCGCCGTGGCCGCGGTCCGGGCGCTCGGGGCGAAGCTGGCCACCTTCCTCGGCATGTCCGAGGTCCTGTTCTCCGTGGCCTTCGCCGCCCTGATGCTGAGCCAGGTCCCCACCGCCACCCAGTTCGCCGGCGGCGCCCTCATCCTCCTCGGCTGCGCCCTCGTCCGCGCCGACGAGCGCTAGCGTCCGCCGCGCGGCGCCGTTTCAGGACGCGGCGGCGAGGACTTCCAGGACCTGCTCGCCGTACTTGTCCAGCTTGGCCGCGCCGACGCCGTTGACGGCGGACAGCTGATCGAGGGTCGCCGGGCGGGCGGAGGCGATCTCCCGCAGCGTCGCGTCGTGGAAGACGACGTACGGGGGCTTGCCCTCGGCGGCGTCCTTCCGCCAGGTGCGCAGCTGCTCGAACACCGCGGTGTCCTCCGGCGACAGGTCGGGCGCGTCGCCGCTGGCCGGGCCGCTGGCGCCTCCGGACCCGGACCCGGCTCCCGAGGATCCCCGGCTCCGGGAGGCCCTGGCCCCGGCCGCGTCCTGGCGCATCGTCACCTGGCGCTTGCCTTGCAGCACCTCCGCGCTGGCCGGGGTCAGGGCCAGGATCTGGTACTCGCCCTGCACCCGCAGCAGCCCCTGGGCCAGCAGCTGGCGCACGACGGCCTGCCACTCGACCGCGCGCAGGTCCGCGCCGACGCCGTACGGCTTGAGGTCGCGCAGCCGGTGCCGCTCGGTGCCCTCGTCCGGCCGGCCGCGCAGGATGTTGATGATCTTGCCGGCCCCGAAGTGCAGGCCGTTGCGCTCGTTCTCCAGGCGGACGATGACCGACATCAGCTTCTGCGCGGCGACGGTCCCGTCCCAGGTCCGCGGCGGCTGCAGGCAGGTGTCGCAGTTCCCGCAGGCGGTGGCCTCCTCGGAGAAGTAGGCCAGCAGTTCAGAGCGCCGGCACGACACGGTCTCGCACAGGGCCAGCATCCCGTCCAGGTGGGCCTGGAGCTGGCGGCGGTGCGCGGCGTTGCCCTCGGAGGAGTCGATGAGGACCCGCTGCTGGGTCACGTCGGCCAGGCCGTAGGCCATCCAGGCGGTGGCCGGCTGCCCGTCCCGCCCCGCCCGGCCGGTCTCCTGGTAGTAGCCCTCGACCGACCGGGGCATGTCCATGTGCGCGACGAACCGGACGTCCGGCTTGTCGATCCCCATGCCGAACGCGATCGTCGCCACGATGACGAGGCCGTCCTCGGTGAGGAACCGGCGCTGGTGCTCCGCGCGCGTGGCCGCGTCCAGCCCCGCGTGGTAGGGCAGCGCGTCGACGCCGTTGTCGCGGAGGAACGCGGCGATCTTCTCCGTGGAGTTGCGCGACAGGCAGTACACGATCCCGGCGTCCCCCGCGTGCTCGGCCTTCAGGAACGACAGCAGCTGCTTGTTCGCGCCGCTCTTGGGGATGATCCGGTACTGGATGTTGGGCCGGTCGAACGAGGACACGAACTGCTTGGCGTCCTTCAGGTTCAGGCGCGTCGCGATCTCCTCGCGGGTGGCCTGGGTGGCGGTCGCGGTCAGCGCGATCCGCGGAACGTCCGGCCAGCGCTCGTGCAGGACCTGCAGCTCGAGGTAGTCGGGGCGGAAGTCGTGCCCCCACTGCGACACGCAGTGCGCCTCGTCGATGGCGAAGACGGAGATGTTCCCGCTGGCGAGCAGGTCCAGCGTCTGCCGGCTGCGCAGCCGCTCCGGGGCCAGGTACAGGATGTCGAGTTCCTTGTTCCGGAACTGGGCCTCGATGACCTGCCGGGTGCCGGGGTCGAGGGAGGAGTTCAGGAACTCGGCGTGGACTCCGAGCTGCTTCAGGGCCTCGACCTGGTTCTGCATCAGCGCGATCAGCGGCGAGATCACCACTCCGGTGCCGGGCCGGGCCATCGCCGGGATCTGGTAGCACAGCGACTTGCCGCCGCCGGTCGGCATCAGGACGAGCGCGTCGCCCCCGTCGATGACGTGGCCGATGACCTCTTCCTGCTGTCCTCGGAACGTGTCGTAGCCGAACGTTTCGTGCAGGATGTAGGCCGCGCGCCGAGAGCCGTCAGAGGAGGGTGCCACCTGGCGATTCTACGAGCCCGGGCACTGATCACTCACGATTTCGCCCGGTTCGGCGGGTCCCGCCTGCCCGGGAAGCCGTCCCGGGCAGGCGGGGTGCGAACTAAAGTGCGCGGAACGCCTTACTTGGCGGCGGCGGCCTTGGCCGGCTTCTTGGCGGCGGCCGGCTTGGTCTCGGCCTTGCCCTCCACCACGGTGTCGTCGGCGGCCTTGGCCGCGGTGCCCGGGCGCAGGGCGCCGGCCTTGCTGATCACGCCGCTGGTGATCTTGCGCTGCTGCTCGAACGCGCGGTCGAACAGGCCGAAGGCGCCCTCGACGACGTCAACCGGGGTGGGCAGCTTGCCCGCGTAGTCCACCGTGCCCTGACGGATCTTGGCCACGTCGAGCTTGCCCTCGGGCAGCTTCGGGGTCACCGGGAGCTTCGGGGCCTTCACGGAGCCGACGGCGGTCTTGATGCGGCCGACGGTGGCCTCGTTGCCCTTGCGGACGGCGGAGACGATCTGGTTCTGCAGGTCTTCGGAAACGATGGCGGGCATGAGGGGGAGCCTCCAGGAACGGCGCTTTCGGGGACGCTGCTAACTATAGCAAGCAAGATTGGGATGTCAAGCAACGTGCTTGGCATATGCAGCGTGACCGGCGTCACGCGGCGGGCTTGCGAGCGGTCCACAGGGACTGGCCGGGAAGCCGGAGAACCCGTCGCGCGCGGGGGCCGGGGAAGCCCGCGGAGCGGAACCATTCCTCCAGCTCACCGGGGGTATGCACCTGTGATCCCGAGCTGAGGTACATGAACAGGCCGACCGCGCTCGCCTGGGCCGGGACGCGCCGGCGGCGCGGGTCCGCGAACACGTCGAGCACCGCGAGCACGCCTCCCGGAGCGAGGGCGTGATAGACGTCACGGAACAGGACCCTGATCCGTTCGGGCGGCAGATGGTGGATCAGGTTGAAGCAGAGCACGGCGTCCCAGTCCCGCCCGAGGCGGCCCGCCGTCGCGTCCGCCTCGATGTGCCGCACCCGGCCGCCGTACCCGGCCGCCGCGATGATGTCGCGGCCGACGGCCGCGCTGCCCGGCAGGTCCAGCACGGTCGCGGTCAGCCCCGGATGCCGGTCGCACAGCTTCGCCGAGTACCAGCCGTGACCGCCGCCGATGTCCAGCAGCGTCCGCGCCCCGGCGGGCAGCGGCAGCCTCCGGGCCACCTCGCCGGCCGACAGCCGGGCCAGTTCCAGCTGCCCGGTGATGTAGCGCCGCCAGTACGGGTCATCCGGCGGAGCGCCGTGATGGTCCGCCGGCCGGCCGCCCGCGAGCGTCTCCTCCAGCCGTCCCCACCAGTCCCAGTAGTCGGCGGTGGCCGCCACGAACCCCGCCACCGGCAGCCGGGCCCCGGGGTCCAGCCAGCGGCGGGAACGCCGGCTGAGCCGGTACCGCCCGCCCCGCCGGGTCAGGTGCCCGGCCGACCGCAGCGCCTCCAGCAGCAGCCCCGCCGGAACCGGGTCCAGGCCCAGGCCGGCGGCGACCTCGGCCGGCGTCGCCGGGCCGCGGGCCAGGCGCTCGGTGATCCCGGCGCGGACCGCCGCCACGAGGATGCCCGACAGCGCCACGCCGCCCCACGCCTGCGCCGCGGGCTCGGGGACGACCCCGGCCTTCAGGGCCAGCCACTCGGCGGGATTGCCTCCGGTAAGGGAAAGTCTCATGGGACCATCCTCAGCCCGTAATGGACGCACGGGGCTCCGGGCGCGCAGAGTGGGGGCATGAAGGCTCTGCGGGCGCTCGTCGCCGCCAGCCACCCCGGACCGTCGGTCGCCATCACGGTCCTCACCGCCGCGCTCACGGCTCAGGCCGCTCCTTCCGGGATCGGCCCCGTGCTGGCCGTCCCGGCCATGCTGGCCCTGCAGCTGTCCATCGGCTGGTCCAACGACGCGTTCGACGCCGGCCGGGACACCGCCGCGGGACGGCGGGACAAGCCGCTCGCGGCCGGGCTTATTCGCCGCCGTCCCGTCTGGGCCGCGGCTTTCGTCTCCGTGGCGGCATCCATCATCCTGGCGTTCGTCCTCGGCGCCGCGGTCGGCGTGGTCACCGTGGTCATGGCCTCCGCGGGGTGGGCGTACAACGCCGGCCTGAAGTCGACGCTGGCGTCCGGACTGACATACCTGGCGGGATTCGGGCTCGTGCCGGTCTTCGCGGCCTTCACCGCGCCCGGCCACCCCTGGCCGCGCTGGCCCGTGATCGCGGCCGCGGCCCTGATCGGGCTGGGCGCCCATTTCGTCAACGTCCTGCCGGACCTGGCCGCCGACCGGGCCACCGGGGTGCGCGGCCTGCCGCAGCGGGTGGCCGCTCTCGCCGGTCCCGGGGCCGCGTCCCGGGCGGCCCCCGGCGAGACCGCGGTCCGGACGTGCGCCCTGACGCTGCTGCTGGGCGCGTCGGTGCTGCTGGTGATCGCGGCGCGGCCGGGCCATCGCCAGATCGCGGCGGCCGGGCTGGGCGTCGCGGCGGTGCTCGCGGCCGTCGCGGCGCGGGGCCGGGGAAGGGTGCCGTTCGGCGCGGCCATCGGGATCGCCGCGGTCGATGTCGTGTTGTTCGCCGCGGGCGGGGAAGCGCTGATCCGGTGACCTCTATCACGGCGGTACGATCCGCGTTCCCCTCCCATCGGTACTCCCAGGAAGAGCTGACGTCCGCGGTGGCCGGGCTGGCGCCGGGGCTCCGCGACGAGCCGCTGAACCCGGCCCGGCGGGCGCTGCTCGAGCGGCTGCACCGGAACGCGGGAGTCCGGACCCGGCACACGGTGCTGCCCGTTGGCGACTACTCCGGATTCGCGGACGGGCCCGGGGAGTCCAACGACCGGTACATCACCGAGGCCACCGGCCTGGGGGCACGGGCCCTGGAATCGGCGCTGTCGTCGGCCGGGGCCGCGGCCGGCGACGTCGACCTGCTGGTGGTCACGTCCGTCACCGGCGTGGCAGTGCCCTCGCTCGACGCGCGGCTGATTCCGCGGCTCGGACTGCGGCCGGACGTGAAACGGCTGCCGGTCTTCGGCCTGGGCTGCGTCGCCGGGGCGGCCGGGCTGGCCCGGGTCCACGACTACCTGCGCGGCTGGCCGGGGCACACGGCGGCGCTGCTGTCGGTGGAACTGTGCTCGCTGACCTGGCGCTCCGATGCCGACTCGACCGCCGACCTGGTGGCCAGCGGGCTGTTCGGCGACGGGGCGGCGGCGGTGATCGCCCGAGGGAGTCCTCCGGGACCTCCCGGCGCTTCCGGTCCTCCTGGCGCCGCGGAGATCCTCGGGACGCGGAGCGAGGTGTACCCGGACAGCGGGGACACTCTGGGGTGGCGGCTCGGGTCGGACGGGTTCCGCATCGTGCTCACCGCCGACCTGGCCGACGTGGTGTCACGGCACCTGGCCGGGACGGTCACGTCGTTCCTGTCGTCCCACGGGCTCACCGTCGGGGACATCTCCGCCTGGATCTGCCATCCGGGCGGGCCGAAGGTGCTGGACGCGGTGCAGGACTGCCTGAAGCTTCCGGCGTCCGCGCTGGCCGTCAGCCGGGCTTCGCTCGCGGCGGTCGGGAACCTGTCGTCCGCGTCGGTGCTGCACATCCTGGAGCAGACGCTGGACGCGCAGGTTGAACCGGGCTCGCATGCGCTGATGATCGGGCTCGGGCCCGGGGTGAGCGCGGAACTGGTGCTGCTGCGATGTTGATCTACTGGGTGCTGCTCGGGATCATCGGGTGCGAGCGGATCTGCGAGCTCGCGGTGTCGGGACGGCACGCGTCAGCCCTGCTCGCGCGGGGCGGCGTCGAATCGGGCCGGGGGCACTTCCCGGTCATGGTGGCGCTGCACACGGCGCTGCTGGCCGGATGCGTGCTGGAGCCGCTGGTCTTTCACCGTTCCTTCGTGCCGGCGCTGGGGTGGCCGATGACCGTCATCGTCGTGGCGGCGAACGGGCTGCGCTGGTGGTGCGTGGCCGCTCTCGGGCAGCGCTGGACCGCGCGGGTGATCGTGATCCCCGGCGAGCCGCTGGTACGCGCCGGCCCGTACCGGCGGTTCGCTCATCCGAACTACGTAGCCGTGGTCATCGAGGGCGCGGCGCTGCCGCTGGCCGGCTCGGCGTGGATCACCGCCGTCGCCTTCACCGTCCTGAACGCGGCGCTGCTGACGGTTCGGCTGCGATGCGAGACCCGGGCCCTGGCTGTTCCCGCGCGGACCGCTTCGGGGGCACCGTGATCGACGTGCTGGTGGCCGGCGGCGGCCCGGCCGGGCTCGCGGTCGCCATCCGGTGCGCGATGGCGGGGCTGTCGGCGACCGTCGCCGAACCGCGCCAGGCCCCCGTCGACAAGGCCTGCGGCGAGGGACTGATGCCCGCGGCGGCAGGGCGGCTGGCGGAGATCGGGGTACGCCCTTCCGGGATCCCGTTCCGCGGCATCCGGTACCTGTCGGCGGCACACCAGGCCGAGGCCCGGTTCCGGGGTGCGAGCGGGCTGGGGGTCCGGAGGACGGCGCTGCAGTCCGCGATGGATTCGCGGGCCGCCGTCCTGGGGGTTGAGATGCGGGCGGGCCGGATCACCGGGTTCGTCCAGGACTCTGACGGCGTAACGGCGACGCTCGGCTCCGAGTCCGTCCGCGCCCGGTACCTCGTCGGCGCGGACGGACTGCACTCGGCCGTCCGCCGCGGCTGCGGCCTGAATCCCCCGCCGCCCCGGCGGCCCCGGTTCGGGCTGCGACGGCACTACGCCGCCGAGCCCTGGACCGACCTGGTGGAGGTTTACTGGGCCCGGGACTCCGAGGCGTACGTGACCCCGGTCGGGCACGGGATGGTCGGGATCGCGGTGCTCGGCGCCCGGAACGGCGGTACCCGGGATATCCGTGGCCGGCATGATGGTTTCGAGGACCGGCTCGCGGCCTTCCCCGCGCTGCGGGAGCGGCTCGACGGTGCCTCGCCGGCGACGGGCGCACTCGGCGCCGGCCCGCTGCGGCAGGACGTGCCGGGCCGGGCCCTCGGCCGGGTTCTGCTGGCCGGCGACGCGTCCGGGTACACCGACGCCCTGACCGGCGAGGGCATCGGAGCGGCCCTGGCCCAGGCCGAGGTCCTCGCCTCCTGCCTGGCCGCGGACCGGCCCGGAGACTACGAGCGGGCCTGGCGGCGGGCGACCCGTGCCTCCCGGCTGCTCACATCGGGCCTGCTGTGGTCCCGGCACCAGCCGCTGCTCGCCCCGCGCATCGTCCCGGCCGCCCAGCGCCTGCCCGGCGTCTTCACCGCGATCGTGAACCAGGTCGGGAACGCCTAGGCCGCCCGGACCCGGTGGCCGTAGACGTCGCAGAGCGCGGCCAGGTCGGGCTCGCCGAAGCGCGCTCGCATCCGGGCGAACGCGGCCGCCTTGTCGTCGCCGAACCGCCGGACCTTCGCGGCGTAGGCGTCCGCCGTGAGGAAGGCGGGCGGCGTGGTCTTGCTGTGGAACTTGTCGGCGTACATCACCAGGGTTTCCTCGCCGGTCTCCGCCAGGTAGTCGGCGGGCGGGACCGGCAGGTCTTGCCGGGCGATGTCGTCCTTCGTCAGGCCGACGCCGGTGTGGCAGGACGCGAACCGGCAGAACTCCTCGTCGAACCCCTCCGCGGCCAGCAGTTCGTGCCCGAGGACGCCGTGCCGGATGTAGTTCGGGTAGTCGAGGTTCCCCTCGTCGTCATACAGCCGGTACACCCCGACGTCGTGCAGGAGGGCCCCGGCCCGCGCCAGTTCGATGTCGGTCCCGGAGTCCGCCCGGCCCCGGAGCTGCACGGCGAGGGCGCCCACGATCTCGCAGTGGGTGTAAACGAGGTCGAGCGCGTCCGCCGTGGGAGCGTACTTGGAGTGCAGGCGCCGGATTTCGGAGTCGTTCGGGATCCGCATCCCCGTACTGTAAGGGCGCTCTCGTCCCCGCCCGGTCATCCGCGCTCAGGCGAAGCGGCTTTCCAGGAGCCGGTACAGGCGGGGGAAGCTGACCTTCAGCCGGGCAGGCAGCATCAGCCAGCCGGGCACGATGACCTCGTCGCGGCGCCGGGCGACCGCGTCGGCGATGAGGCCCGCCACCAGTTCCGGCCTGACCGGCCGCGGATGGTGCCGCTGGTAGGGAACCTTGCGCCGGTCGAAGTACGGGGTGTCGACGACGCCGGGCGTGACCAGGGTGACGCCGATGCCCTCGTCCTTGAGTTCGGCGCGCAGCGCGGCGGCCAGGGTGGTGAGGCCGGCCTTGGTCGCCGAGTACCAGGCCTCCCCGGCCACCCCGACGACGCCCGCGATGGATCCCACGTACACCAGGTGGCCCCGGTCCGGCCGCAGGTACCGCAGGCTGGCCCGGGTCAGGTGGGCGGCGGCCCGCAGGTTCACGTCCAGCAGCGCGTCGATCTCGGCGTCGTCCATGCCCGCGAACGGCCCTGACCAGCCCACTCCCGCGTTGGATACCACCACGTCCAGGCCGCCGAGCGCGAAGGCCGCCATGTCGACCGTGGCCCGCGGCGCTCCCGCGCGGGCCAGGTCGCCGGGCACGGCGATCCCGCCGGTGTCGGCGGCCACCTTGGCGAGGTCCGTCCGGTCCCGGCCCGCGACCGCGACCCGGCATCCGCGGGCGGCGAATTCCCGGGCCGTGGCGGCGCCGATCCCGCTCGACCCCCCGGTGACCAGTACCTTCCGCAGGCCCCCGTCGTCCATCTCATGTTCCCCCCTGCCCAGCGGCCTTGATCATTTCACAAACAGTGAATGATCTGCTACAGAGGGGAGGGGTCGCGGCTAGCCGCGGCCGTCGAGCCGGGACTGGATGTCGTCCAGGCGCGCGTGGAGCAGCGCGATCTCCGCGCTCAGCACCGCGATCGGCGTCTGGTCGGCCCGCCGCGGCAGGGGCGGCTCCGCCGGCTGCTCCACGCCGACGCGGACCGGGGCCTTCAGCCGTTCGGCGAACTCCCGCAGCGTCACGAGTTCCGGGCGGCTGTCGGCGCACTGGCCGCAGACCGGGCTCAGGTGCCGCCAGCCGACCAGCCCGGTGCCGGCGTCGGCCAGGCCGGTGCCGACCCGCCCGCAGGCACACTGGCTCTCCCGGATGACCCGGACCCGCTGCCTGCTGTAGCGCAGGCCGCGCTCGTACCGGATGTACCGTCCGGCGGCGGACACTTCGATCAGCAGCGCGCTCCGGTTCTCGGTGGCGCAGCCCAGCGCACGGGCCTCGTTCAGCTCGTGCAGGCAGTAGAACCCGCAGCCGCACCACTTGCGCGGCGGCGAGTGCCGGGAATTCCAGACGCAGGCCGCCTCCCCGACGGCCCCGTAGACCTGGTCTCCCCCGAGCGTCAGCCCCGCGAACCCGGCGCGGGTGCCGTCCGCGGACAGCACGGCCCGGGCCAGCTTGTACCCGGTGAACGGGCGCTCCGGGTGTTCGTCGCGCGGTGTCCGGCCTAGCACCGGATCAGCCCGTAATGGTGACCTGTTCCCGCTCGGCTTCCCGGCCGCTCGCGGCGACGGGTTCCGAGGTCGCGGAAGCCAGCGGCTCCGGCGTTACTTCTTCCTCGGCCACGTCCGCGACGTAGCCCGACGCCTGCACTTTGCCCAGTCGCATATCGCACCTCCTGGAGGACTCCTTACCCAGCTCACGGGTCCTACCCACATGCTGACGGCCTTGGGTTCGCGGCCATCAGCCGCTAGATGAGGGCCTGGTACACCATCTGGCGGAGCTGGGAGCGCAGCGGATGGGCGCTGGAGGGCAGCAGCTGGGTAAAGAACGTGACCGTGAGCCCCTCGGCCGGGTCGATCCAGAACGCGGTGGAGGCGGCGCCGCCCCAGGACAGTTCGCCGGGCGAGGTCGCGATTCTGCCCGGCACCGGGTCGAGCGTGACCGCGAAGCCGAGCCCGAACCCGGTGCCCTTGAACGGGGCTTCCGCGAACAGCGGTCGCCCGAACTCCTCCAGGTCCGCTCCCCCCGGCAGGTGGTTCTTCCCCATGAACTCGACGGTCCGCGGGCTCAGCAGCCGGGCGCCGTCGAGGAAGCCGGCCGGACTGCCGGGATGCGACAGCAGCATGGACAGGAACCGGTTGTAGTCCGCGGCCGTCGAGACCAGGCCCCCGCCGCCGCCGAGCATCGTCGGCTTGCGGGTCGCGCCCTTGCCCATGGAGTCCAGCCGCGACGCCTTCCCGTCGCGCCCGACCCCGTACAGGGCCGCCAGCCGGTCCAGCTTGTCGGCGGGAGCGTAGAAGCCGGTGTCGGTCATCCCCAGCGGCCCGAAGATCCGCTCGGCGAAGAACTCGTCGAGGGACTGCCCGGAGACGACCTCGACGACCCGGCCCAGGACGTCGACCGAGAGCGAGTAGTTCCATTCGGCACCCGGCTGGAACAGCAGCGGGACCCCGGCCCAGGCGTCGCAGGCCTGCTCCAGGGTCGTGCCCCGGGGCCAGCCCCACTCGTACCCGGCGGCCCGGAGCATCGCGTCCACCGGGTGCGTGCGGTGGAAACCGTAGGTGAGCCCGGAGGTGTGGGTGAGCAGGTGCCAGATCCGCACCGGCTCGATCGCCGGGACCGTGAGCGGCTTGGCGTCCGATCCCCCGGCGTACACCCGGACGTCGGCGAAAGACGGGATGAACTTGCTGACCGGGTCGGTGAGCTCGAACGCCCCTTCCTCGTACAGCATCATGGCCGCGACCGAGGTGACGGGCTTGGACATCGAGTAGACGCGCCACACCGTGTCGTCGGTCACCGGCAGCCCGGCCTCGGTATCCCGCGACCCGGCGCCGGAGGCGTAGGCCAGCTTCCCGTTCCTGCTCACCGTGACCAGCCACCCGGGCAGCAGCCCGTCGTCGATGTACCGCTGGAAGTGCCGGTCGATCCGCGCCAGCCGGGCCGCGTCCAGTCCCGCTTCGCCGGGCTCTACCTCTGTCTTCAGTTCGCTCACGGGCACCACTCTGCCCGCAACCGGCGGCCGTTCACAACCCCAGCGTGGACGGCACCATGTAGAGGCCGAAGCCCATCACGATCAGGCACAGCGTGGTGACGATCCCCCGGTAGAGTCCGCGCATCCGGTGCTCCGGCGGCAGCGCCTTGCGTTCCAGCAGGAGCAGGAAGCCGAGCACGATCGGCAGCAGCAGCGCGTTCATGACCTCGACGTCGACGGCCAGGTTCACGAGGTCGAGGCTGGCGAGCACGATGGCCGCGCCCGCGACGTGGGCCAGCGCGTAGACGGCGTAGAACTTGTAGTTGCGCCGGTTCAGCCGGTCGTTCAGGCTGTGCTTCCAGCCGAGGACCTCCGCCAGTCCCCACGAGCCCGCCAGCGACACCACGATCGCGGCCACCAGGGCGCCGCCGAGGATGGCCGCGCCCACCAGGACCCGGGCGTCCACCGACCCGATGGCGGACTGCAGGCCGCCGACCAGCTGCCCGACGGTGTTCAGCGGCGCGCTCCGGTTGGCCTTGAAGACGGTCGCGGCGAAGGCGACGATCACCACGATCATGATGCCCTGGGTGACGATCGACCCGACGGCCGTGTCGCGGCGCTCGGCCTTCAGCGCGCTCGGCTTCAGCCCCTTCTGGACGACCGCGCTCTGCTGGTAGAAGATCATCCACGGCATGACCACCGCGCCGACGTTGGCGGCCAGCAGGTACACGTAGGAGTGCTGGCCCAGCGGCAGCGTGCCCAGCCCGCGGGTGACGTCGCCCAGGTGCGGGTGGGCCATGATCATGGCCGGGATGAAGGCCAGCTCGGCCAGGCCGACCGCGATCCCGATCTTCTCCACCCGCCGGTAGCTGCCGGTGAAGGCGAGCGAGAGCATGAGAACGGTGACCACCGGGACGGTGATCCACCGGGAGACGCCGAACAGCTCTCCGACCCCGGCCACTCCGGCCAGCTCGGTGAGCAGCGCGCCCACCGCCGAGACCAGGAGCGTCCCGGCCGAGACCATCCCCCAGCCCAGCCCGAAGTGCTCGCGGATCAGGACCCCGTGGCCCTTCCCGGTCACGATCCCGAGCCGGACCGTGATCTCCTGGGCCATGAACAGGATCGGGATGAGCACGATCTGGGGCAGGATCATCGAGTAGCCCCACTGGGCTCCCGACTGGGCCGCGGTGATCAGGCATCCCGCGTCCGTGTCCGCCAGCATGACGATAAGGCCCGGTCCCCAGACCGCCAGCAGCCCGAGGGCGAGCGAGCGGCGTCGGCCGCGGACTGCGACGTCCGTGGTCGCGGCGGAGTGGGATTGCAGCATGCGCGGCCGACCCTTCGAGAAAGAAAGCAAGGTTAGGCTTACCTAAGCCTCATCAGGCTACCTGCGTAAGTCCGGCCCCTGTCAACCCCTCTCACCTGCCAAAAAATATCAAATGCCCCATTCGTCACACGGGGACATGGCCCGGGACGCGGGTGCTCAGGCCCCGGTCCCTCCCGGAGCGACCAGGCCGGATTCGTAGGCGAGGACGACGGCCTGGGCCCGGTCGCGCAGGTTCAGCTTCATCAGGATGCGGCCGACGTGAGTCTTGGTGGTCTGCTCGGCGATCACGAGGAAGGCGCTGATCTCGGCGTTGGACAGGCCCCCCGCGATCAGCGTCAGGACCTCGCGTTCACGCGGCGTCAGCTGGCCGAGCCGCCGGCCGGCCGGGCCGCTGGCGTCCGGGGCCGCGCGGGGGCGGGTCGTGAAGTCCTCGATCAGCCTCTTCGTCACCGAGGGCGCCAGCAGCGCCTCGCCTTCCGCCACCACGCGCACCGCGCGAACCAGTTCGGCGGCGGGCGCGTCCTTGAGGAGGAATCCGCTCGCCCCCGATTTCAGCGCCTCGTAGACGTATTCGTCGAGGTCGAACGTGGTCAGCACGAGAACCCGCGTGGCGGCCGCCTCCCGCAGGATCTCCCTGGTCGCTCGCAGTCCGTCCGTCACCGGCATCCGGATATCCATCAAGATGACATCCGGCCGGGTATCACGGGCGAGCCTGACCGCCTCGCGGCCGTCGGCGGCGAGCCCGCAGACGGTCATATCCGGCTGCGCGTTCAGCAGCGCCCCGAAGCCCTCCCGTACCATCGCCTGGTCGTCGGCGATCAGGCAGCTAATCATCACGCTCCTCCCGCCGGGCCCGTCACCGGCAGAACCGCGCCCACCTCGAATCCGCCTCCGGGCCCGGGTCCGGCGCTCAGCTCGCCGCCGAGCAGGACGGCCCGTTCCCTCATCCCGCTCAGGCCGTGCCCGGCCCCCCGGCCTGGCGGCGGAAGGCCCGCGGCCGGCCCGTTCACCACGCTGATCCGAACGGATGATGGCTTCTCCTCAATGGTCACGCTTATCCGCGCGCCGGGAGCATGACGCGCCGCGTTGGACAGCGACTCCTGGACGATCCGGTAAGCGGCGAGGCCCACGCTGCCCGGTACGCCGGGCGCGGGCTCCGGCATGTCCAGGGCGACCTCCGCCCCGGCCCGGCGGGCCGTCTCGATGAGCTCGCCGACATCGTCCAGGCCCGGTTGCGGGGCGAGCGCGACGCCGCACTCGTCGCTTGCATCAGCGGGGATGTCGCTGCGGAGGACACCGAGGAGGCGGCGCATGTCGGTCAGGGACTCCCGGGCGGCCTCGCTGAGGGCGGCGAATTCCTTCCGGGCGGGCTCGGGGAGTTCCGGGACCCGGTACGGGGCGGTTTCCGCCCGCACGGCGATCATCGACATGTGGTGGGCCACCACGTCGTGCATCTCCCGGGCGATGCGCGCCCGTTCGGTCAGGACCGCGTTGCGCTCGCGCTGCCGCTCGGCCAGCGCGGTCTGCGCGGTCAGCGCCCGGCGGTCACGCCGCCAGTACCAGACCGCGTGCAGCACGGCCGCCAGCAGAGCCAGCAAGCCGGTGTCCACCAGCGGGTACACCACGTTCGAGAAGGTCCACAGCCAGACCGGGACGCACATCGCGGCCCACATTCCCCACGCGTACCTCGGCCCGTACCGGAACCCCGCCACCGCGAACGTGACCGCCAGAGCCATGTAGTACCCGGTGGTCACCCGGTTCTGGCCCGGAATCAGCGGCGTGAATAGCACGGCGAGGAAGGCGATTCCCCACGCCATCAGCGCGTACCGGCGCCTCAGCGGCCGCACCGCGGCCGGTGCCCGTTCGTCCACGTCCTCAGCGTAGGCCTGCCGCCGCTCTTCCGTCGTCCCGCTGGCGGTGTCATACCGGGGTACGACAAGCGGGCGCGGATGGCGCCGCGGGACGACGCGCCCGGGCCGCCGCGTTCCTAGCGTCGTCGACATGATCCAGCTACGCGGACTCACCAAACGCTACGGCGGCACCCTCGCCGTCGATGACCTCAGCTTCGACGTGCGGCCGGGCATCGTGACCGGTTTCCTCGGGCCCAACGGGTCCGGCAAGTCGACCACGATGCGGCTCATCATGGGCCTCGACGCCCCCACCCGCGGCACCGCGACCATCGGCGGCCTCCCCTACCGGGCCCTGGGCTGGCCCCTGCGGGAAGTCGGGGCCCTGCTCGAGGCGCGGTCCTTCCACCCCGGGCGGACCGCGCGGGCGCACCTGACCGCGCTCGCCGCCGGCGGCGGCATCGGCCGCCGCCGGGTCGAGGAGGTCCTCGGCCTCGTCGGCCTCTCGGATGCCGCCTCCCGCCGGGCCGGGACGTTCTCGCTCGGCATGGGGCAGCGGCTCGGCATCGCGGCGGCGCTGCTCGGCGATCCCGGGGTGCTCCTGCTGGATGAGCCGGTCAACGGCCTCGATCCCGAGGGGGTCCGGTGGATCCGCGGGCTGATGCGGTCCCTGGCCGCCGAGGGCCGGACCGTGCTCGTCTCCAGCCACCTCATCGGCGAACTCGCCCAGATCGCCGGCCGGGTCGCCGTCATCGGCGGCGGGCGGCTGCTCGCGGACGCGACGGTCGCCGAACTGGCGGCGCGCGGCGGCGGATCGCTCGAAGACGCCTTCTTCGGCCTGACGACGGGAGAGTCACGATGATTCGTTCGGGATACCGGCAAGCGGTCGCGATGGAATGGGTCAAGCTGCGCACCCTGCGGTCCACAACCTGGGCACTCGGTCTCGGACTGGCGGCCTCGATCGCGCTCGGGGTGATCGCGGGCTACAACACCCGCGACGCCGGCGGCGACCCGACCAGCAATGTGCTCGCGGGAGTCATCCTCGGGCAGGTCGTCATGGGCGTCCTCGGCGTCCTGATCATGACCGGCGAGTACTCGTCGGGGACGATCGGGCCCACGCTCGCCGCCGTGCCGCGCCGACCGCTGGTGCTGGTGGCGAAGGCCACCGTGTTCGGAGTCACCGGGCTCCTCGCCGGGCAGGTCACGACGTTCGCGTCATTTCTTCTGGGCATCGCCGTGCTGCGGCCGCCGGTGCCGCATCCCTCCCTCGGTGACCCGACGGTGGTGCGGGCCGTCGTGCTCACCGGGCTGTACCTCGCGCTGATCGGGCTGGCCGGGCTCGGGATCGGTGCGCTCGTCCGGCACAGCGCCGCGAGCGCGGCCACGCTGGTGGGCGGCCTGTTCGTGCTGCCGCTGGTGGCCGGGGCGGCGCGGTCGTCCGGGATCGGGCGCTTCCTGCCGGAGCTGATCGCGGGGAACTCTCTCGCCGCGGTCAAGCCGGTGTCCGGATTCGGCTGGTCTCCGTGGCTGGAACTGGGCATCGTGGCGCTGTACCCCGCGGCCCTGCTCACCGCGGGCGGCTGGCTTCTCGTGCGCAGGGACTCCTGAGCCTGGTCCTATACTCTGCCTCTGCCGCCACTGTCGCGGGGTCACGCATGCGCTCATAGTTTCGTACCGTACGTCCGATATGGAACATGAGTTTGACACTCGAACAGGTTTACGGCAAGGTGAGATAAACGCGAATCGCCCGGAGAGAGGTCGGTCATGGGACAGAAGACTGTTCGGTTCAGCGACTTGAGCGGACAGCTCATCACGCAGGATGAGGCGCTCACGCGCATCGTGGTCCATGAGCACCCGGAGCTTGACGGCGGCGCGGTGGAGATCGAGGCGCTGGCCGACGAGGCGCTCGCCATGGAGAAGCACGCGCTGAACGTCGCCGTGCTCGACCTGCACCTGCCGGGCGAGGAAGAGCCCCGGCGCGTGGTGATCGACGCGGACGAGTTCGCCAAGATGGCGACCGAGCGGCCGGCCAGCGAACTGCTGATCGCGGCCCGCCCGGCCAAGAAGTCCCGGGCCGGCACCTCGCGGGCGGCCGCGGCCAAGGCCGACCGCCCGGACTACGCGACGCTGGAGCACGCGGGCAAGCCGCACCGCGGCAAGGCCACCGAGGCCGAGCAGGCGCTGGTGCGCGAGAACCTCGACCAGGTCAACGAGCGGCTCCAGTCCGAGGGCCTGCGGACCATCGACCCCGGGGACCCGGAGCACGCCGAGCGCTACGGCCTGGCCGGCGCCGCCGGGCAGGCCGCGGAGACCGAGTCCGAGTAACGCCCCGGCGTCCCGCCCCGGCCCCGGGGCCAGGGCGGACTGAGGATCTTGGCGGGGGTCACGCAGTGGGGTACGGCTGCCCCGCCAAGATCATTTTCATGATCAAGTACCGGGGCGGTCCCGGGCGAGCCGATCCGGTCTTCTCTGACGCGATGCACATACCGCAGCGGCCCGGCAGAGGAACACCGGCTCCGCCGGCCGCGGCGCCGGGTCAGCCGCGGCCGGCCCCGGAGACCGCCGTGCCGTACCAGGCCGGGAAGTCCAGGAGCGACGCCAGGACAACGTCCGCGCCGGACTCCGTCAGGGTGTCCGCGCTGAACGCTCCCGTCGCGACCCCCACCGCGGCCGCGCCCGCGGCGCGGGCGGCGGCCATGTCAGCCGGCGTGTCGCCCACGTAGACCCCGGCGCCGATCTCGGCCAGGACCTCGGCCTTCTCCGGGCCGTGCCGCTCGGTGAACAGGTCGTCGGCGTTCAGCCCGGTCGCCTCCAGGGCGGCCCGGGCGGGCACCACGTACTTAGCGGTGATCACCACGGCCCGCGCTCCGGAGGCCCGGACCGCGTCCAGCGCGGCGGCGGCGCCCGGCAGCACCTCCGTAAGCCCGGCCGCGACCCGCGCGTAGTGCGCCCGGTAGATCTCGACCGCGCCGCCGATCGCCCCGGGGGCGAACCAGTGCGACAGTTCGTCCTCCAGCTTGATCCCGAGCCGGGACTCCACTCCCGCCGGGTCGATCGCCACCCCGGTGGCCTCCGCGGTCGCGGCGAACGACGCCATGATCGCCCGCCGCGAGTCGATCAGCGTCAGGTCCAGGTCGAACCCGACCGGTGCCGGCGCATGCATAACGTCGCCCTTTCATCGGGGGCCGCGGGGGACCGTCCCCCGGGATGGCCCAGTGTCCCGTCGGGCAGGACGCGGCCCCGGGCCGCCAGCAGCCCCGCGACCATCAGCACCGCGTTGAGCGAGAACAGCACGATCAGCGGCGGGTTCCAGCTTCCGGTGGCCGAGTGCAGCAAGCCGAGTTCCAGCGGCCCGACCGTGGCCAGCAGGTACCCGGCGGCCTGGGCCAGCCCGGACAGCGAGGCGGCCGCGGCCGGGTGCGGGGCCCGGGCCATCGTGAAGAAGATGGCCAGGCTCAGGGCCGCGTTCTGGCCCGCGCCCAGGATCAGCACCCACAGCGGCGCCGAGCCGAGCGGCGCGTACACCGTTCCCGCCAGGCCCACCGCCAGGGCGAGCACGGTCGGCACGACCAGGGCGCGCTGGGACCGCATCCGCTGGGCCAGTATCGGGACGATCAGGGACACGGCCAGGTTGCCCACGCCCATCAGGGCCGCCAGGTTCCCGGCGGCCGCCGCGCTGGCCCCGCGGTCGCGCAGCATCGTCGGCAGGTAGGACAGGACCCCGTAGTACAGCAGGCTCTGGATGCCCATGAACGCCATGACCTGCCACGCCAGCGCGTGTCTATGGACCGCCACCCGGGGCGGGGGCGAGGCGGCGGCCGGGCCGGCGGGGGAACGAAGACCCGTTCGGTACCGCAATTGGGGGGCCCACGCCACCGCGGCCAGCGCGGCCGGGGCGGCCAGCCAGCCCAGGGACAGGAACACCGAGCCGCCGGAGGCATCCCAGATGGGCACCGCCCCCAGGGAACCGGTGATCGCGCCGAGGGACAGGGCCGTGATGTAGACGCCGATCAGCATCCCGGCCCGCTCGGGCCAGCGCCGCTTGATCAGGCTGGACAACAGGACGTTCATGACCGCGATCGAGCCCGCGGCCAGGACCGTGCCGGGGAACAGCAGGACCCCCGGGGCGGCCGCCCGCAGCAGCAGGCCCGCCGTCAGGACGACCGCGGCGATGCCCAGCACGAGTTCCTCGCCCAGGCGGCGGGCGAACCAGGCGGCGAACCCGGAGACCACGCCGAAGCACAGCACCGGCACCGCGGCCAGGAACGATACCTCGGCGGCCGACAGCCGCAGGCTCTGGGTCAGCTCGGGAAAGAGCGGGGGAAGACTGGTGATCGCGCCGCGCAGGTTGTACCCCAGGGCGGCGACGCCCACCACGAGCAGCGCCGTTTCCGCTCGGCGTGCTTTGTTCGGGCTCACGGGTATAAGACCGTATCTCACCGCCGGCCCCGGCCCCGCGCCGGCGGCGCGCGGGACCGGCCGGGGCGGGCCTCAGGGCGTGATGACGACCTTGCCGACCGCGCCGTTCTCGACGGCTTCGTGGGCGGCGGCCGCGTCGTCGAGCGAGAAGCGGTGAGCCGGCAGTTCGGTGAGGGCGCTGCTCCGGAGCGCTCCGGTGATGTCCGTGACGGCCTGGTCGAGATTCTCGTCCGGCACCCCGTACAGCAGCATGAACCGCAGGTTCACGTTGGCGCCCATGCAGGCGCGGACGGGGATCACGGGGTCGGTTCCGTCGGCGGCGTAGGTGACCACGCTGGTCCGCGGCCCGGAGACGGCCAGGTCGAGTTCCAGGTTGGCGCCGAGCGCGACCTCGACGATCCGGTCGGCCTGCGGGGCGAACGCCCGCACCTGGTCGATCGCGTCCTTGTCCTTGTAGTTCACGACCAGGTCGGCGCCGGCCTGGCGCGCCAGGTCGGCCTTCTCCTCGCCGGAGACCGTGGTCACCACGCGGGCGCCGGCGTGCCTGGCCAGCTCGATCGCGAAGTGGCCGACCGCGCCCGCGCCGCCGGCGACCAGCACAGTCTTGCCCTCGACGGGCCCGTCGGCGAACAGGGCCCGGTGCGCGGTCATGGCCGGGACTCCCAGGGAGGCACCGAGCTCGAACGAGGCGTTCCCGGGAAGCTCCACGGCCTGGCGGGACGGCACCACGGTGTACTCCGCCGCCGTGCCCCAGCGGCGGTTGAAGGCGGCGAACCATACCCAGACCCGCTGGCCGGCCCGGGCCGGGTCCACGCCCTCGCCCACGGCCTCGATCACGCCGGCGCCGTCCTGGTTCGGGACCTGGAACTCGTCGATCGGGCGCGGGGTCGCCCCGGCGCGGGTCTTGAAGTCGGTCGGGTTCACGCCGGAGGCATGCACCCTGACCAGCACCTCGCCCGGCCCGGGTTCGGGCCGGTCCACGTTCTCGACGGTCAGGACGTCACGGGCGGATCCCGTCATGCGGTACACAGCGGCTTTCATAGTGCCCCACGCTATCGCGTTCCCCCCGCCCGGACGTGGGCGCTCCAGCGCCGGTAGAGCAGGCCGGCCCGGGCCGCCAGCCACAGGCCGAGGGCGGCCCACACGCCGGGCAGGCCGAGCCCGTGGAACGCCGCCGTGGCGGCGGCCACCGGGGCGAACGCAGCGATGGCGCCGATCATCGCGCGGCGCATCGCCCGGTAGTCCTCGATGCCGAGGATGAGCCCGTCGAGCACGAACGCGAGCGCCGCCAGCGGCTGGGTGGCGGCGGCCGCGACGAGGCCGATGACCGCGGCGCGCCGGACGGCCGGGTCGCCCGTGAACAGGCTCGGCGCGCCGAGCGCCAGCGCGGCGGTGACGACGCCGAACGCGCACCCGACGGCGAAACCGATGACCAGGGTGCGGTGCCCGGTGCGCTCGGCGGCCCCGGGGTCGCGGGCGCCGATCGCCGAGCTCACGAACACCTGCGCGGGAACGGCGAGGGCGTCCAGCGACGTCGCCAGGACGTTCCACAGCCGGTTCGCGATCTGCTGGCCCGCCAGCGGCACCGGCCCCAGCCGCGCGGCCACGGCGACCGCGGCCAGCGGCACCACGCCCAGCGCGATCGTCCGCACCGACAGCCGGTGCCCGTCACGCAGCAGCAGCCGGAGCTCCGGACCGGTGGGGCGCCCCGGCGCGATCGACGCCGAGCGCCACGACGCGAGGGCGTAGGACGCCGCGGCGAACGCCTGCGCGGCGACCGTCCCCGCGGCCGAGCCCAGCAGGCCCGTGTGCGCGCCGAAGACCAGCGCCGCTTCCAGGGCCACGTTCACGACGTTGGCGCTGACCGCCACCCGCAGCGGCGTGCGGGGATTCGCCAGCCCGAGCATGTGCCCGTTCCCGGCATACGACAGGTAGAGGAACGGCACGCCCGCCGCGGACACGCGGAGGTAGCCGGCCGCCCCGGCGAGCACCGGGCCCCGGGCGCCCAGCAGCCAGGCCAGTCCCGGTGCCGCGCCGGCCAGGACAGCGGACGTGACGACGCCGATTCCGGCCGCCGCGAGGTAGGCGGCGCCGACGGCCCGTCCCGCGCCGTCGGTGTCGCCGGACGCGGCCATCCGGGCGACGGCGGAGGTCGTGGCGGTCGTGAGGAACAGGGCGACCCACGCCATGATGGCGAGGGCGGAGACCGCGATGGCCAGGGAGTCCAGGGCCTGCCGGCCCAGGTGCCCGACGATGGCGGTGTCGGCCAGGTTGTAGAGCGGCTCGGCCGCGATCGACCCGAGCGCCGGCACCGCGAGCCTGACGATACGACGGTCCAGGCTCTGCACCCGCCCGATTGTAGCCGGGGCGCCGGCCGTAGGATCGAGATCCGTGGAGCAGCGAATTCTCGGGAGAACCGGTAAGCACGTCTCGGTCATCGGCCTCGGCACCTGGCAGTACGGCGGGGACTGGGGCGACGTCAGCGAGGCGGACGCCCTCGGCGTGCTGGGGGCCGCGGCGGAGGACGGGGTCACGTTCTTCGACACGGCCGACGTCTACGGCGACGGGCGCAGCGAGCAGATCATCGGGCGGTTCCTGGCGGGCAACGCCGGCTCGCCCGTCACGGTCGCCACCAAGATGGGCCGCCGCGTGGACCAGATCCCGTCGAACTACGTGCTGGAGAACTTCCGGGCCTGGAACGACCGGTCCCGGGCGAACCTCGGCGTCGAGCGCCTGGACCTGGTGCAGCTGCACTGCCCGCCGACGCCCGTGTATTCCACGGACGCGGTCTACGACGCGCTCGACACCCTCGTGTCCGAGGACCGGATCGCCGCCTACGGCGTCAGCGTGGAGACCTGCGCCGAGGCCCTCGAGGCGATCAAGCGCCCGGGCGTGGCATCCGTGCAGATCATCCTCAACGCGTTTCGCCGCAAGCCGCTGGAGGAGGTGCTCCCGGCGGCCGCGGCGGCCGGGGTCGGGATCATCGTCCGGGTGCCCCTGGCGTCCGGCCTGCTGTCGGGAAAGTACACCCTCGACACCACCTTCGCGTCCGGCGACCACCGCACCTACAACCGGAACGGGGAGGCGTTCGACGTCGGGGAGACGTTCTCCGGCGTGGACTTCGCCGACGGTGTCCGGGCCGCGGCCGAGTTCGGGGACGCCGTCGGCTCGCCGGACGCGTTCACCGGGCCGGTCCCCCCGGGAACGACCACGGCGCAGGCGGCGGTCCGCTGGGTCCTTCAGCAGCCTGGCGTGACCACGGTGATCCCCGGGGCCCGCGACGTGGCCCAGGCCGCCCAGAACGCGGCCGCGGCGGACCTTCCGCCGCTCAGCGACGCCGCCCTGTCCCGGATCGGCGACCTCTACGACAAGTATTTCCGGGCCCGGATCCACGGCCGCTGGTAACGGATATCCGGGCCGAATTATGATTCGTTCATCATCGTATTCCGCCATTCAGCAACGGTCAGATCACCACAGGGGAAACCAGTCCGCGAACCACTCTCGTATTGTGCATGCACTAAAGGCATTGTGCATGCACAATTGCGCGAGGAGGGGCGACACCCCCGCTCCGGCCCCCGGAAGCGCTCTGGCGGGCGTTCTTCCAGGGTGCCGGGGCACCGGGGCGGGAAATCTAGGGGTTTGCACCCTGGCGTGATATCCCATATGAGATATCATCAGAGGCGTGGGAGCTCGGTTCCAGAGCGCGGCTCCGTCACGCAATTGCATTACGGAAATCCATGAACGCGACCCCGTGCCCTGAGCGCCATGCCAATGCTGAGGAGGTTGGCCGCCGTGCCTGACTCTTCCGACGGGCCGACCGTACTCCGGATACTTCTGGGCAGCCAGCTGCGCAAGCTCCGCGACGCCAAGGGCATCACCGCCCGGGAGGCGGCCGCCGAGATCCGGGCCTCGGAATCGAAGATCAGCCGCATCGAGCTCGGGCGCAACGCCATCCGCGAGATCGACGTGCTGGACCTGCTCACGCTCTACGACGTCGAAGGCGATGAGAGGGAACAGCTCCTGCGCCTGGCCGAACAGGCGAACCGGCCCGCCTGGTGGCAGCGGTATCACGACATCCTTCCGGAATGGTTCCAGGCTTACGTCGGCATGGAGGAGGCCGCGCGCTCCATCCGCGTCTACGAGCCGCAGTTCATCCCCGGACTGCTGCAGACCGAGGACTACGCCTCCTCGGTGATCGCGCTCGGCGACTTCCCGATCGACGAGGCCGAGCGGCATGTCGTGCTCCGCAAGGAGCGGCAGCGGCGGTTCCGCGACGGCAAGCTGCGCCTCTGGGGCATCATCGACGAGGCCGCGCTGCGGCGGCCGGTGGCCGGCATCGACGTCCAGCTGGGCCAGCTGCGCTACCTGCGGGAGCAGATCGGGCGCCCGTCCCTCACCCTGCAGGTGATCCCGTACAACGTGGGCGGCTACGCGGCGCCCACCGGCTTCTCCATCCTCCGCTTCGCCGAGCGCGACCTGCCCGACGTGGTCTACGTCGAGAACCTCACCAGCGCCCTGTACCTGGACAAGCCGGCCGAGGTGGACCGGTACCTGCTCGCGCTGGAGCGGCTGAGCATCGTGGCGAGCCAGCCGCAGCAGACTCCGGCGATCCTCGACCGGGTCATCCGGGAGCTGGAGGCCGACCGTGACGAGTAGGCTCGCCGGCCGCGACACACCTGGCGGGGCCGGCGCTGGCCTTCCCGTCCCGGGGGTGAGATGCTTTCCTTCGCAGCGCCAAGGACGGCGGGTCCGGTCTGACACGACGGGCGGACGGCCCCGGCCGGCCCGGACTGGTCGTTCCAGACATGGGAAAGGCGGGTTCCCGCACCGCAACGGGAACCCGCCGTCTCTCTGCTCCGGGTCAGCCCTGGCGCGGAGGCGGCAACCTCCGCGTTACGCCGGGACACGACCGCGCGAGTTGGTATGAGCGTGCAGAAAGCTCGCTAGACAAGCGGCTGGTCGAACTCGCCGTTCTTGGCGCCGCGCAGGAACGCGTCCCACTCGCTCCGCGTGTAGG
This sequence comes from Streptosporangiales bacterium, assembly GCA_009784565.1. Classification (GTDB taxonomy): domain Bacteria; phylum Actinomycetota; class Actinomycetes; order Streptosporangiales; family Streptosporangiaceae; genus Trebonia. The sequence goes on along the minus strand of WRBL01000002.1, from coordinate 22,253 downwards.
CGTGCGGCTGCTTCGCCCGGTCCTTGGAGTCCCGGAGCGCGACCCCGCCGCCCGGAAGGTGAGCAACCTCGACACAGTTGCCCGCGGCACTGAACGAGCTCTTGAACCAGTGCAGCTTGGCCTGATCGATCTCCATCCGATCCCTCCTATGTGTTTCCCCCATGAAACGGCCGGTCGGCCGTCCCAAACTCAGGTGAGTGCGCGCGCGGCTTCCCCGATCAGGTCCGCGGACTCGAACGGCGACAGCGCGGCCGCCCGGAGCCGGTCGAAGGCCTCGGCCCGGGCCCGCACCTCCTTGTCCTTTTCCAGGTAGATGTGTCCGGCGCCCGATTCCATGTAGGCGACCTCGGCGTCGTCCCGGTCGGGGAACTCAAGGATGGAGAAGGGTCCCCCGTGCCCGGCGTGCGCGCCGCTCGCGAACGGCAGCACCTGGATGGTCATGCCCTGCCGCTCCCCCTCCGCCACGAGGTGTTCCAGCTGGCGGCGCATGCACTCCGGTCCCCCGACGGTCCGGCGGATGATCGCCTCGTCCAGGATCGCCCACACCTCAAGCGGCGGTTCGTCGTCGAGGCGCCGCTGACGGGCCATCCGGAGATCCACCAGGCGCTCGATCTGCTCCGTCGTGTGCCGGGGGTACATCTCCCGCAGCACGGCGCGGGCGTAGTCGGCCGTCTGGAGCAGGCCGTGCACCGCCGACACCTCGTAGCTGCGGACGGCCGTCGTCTCGGCCTCCAGCCCGACGTAGATGTCGAACCCGCTGGGCAGGACGTCGTCGTAGGCGGCCCACCAGCCCTTGCGGTGGCCTTCTCGGGCCATGTCGACCAGGACCTGCCGCTGGTCGCTGGCCTTCACGCCGTACATCTCGAGCATCTGGTTCAGGTACGCCGACTTCGTCGGCGCCTTGCCGGTCTCGATGCGCGACAGAGTGGAGGGGGCCACGCCGAGTTCGGCGGCTACCTCTTCCAGTTTGAAACCGCTCTTCTCGCGGAGCTTGCGCAGCTCGGTACCGAGCCTCCGCCTCCGGACAGTGGGTCCCATGGACACCGCAGGATCACCTCCCTGGAACGCGTCGACGGCCCGAGGCCTGCGCGTGATTTCCCCCGTACAGCAAGAAGAGCCTAGCCCTCCGTAGCTCTCCGCGCCCGGGTTGCTTCACTCAGGCGGTGCTGACAAGTCAGTACGATACAGCGGAATCGACTCGGATGAAATCCCATACGGGATTTCATCCGGGAAACTTGCTCCACGCACTTGCGCGGCGTGCGCTTGCGGCAGCATTATCATAACGAGGCCGGGGCGCAATCAACCCGAAACCCGAACGACGCCCCTAACTCCCAAAACCGACATACAGCAACATAGGAAATATTCCCTCCGAAAGACGCTTTCCTTTATGAGGGATATTTCCCTGTTTTTCCCGTATCAGTACGCCCGACTCGGGGAGGCACGCGGATGGACAGCCTGGCAGGAAGCGGTCATCAGCCAGCGCGCACGGGCCAGGAAGCAGGCGGCAGGCGGTCCTGCGTACTCGGCACGCTGACGGTTCCCGGCCGGCCGGAGCAGGTCGTCAGGGCCCGCGAGTTCGTCACGCACGCCGTGTCCGGCACCGGCGGAATCGACTCCGACGCGGCGACCTTACTGACGTCCGAACTGGTCACGAACGCGATCCAGCACACCAGGTCGGGCCACGGGGGCTCGGTGGCCGTGACCGTCATCGGCCTCCCGGACGGCGTGCTGATCGAGGTAACCGATCAGGGCGCGGCCGAGGCGCCGGCCGTCAAAAGCGAACTGTACGGGGCCGAAGGCCACGGGCTGTACCTGGTGCAGCAGCTGGCCGGCCGCTGGGGCTACCTGTACGACCCGGCCGGCACCACCGTGTGGTTCCACCTGGCCGTGCCCGCCGCCGCCAGCCCCCCGGAGTCCCGGCCCCGCGCCCCGATCGCGCGGCCCCCGGTCCAGCGCCTGCGTCCCGTCCTGCCCTGAGCCGGGCGGCCGCCGCGGGAGGAGCGGCTCCGCGGGGAGACGCGGGACGCCGGGGTCAGGCGGCGCGGGCGACCTCGAGGAGGCCCTCGCAGAGGCGGGCCAGGTCGTCATCGGAGGTGACGTACGGCGGCATGGTGTAGATCAGCTCGCCGAAAGGCCGCAGCCATACCCCCGCCCGCACCGCCGCCTCCGTCGCCGCGGCCATGTCCGCCGCGTGGTCCAGCTGGACCACCCCGATGGCCCCCTGGACCCGCACGTCCGTGACCCCGGGCAGCGACCGGGCCGGCTCCAGCCCGGCGGCCAGCCCGGACTCGATCCGCTTCACCTCGGCCTGCCAGCCCCGCGGGTAGGTGCCGGTTCCCAGAAGCACGTCCAGGGACGCGTTGGCCACCGCGCAGGCCAGGGGGTTGCCCATGAACGTCGGCCCGTGGGCCAGCACCGGCAGTTCGCCGCGCCCGATCCCGGCCGCGACCTCACTGGTGCACAGGGCCGCGGCGAGGGTCAGGTACCCGCCGGTCAGCGCCTTCCCCACGCACATCACGTCCGGCGACACCCCGGCGTGGCCCGCGGCGAACAGCGAGCCGCTGCGCCCGAACCCGGTGGCGATCTCGTCGAAGACGAGAAGCACGCCGTGGTCGTCGCACGCCTGGCGGAGCACCTTCAGGTACTCCGGGGAATGGAACCGCATGCCGCCGGCCCCCTGCACCACGGGCTCCACCATCACCGCGGCCAGCTCGCCGGCGTGCCGCGCGATCAGGTCTCGCAGTTCACCCGCGTAGGACTGCTCGAACGTCTCCGGCGGCGGCCCGGCGAACACCTGCCGGGGCAGCACGCCGTCCCACATCCGGTGCATGCCGCCCTCGGGATCGCACACCGACATGGCCATGAAGGTGTCGCCGTGGTACCCGCCGCGCCACGTCAGGAGCTTCTGCTTGTCCGGGAAGCCCAGCGACCGCCAGTACTGCAGGCACATCTTCACCGCGACCTCGACGCTGACGGACCCGGAGTCGCACAGGAACACGTGCTCCAGCCCGTCCGGGGCGAGGCCGGCCAGCCGGTCCGCGAGCCGCACGGCCGGCTCGTGCGTCAGCCCCCCGAACATCACGTGGCTCATCTTCCCGATCTGGTCCCGGGCGGCCGCGTCGAGGTCCGGGTGCCGGTACCCGTGGACCGCCGCCCACCACGACGACATCCCGTCGATCAGCTCCCGGCCGTCCTCCAGCCGCAGCCGGACTCCGCTGGCCTCCGTCACGACCAGCGGGGCGACCCGGGCGGGCATCGGCGCATACGGATGCCACACCCGCCGCCGGTCGATCTCGCTGAGCTTGTCCATTGCTACCACGGACAACGATTATTCCGAACGGATCATCCCGCCTCCCCCGCGCCATCGACTCTGCTGAAGTTCGGGAGGACGATAGCGCTGGCGTTTCATTCGTCATTCGCCTCGCTTCAGCGGAGGACCGTCATGCAGACACACGACCTGCGCCGCCTTTCACGGCGTGCCCGATTGGGGCTTCTCAGCGCCGCGGGGGCCATTGCGGCGGCCCTCGTCTTCTCCGCGGGGGCTCTCGCCGCGGCCGCGCCGTCGCCGGCGTCAGCCGCACCCGCCGCGGTCACCCCGCAGAACCTCACCGTCACGACCGGTACCGGGCAGGTCGAGGGACGGACCACCGGCGCCGTGGACCAGTGGCTCGGCCTGCCGTACGCGCGGCCGCCCGCCGGCGCGCTGCGCTGGGCGCCGCCGCAGCCGGCACAGTCCTGGTCCGGCGTGCGGAGCGCGCTGTCCTACGGCGGCCGGTGCGCCCAGCCGGCCAGCGGCAACGGTCCGCGCATCGACAACGAGGACTGCCTGTACCTCAACGTGTACGCGCCCAGTGTCATCCCGGCCGGGAAGAAACTGCCGGTGATGTTCATGATCCACGGCGGCGGGCTGACCACCGGCGCCGGCGACCAGCAGGACGGGTCTCTGCTCGCCCAGTCCGAGGGCATCATCGTCGTCTCGGTCAACTACCGGCTCGGGCCGCTGGGCTTCCTGGACCTGCCGGGCCTGTCGTCCGCGGTACCCGACGGGAACTTCGGGCTGGCCGACCAGGAGGCGGCACTGAAGTGGGTGCACGCGAATATCGCCGGCTTCGGCGGTGACCCGTCACAGGTGGCGATCGCCGGGGAATCCGCGGGCGGCTGGTCGGTGTGCGCGCTGCTGGCCTCGCCGCCCGCGCGCGGCCTGTTCGCACGGGCGATCATGGAAAGCGGGAGCTGCGACAGCCAGTCCGGGTCCACCGCCCAGACGGGCTCCCTCGCCTTCGCCAGGACGGCGGGATGCCCGGACCCGGCCACGGCGGCGGCGTGCCTGCGCGGCAAGAGCGAGGCGACGCTGCTGTCGGCCAGCGGAAGCTACCAGCCGCTGTTCACCTATGGCGGGCCCGATCTGCCGACGGCTCCGCAGAAGGCGGTCGATTCCGGGAACTTCGCGAAGGTCCCGGTGCTGATGGGCACCAACCACGACGAGGGCCGGACGTTCTCCCAAGGCTACGCCGGCTACACCCAGGCGCAGTACACGCAACTGGTCGACAGCACCTTCGGGGCGCTGGCACCCCAGGTCCTGGCTCATTACCCGTGGTCGGCCTACCCGAGCCCGTACACGGCGGCATACGCCATCGGCGCGATCCTGACCGACAGCGGCACCGTCGGCGGCATCGGCGGCTGCGCGGAACAGAACCTGGCGGCCTCGCTGGCGAAGAACACCCGGACCTACTTCTTCCAGTTCGACGACGAGCACGCCCCGGGACTGAACAACAGCGTGCCCGGCTACCAGTGGGGCGCGGGCCACGCCATGGAACTGGCCTACCTGTGGCCCAGCTTCACCAACGGGTACTCGCTGGCGGCGGAGTTCACCCCCGCGCAGCGCGCGCTCTCGCGGCAGATGATCGCCTACTGGGGCGCCTTCACCAAGGCCGGCTCGCCGGACGCCGCCGGCCAGCCCGCCTGGCCCGCCTACTCCCCCGCCGCGGGCGGCCGGGCCGGGCTCCTGTCACTGCGCCCGGGCGGCCAGTCCCGGGCGATCACCGGCGCCACGTTCGGCGCGCAGCACCAGTGCTCGTTCTGGGACCCGGTCCTCAACGGCTCCGGGCTGCCCGCCGCTGCCGCCCGGATCGCCGGCTAGCCCCTTCGGCGCCGCCGCCAGCGCCGAGAGCGCTAGCGGCGGCGGGCGGGGCCGCCCTTGCCGCGCTTCTCGCGCAGGCGCATGGAGATCTTGACCGGAGTGCCCTCGAAGCCGAACTCCTCGCGGAGCCGCCGCTCGATGAACCGGCGGTAGGTCTCCTCCAGGAACCCGCTGGTGAACAGCACGAAGTGCGGCGGCTTGGTGCCGGCCTGCGTCGCGAACATGATCTTGGGCTGCTTGCCGCCCCGCATCGGCGGCGGGGTCGCGGCGACCAGGGCGTTCAGCCACGAGTTGAGCTGCCCGGTGGAGATCCGGCGGTCCCAGCTGTCCAGGGCCGTCTCGATCGCGGGCACCAGCCGCTCCACGTGCCGGCCGGTCTGGGCGGAGATGTTCACCCGCGGCGCCCAGCGGGCGCTGTGCAGCTGCCGCTCGATCTCCCGCTCCAGGTAGTCCCGGCGGTCGGCATCGGTCAGGTCCCACTTGTTGTAGGCGATCACCAGGGCCCGCCCCGACTCGATGACCGTGCTGATGATCCTCAGGTCCTGGTCGGTCAGCGGCTCGCTGGCGTCGATCAGCACGACCGCGACCTCGGCCCGGTCCAGGGCGCTCTGGGTGCGCAGCGTCGCGTAGAAGTCCGCGCCCTGGCTCTCCCGGTAGCGGCGCCGGATGCCGGCCGTGTCCACGAACCGCCACGTGACCCCGCCGAGCTCGATGAGCTCGTCAACCGGGTCGCGGGTGGTGCCGGCGGTGGAGTCGACGACGGCGCGCTGCTCCCCGGCCAGCTTGTTCAGGAGGGAGGACTTCCCGACGTTCGGCTTGCCGATGAGGGCCACGCGGCGCGGGCCGGCCAGCTGCTCCAGGCGGTGCGGCGGCGTCTCCGGCAGGGCCTGCAGCACCAGGTCGAGCAGGTCGCCGCTCCCCCGGCCGTGCATGGCGCTGACCATGACCGGCTCGCCCAGGCCCAGCGACCACAGTGTCTGGGCGTCGGACTCGCTCTTGGCGTCGTCCACCTTGTTGGCCGCCAGGATCACCGGCTTCTTCGAGCGCCGCAGGACGGCCGCGACCGCCTCGTCCTCGTCGGTGGCCCCGACCCGGGCGTCCACGACGAACAGGACGGCGTCGGCCATCGCGACCCCGCCCTTGGCCTGCTCCGCGATCTGGGCGGACAGCCCCTTGGCCCGGGCCTCCCAGCCGCCGGTGTCCAGCAGGGTGAACGCGCGGCCGCGCCAGTTCGCGTCGTAGGCGACCCGGTCCCGGGTCACGCCGGGGACGTCCTCCACGACCGCCTGGCGGCTGCCGAGGATCCGGTTCACCAGGGTGGACTTGCCGACGTTGGGCCGCCCGACGACGGCCAGCACGGGCAGCGCCCCGCCGGAGCCCTCGTCGATGTCTCCTGGCTCTTCGGAGTCGATGTCGGTGTACTCGACCCAGCCTTCGTCCGTGTCAGTCATCTGGCTCCTGCGTCCCCCGTACAGGCAAGCGCGGAGCGCTCGCGGGCAAGCGTGGCAATCTTCTGGATAACCTCATCCAGGGTCAGGTCCGTGGCGTCGAGCAGCACGGCGTCGTCCGCCTTCGCGGACTGCGCGGCGTCGAGCCGGTCCCGGCGGGCCTGGTCGGCCTCGGTGGTGTCAACCTCGGCGCCCCGCTCCGCGGCGCGGCGCCGGGCCCGGGCGTCGCTGTCCGCCGTCAGGAACACCTTGAGAACGGCGTCCGGCGCCACGACGGTGCCGATGTCCCGGCCTTCGGCCACGATGCCCGGCTCGGCACCGGCGATGATCCCGCGCTGCAGGGCGATCAGGCGCTCCCGCACAGCGGGCACCCGCGAGACCAGGCTCACCTGCTGGGAAACCTCACGGGTGCGGATCTCCTCGGACACGTCCCGCCCGTCGACCCGGGTCCACGGGTCGTCCGGGTCGGTGCTGACCTCAAGGCGCGGGCGGCCCGCGTTCGCCGCCACGGCGCCGGAATCGGTGGTGTCGGCCCGCTGGTCCATGAACCACCAGGTCAGTGCCCGGTACATGGCCCCAGTATCCAGGTAGCGCAGGCCGAGGGCCTTGGCGACGCCCTTCGAAGTGCTCGACTTCCCGGATCCGGACGGCCCGTCCACGGCCACGGTCAGCCCGTTCGGCGTTGAGGTTTCCACCCCGAAATGGTACCGGTCCTCAGGCTCTCCGCAGGTCGGTGCGACCGGTCCGTCGCCTTTACCCCATGTGGCGGCACCCGGACGACCAGTCCCGCCGCCACCGCGACCTCCGGTACTGGGCCGGCCTGGCCAAGCTTCTCGACGAGACCGAGACCGAGACCGTGCGCAGTGCGCAGTGCGGTCACCGGGTTCACGACCGCGGGCCCGGACCGGGAGCGGCCCCCTCGGGAGATCGCCCGGTTCACCGGCACCGGCAGGCGCAGCCCCGTCGCGGCCGGCGGGCCGGCGGCCGGCCACCGTGGCCGGACTGCCCGGAGACGGATGATCATGGCTTAGGGCGCCAGACGACTGCCCTGCGCCCGGCAAATGGGGCATATGGCCTCCAGCTCGCGCCCTAAGCCGCAGATCAGCGAGGGCGGGCGGGCTACAGGCCGCTGGTGACCCCGCCGACAACTCCGCTGACCGTGCCGGTGACCTTCTTCACGACCCCGCCCAGCCCGCCGCTCGAGCCGCCGGAGGAACCCGAGCCGCCGGAACCGCTGCCGGAGGAGCCGCTGCCGGAGGAACCCGAACCGCTCGAGCCGCTCGAACCGCTGCTGGAGGAACTCGAACCGCTGGAGCCGGAGGAGCTGGTGATCGCGGGAGAGGAGCCGGTGCTGGTCGCGCCGGAGGTCGCCGTGGACGACGTCGATCCCGAGGAGGAGCCCGACGAGCCCGGGGAGCCGCTCGACGAGGAGCCGGCGGAGACCGGGACCGACGTGCCGCTCGAGGTCGCGGCCGGCAGCGCCGAGGGCGAGGAGCCCGCCGGCTGGGGCTTGGCGTGGGCGGCCTTGTGATGGGAGACCGTCTTGGTGGACGGCTTGCCCGCGTGGGCGCCCTTGCCGGCGGCCGCGGTGGCCGCCGCCCTGGTCTGCGGGGTAACCGGCGCGACGCCGCTGGAGGCGTTGCTCGTGCTGGCGTCCGGGCGCGCGGCGAAGAAGTGCCCGTGGGTGGCCCAGCCGGTGGCCGTCGCGGCGACGGCCACGGCGCCGACCGCGGCCACCTTGACCGGGCTCGTCATGCCCTCGCGGCCGACGGCCAGCTGCCGGGGGAAGCCGTCGGGGCCGAAGGTCACCCGGCGGCCGCCGAGGAGCTTGTGCCAGCGCGACTCGGGGCTGGCGGCGGAGGTCATCTGGTAGACCTGCTCCCACAGGCCCGCCGGGGCGCGGCCCGCGGCGGCGCGCGCGTCCTCCGCCTCGGACAGCAGGGCGCCCACGGACAGGGCCAGCATCAGCGAGGGCCGCATCTGCCGCTGGTAGGACTCGGTGCAGCGGTCACAGCGGAGAATGTGCTTGCTCAGGCGGGCGCGCAATTCGGGGGTGAGCTTGCTGTCGCGCCCGTAGAGCGTCTCCTCGAACACGTCACAGCCCCCGTGACCCGACCAGCCCATCAGCAGGACGCCGACCGTGGCCTCCAGCTGATCGCGGGCCCGGGTGAAGAGCGTGTAGGTCTCGGCGCGGGGCAGCCCGAGGATCGTGCCGACTTCCGCGAGGTCGAGACCGTGCCACACCATCTGCATGGCGTCGCGCTCGTCGTCGTCGAGGCCGGTGAACCCCTCGGCCAGGAGCGCGCGCAACTGCTGCTGCTCGCCGGTGGACAGCTTCTGGGCCGTCTGGCGCAGGCGCTCGGCGCTGCCCGGGACGGGCGCGTCCTTGACGGCGCGCATCCGGCGCAGGCACTCCATGCGGGTCACGGCGTACAGCCAGGCCCGGAGCCGCGCCGGGGCGGGCAGGACGTCCAGGCGGGACGACGTGATCACGAAGGTGTCGGCCACGGCCTCGGCGGCCTGGCGTTCGTCGTTCAGCAGGGAACGGGAGTAGGACCACAGAAGGTCCGCGTACCGGTCGTACGTCTCGGCAAGCGCCCCCGGATCGCCATCCACGATGGACGCGGCAAGCTCACTGTCTCGCATGTGCCTCACTGTACCGTTTTGACGATTATCCGGCGGTAACTTCCCTGATTTACGCCGAAGGCTAGTACAGGCCTTTCTGTACCGACTTCAAAACCAGGGAAAATCAGCGTGAACGCCACCGCCAGGCTGACGCCGTGTAGTAAGCCGGGCGGCCCGGTCTTCATTCCCCGCGCGGCGGGAACGGGCTAGCGGCGGGCGGTCCAGCCGTCGGCGGTCAGCGCGTCTAGCAGCGCGGATGCCCGTTCCGGACGGACTGAGATCTCGGCCACACCGGTCGGGTGGCCGGGCGAGTGCTCGATGCGGACGTCCTCGACGTTCACGTCCGCGTCGCCCGCGACGCCGAAAAGGCGGGCCAGTTCGCCGGGCCGGTCCGCCATCACGACCTGGACGACCGCGAACTCCCGGGGCGAGTCGCCGCGCTTGCCCGGGATCCGTCCCACGCCGTCCCGGCCGCGGACCAGGAGGCCCGTCATGTCCGCGGGAGTCTCCGCCGCGTCCGCGAGGTCGGCGGCGACCGCCTTCAGGATCTCCGCGACCGGGGCGGCGTTGGCCGAGAGGATCTGCGTCCACAGGACCGGGTCCCCGGCGGCGACGCGCGTCACGTCGCGGAGCCCTCCCCCGGCCAGGCGCAGGGCGTCGGCCGTGACGCCGTCGGCGGCCAGGCGGGCCGCCATGGCCGACGACACCACGTGGGGGGCGTGGGAGACCAGCGCCACCCACTGGTCGTGCGTGGCGGTGTCCGCCGTGACCACGTTCGCGCCGCAGGCCCGGGCGAGGGCCGTGACGGCGGCGACCGCGTCGCCGGACGTCTCCGGGAGCGGGCATACCGCCCAGGTCCGGCCCAGGAAGAGGTCGGCCCGGCCCGCGGCGGGCCCGTGCCGCTCCCGCCCGGCCATGGGATGGCCCGGCACGTACGACGCCAGGTCGCAGCCGAGTTCCCGGGCGCGGGAGGCCGGCAGCGATTTCACGCTGGCCACGTCGGTATACACGTCCGCCACCGCCGCGTCCTGGGACGCCCGCAGCATCTCCCCCACCGCCTCCGGCGGCATGGCCAGCACCGCGACGTCGGCGATCCCCTTGGCGTCGCGCAGGTCGGTCACCGCGGTTCCGGCGCCGAGGCCCTCGGCCAGGGCGGCGGAACTCCGGTCGGCGTCGTTCAGCCACACGGACACCCCCCGCGCGCGGAGCGCGAGCGCGACCGAGGTGCCGATCAGCCCCGTTCCCACGACGAGGACACGGCCGGGGACGGTGTCAGGCGCCATGAGGGGCAGTTACTGGGCGATGTCCTGGCGGAGCGCCGCGGCGCCGCGCAGGTAGACGTGCTGGACCTCCGAGCGCGGCTTGGCCGTCTCGATGTGCGCCATCAGCCGGACCACGCGCGGCATCGCGCCCTGGACCGGGATCTCGGTCGCGCACATCAGCGGCACCGCGTGGAAGCCGAGCTTGCGGGCGGCGAGCGCGGGAAACTCCGTGGTCAGGTCCGGGGTCACCGTGAACAGCACGCTGATCACGTCGTCGGTGGTGAGATCGTTGCGGCTCATCACCTCGCTGACCAGCTCCGCTGTGCCCTCAAGAATCGCGTCCCTCGAATCCTCGTCGACCTGGATCGCGCCGCGTACTGCCCGGACTGCCACGTTTAATCCTTCCTGCTTTCTGGCCCATAAGAGTAACAGCCCCACCGAGGCGAACAGGTCGCCGATTTCCCGCACCGACAGCTCACGGGTCTTGCCGGGACGCAGGTCGTTCAGCTTCACCGGGCCGATCGTGGTCCGCACCAGGCGGCTGACCGGATGCCCGACCTCGGCCAGCATCCGGCGCACGATGTGCTTGCGCCCCTCGTGCAGGGTGATCTCGACCAGAGCCTTCTGGCCGGACTGCTCCAGGACCCGGAACTTGTCGGCGATGGCCAGCCCGTCCTCCAGGTCCACGCCCGCGGCCAGCCGGCGGCCGACGTCCTTCGGGACCGGGCCGGGGACCTCGGCCAGGTAGGTCTTGGCCACCTCGTAGCTCGGGTGGGCCAGCCGGTGGGCCAGTTCCCCGTCGTTGGTCAGCAGCATCAGGCCCTCGGTGTCGTAATCGAGCCGCCCGACATGGAACAGGCGTTCGGCCCGGTCCCCGAGATAGTCGCTGATCACCGACCGCCCCCGGTCGTCCTTCATCGCGGTCAGCACCTTGCGGGGCTTGTTGAACACCAGGTACACCTCGTCCTGGCGGGACGGGATGCGCTTGCCGTCGACCCGGATGACCTGGTTCTCGGGGTCGACGCGGGCACCGAACCGGCGAACGACCTGCCCGTCGACCTCGATCCGGCCCTCGCCGATCAGTTCCTCGCAGTACCGGCGGCTGCCGACCCCGGCCGCGGCCAGGACCTTCTGCAGCCGGACGCCGTCCGGGACGTCGACGAGGTTGTCCCGGTCCTCGCCGGGGTCCGTGCCGTAGTCGCCGGGGCGGTCGTCGTCGTAGTTTCCCAGGCCGCGCAGTTCCCGCAGGCGGGCCTTCGCCTCCGGCGACAGGGCCTCTTCCCGCGCCCGCGCCTCTTCCCGGGATGCCCGGCTCTGCTGGTCTTCCCGGCGCGGGCTGTTCCCCGGCCGGGCGGGCCGCGACGGCCGGGCCGGCCGGCCGCGACCGGGAGTGTTACGCCCGCGTGCGTTCATTGTCCTCGATGTCCTCGAAATTGTCCGGGAGGAACGGAGCCAGGTCCGGCAGCTCGTCCAGGCTCGCCATGCCCATCCGTTCCAGGAAGTACCCGGTCGTGCGGTACAGGATCGCGCCGGTCTCGCCGTCGGTACCGGAGTCCTCGACCAGGCCGCGCAGGACCAGGGTGCGGATCACGCCGTCGCAGTTGACCCCGCGGACGGCGGAGACCCGGGCCCGGCTGACCGGCTGCCGGTAGGCGATGACGGCGAGGGTCTCCAGGGCGGCCTGGGTCAGGCGGACCTCCTGGCCGTCGCGGACGAACCGCTCTACCAGGGCGGCGCAGTCCTCGCGCGTGTAGTAGCGCCAGCCTCCGGCGATCTGGCGCAGCTCGAAGCCCCGGCCCTGCTCGCGGTACTCGGCCGCCAGCTCGCGCAGGACCGACGCGACCTCCCCGGTGGGACGCTCCGTGACCTGGGCCAGCAGCATCTCCGGAACCGGCTCGTCGGCGACCAGCAGGATCGCCTCCAGCGCGGTGCGCAGCGGGACAGCGGGTTCCTCCGGGTCCAGCGGTTCCTCGGGGGAAACCTCCGGCGTGAACTCGTCACTCACGTGTACTCTTCTTCGCTTTCTGCTCGTTCCCCGCCGTCGCGGGCGGCGCCGGGCGGGGCCAGGACCACCTCGCGGTCGCCGCCGGTCCAGCTCACGTACAGCTCGCCTAGCGGGTCCACCTGGTCGAACGACACCGTGTCCTCCCGGTACAGCTCCAGCAGGGCGAGGAAGGAGGCCACGATCTCGTAGTTGTTGTCCGATCCCGAGGTCAGCTGGCGGAACGACGCCCGGCCCAGCTCCTTCAGCCGCCGGGCCAGGAGCACGGCCTGCTCCCGGATGGAGACGAACGGCTGGTGGATGTGCTCCACCGGGACCACGGGCGGCGTCTTGGGCGTCAGCGCCCGGGCGGCCAGCTTCGCGAACTCCAGCGGGCCGATGGTGAACAGTACCTCAGGCAGCAGCCCGGCGAACCGCGGTTCCATCGGGACGCGGCGCGGGTAGCGCAGCGCGGCGGAGGCCATGTGGCCCGCGAAGATCGCGGAGACCTCCTTGTAGGCCCGGTACTGCAGCAGCCGCGCGAACAGCAGGTCCCGGGCCTCCAGCAGGGCCAGGTCCTCTTCGTCCTCGACCTCGCCCGACGGGAGCAGCCGGGCCGCCTTCAGGTCCAGCAGGGTCGAGGCGACCAGCAGGAAGTAGCTGACCTGGTCCAGGTCCCAGCCGCCGGAGCGCTGCTTGATGTAGGCGATGAACTCGTCCGTCACCCGCGACAGCGCGACCTCGGTGATGTCCAGCTTGTGCTTGGAGATCAGCGCCAGCAGCAGGTCGAACGGTCCCTCGAACACGTCGAGGTGGACCTCGAAGGCTCCTGATCCGCGCGGTGCGTCTCCCGCGTCCGCCGTGACGTCGGATTCCGCTGACTCTTGCCCCACGTAAGAACGGTACCGGGCTCGCGGCGCTGGCCGGCGCTAGCCAGCCTGCGCTTCGCCCGTCCGCTGCCACCGGTCGAGCACTTCCTTGGCCAGTTCCCGGTAGGAGTTGGCCCCCATCGACCCGGTGTCGAAACTGGTGATGGGCTCGCCCGCCACGGTGGCGTCCGGGAACCGCACGGTCCGGTTGATAACCGTGTGGAACACCTTGTCGCCGAACCCGTTGACGATGGACCCCAGCACCTCACGGGTGTGCAGCGTGCGGGAGTCGTACATCGTGCCGAGCAGGCCGTCGATGGCCAGCTTCGGGTTGAGCCGCTGCTGCACCTTGTCGATGGTCTCCATCAGCAGCGCGACGCCGCGCATGGCGAAGTACTCGCACTCCAGCGGGATCAGCACGCTGTCCGCGCAGGCCAGCGCGTTGATCGTCAGCAGGCCGAGGGACGGCTGGCAGTCGATCAGGATGTAGTCGTAGTCCTCGGCGATGGCCTTGAGGGTGCCGCCGAGTACGTACTCCCGGCCGACCTCGTGGACCAGCTGGACTTCCGCGCCCGACAGGTCGATGTTGGACGGCAGCAGGTCCATGCCCTCGACCGTGGTCTCGAAGAGGACGTCGTGTGCGTCGACCCCCCGTTCCATGAGCATGTTGTAGACCGTCAGGTCGATGTCGTGGGGCTGGATGCCGAGACCGACGGACAGGGCCCCCTGCGGGTCGAAGTCGACGAGCAGGCAGCGTCTGCCCTGCTCGGCGAGCGCCGCACCCAGATTGATCGTCGTCGTGGTCTTGCCGACGCCGCCCTTCTGGTTGCAGATCGCGACGATCCGGGCCGGGCCGTGCGTCGTGAGCGGCTCAGGTTCGGCGAACGCGGGCAGCGGCCTGCCCGTTGGCCCGATATCTCCCGGCATTAGCTCTATTACGCGAGATGCGGCCACCAGTACATCCTCTCGGGGCTTGAAGTCGCGAACTGTTCGGGACTCTAGGCCCAGCGTGACATCGGGGCAAGCCAACGCGCCGTATGCGGCCGATTTTTCCTGCTTATGCGTGCGCCCGCGGGTGCGCGGACGCGTAGACCTCGCGCAGTTTCTCCGCGGTCACCAGGGTGTAGACCTGCGTGGTGGCGACGGAGGCATGGCCCAGCAGTTCCTGCACGACCCGGATGTCGGCCCCGCCGTCGAGCAGGTGCGTGGCGAACGAGTGCCGGAGGGTATGGGGCGACACCCCGTCCAGTCCCGAACGGATCGCGGCTTCTGACAAGATTCCCCAGGCTCCCTGCCGCGTGAGCCGGCCGCCGCGGGCGTTCAGGAACACGGCCGGGCCGTCCTTGCGGCTGGCCGCCCGGGCCGACCGGGCCGATCGACTTCTTGCTGTTACCAGCGCGGGGCGGCCGCGGACCAGGTAGGCGTCCAGGGCCGTCGCGGCGTACCGGCCCACGGGCACCCAGCGCTGCTTGCCGCCCTTGCCGTTGAGCAGGACCGCCGCGTCCTCTTCCCCGGTCTCAAGGTCGTCGATGTCGAGCCCGGCGGCCTCGGAGATGCGCGCGCCGGTGCCGTAGAGGAATTCCAGCAGCGCCCGGTCGCGCAGCACCCTCGGGTCCGGGTCCTCCGGGGAGCCGGACGCCTCGAGGAGACGCTCGACGTCCCCGAGCGGGATGGCCCTGGGCAGCCGTTTCGGCGGGACGGGCGGGCCGACCTCCCGGGCCGGGTCGCCGGCGGCCAGGCCCTGCCGCACGGCGAACGCGTGCAGCCCCCGGACCGCGGCGACCGCGCGGGCCGCCGAGCTCGCGGCCAGCGGCGGGTACCCGGCGTCGCCCTCGCGCAGCGTGGCGCGGTACCGGGCCACGTCCTCGCCGGTGACGTCGGCCAGGGACCCGCGGCCCCGGGCCGCGAGGGCATCGGCGTACCGGCGCAGGTCCCGGCGGTAGGACGCGACCGTGTTCGCGGCCAGGCCCCGCTCCACCGTGAGGTACCGCAAGTACTGCTCCGCCGCCCCCGCAACGCTCGTCATGCCGGCCGCCGCGCCCGCAACGCTCGTCATGCCGCCCGCCGCCCGCCGCGCCCGCGACGGGACCGAAGGTGCCGCTATAGCGCCCTCGAAGGTCCCGTTGGTGTCGCTGGCGCTGGGCATTTCACATTTCACTCCTCGGGGGCGCCGGCCGGGCGGAGCGTCTTGTAGCCGTCGGCGCGGGCCGCGCAGGCCGCCAGCACCCCGATAACGGTGGCGCTGTTGTGCAGCTTCCCGGCCTGGACCAGGCGCACCGCCTCTTCCAGCGGCACCCACTCGTACTCGAAGAACTTCTCCTCGTCTTCTCGCTCGAAACCGTTGTCAGGCGCGGCGTACAGGCCGCGGGCGAGGAAAACCCGGATCCGCTCGCCGGTGATGCCGGGCGAGGTGTAGAAGTCCGTCAGCACGTGCCACTCCCGGGCCCCGAACCCGGTCTCCTCGTCCAGTTCCCGTTTCGCCGTCTCCAGCAGGGGCTCGCCCGCGACGTCCCGCAGGCCGGCCGGGATCTCCCACAGCAGGCGCTGGACCGGATGGCGGTACTGGCGGATCATCCGTACCCGGTCTTCTTCATCCAGGGCGACGACGGCGACCGCTCCCGGGTGGGTAGCGACGATCCGTTCGGCGGAATGATCGTCGGGGAAGCGGACCCGGTCCGTGCGCACCGACAGCAGCCACGAGCTGAATTTCTCGGTGACGGCCTCGACCGGCCAGCTCTCCGGGGTGTCCTCCACGCTCACGAGAGCGTCGTTCCCGAACGCTGCAGGGCCGCGGCGATCAGTCCGGTGAACAGCGGGTGGGGGCGCGTCGGGCGGGACAGGAACTCCGGGTGCGCCTGCGTGGCCACGAAGAACGGGTGCGTCTCGCGCGGCAGTTCGATGAACTCCACCAGGCGCCCGTCCGGTGACAGCCCGGAGAACACCAGGCCGGCCTTCTCCAGCCGTTCCCGGTAGGCGTTGCTGACCTCGTAGCGGTGCCGGTGCCGCTCGTCCACGCTCGCGGCTCCGTCGTAGACCTCGCGGACGATCGTGTCGGCCCCGAGGCTCGCCGGGTACAGGCCCAGGCGCATGGTGCCGCCCATGTCCCGGTCCCCGGACACGACGTCCTCCTGGTCGGCCATGGTCGCGATCACCGCGTTCTTCGCGTCCGGATCGAACTCGGCGCTGTCCGCGTCCTTGATCCCGGCCAGGTCGCGGGCCACCTCGATGACCATGCACTGCAGGCCCAGGCACAGGCCCAGGACCGGGATCTTCTTCTCCCGCGCGTACCGGATCGCGCCGAGCTTGCCCTCGATCCCGCGGACGCCGAAGCCGCCGGGGATCAGGATGCCGTCCACGTCGCCCAGCAGTTTCTCGGCGGCCTCCGGGGTCTCGCAGTCGTCGCTGGCCACCCAGCGGATCGTGACCCTGGCGTCGTTGCCGAACCCGCCGGCCCGCAGCGCCTCGGCCGGGCTCAGGTAGGCGTCCGGCAGGTCGATGTACTTGCCGACCAGGGCGATCGTGACCTCACGGGCGGGCTTGTGGACCCGCCGCAGCAGGTCATCCCACTCCCGCCAGTTCACGTCGTGCCAGGGCAGGTTCAGCCGGCGGACCACGTAGGCGTCCAGGCCCTCGCCGTGCAGCACCTTGGGGATGTCGTAGATGGACGGCGCGTCCGGCGTGGAGACCACCGCGTCCTCGTCCACGTCGCACATCAGGCTGACCTTGCGCTTGAGGCCGTCGCTGATCGGGCGGTCGCTGCGGGCCACGATCGCGTCCGGCTGGATGCCGATGGACCGCAGGGCGGCGACCGAGTGCTGGGTCGGCTTGGTCTTCAGCTCGCCCGACGGGCCGATGTAGGGCAGCAGGCTCACGTGCAGGAAGAAGCAGCGGTCCCGGCCGATCTCGTGCCGGATCTGCCGGATCGACTCCAGGAAGGGGAGGGACTCGATGTCGCCGACCGTGCCGCCGACCTCGGTGATCACCAGGTCGACGTCGGGGCCGCCCATGTCCAGGATGCGGGACTTGATCTCGTTGGTGATGTGCGGGATGACCTGCACGGTGTCACCGAGATAGTCGCCGCGCCGCTCCTTGGCGATCACTTCCGAGTACACCTGGCCGGTGGTGACGTTCGCCCGGCCCTCAAGCCGGGTGTCCAGGAAGCGCTCATAGTGGCCGACGTCCAGGTCGGTCTCGGCCCCGTCGTCGGTGACGAACACCTCACCGTGCTGGAACGGGTTCATGGTGCCCGGGTCGACGTTGAGGTAAGGGTCAAGCTTCTGCATGGAGACCTTCAGTCCCCGCATGCGCAGAAGGCGGCCCAGGCTGGAGGCCGTCAGCCCCTTGCCGAGGCTGGAGGCGACGCCACCGGTGACGAAAAGATGCTTGGTATGAGCATGCTGAGGCTGCGGCGATGAAGCGGCCAAAATGAGACTCCCGTGGTCAGCGAAGGTACGGCCGAGGGCCGCAGGTCCACGGACCACCAGAGTAACATGATCTGCTCAGCTGAGCGGCCAGCGGTCCCGCCCGTCGACGGCGTTCCCCCGTCCGCGCCCGCGCCGCCTGGCTCCGCGCCGTCCTTGTCCGCGTCTCCCTCGCCGAAACGGCCCAGGGAGACGGCGCTGGCCACCGCGAGGACGAATCCGGCCGCGGCGACGGGCGCGAACCCCGGGCTCGTCTTGTCGCCGAGGAACACCACCCCGATCACGGCCGGAGGCACCGTCTCGCCCAGCACCACGGCCGCCGTGGCGACGGCCACGCTCCCGCCTTCCAGCGCCGTCGCGTAGAACAGGAACGCCAGGACCCCGCCCGCGACGATCGCGTAGGCGGCCGGGTCCTTGAGGAGGGACAGCGGCGCGAAGCCGGTCAGCACGCGGGCCGCCACGCCGACGACCGCGTACCCCAGGCCCGCCACCGTGCCGAGCAGCAGCGTGCGGGCGGCGCCCCGCGCCCGGGTGGCGGCCAGCCCGGCCAGGACCATCACCCCGACGGCGACGATCAGGGCCAGCCGGAACGTCATCCCGGTCCGGACGGCGCCCTCGGCACCCGCGCTCGCCCCCAGCAGCCCGATCCCCGCGATCACCCCGGCGACCGCCAGCCATTCCCGCCAGCCCAGCGACGACTTCAGCACCACCGCCGCCCCGATCGCGGCGACGGCGAGGTTCGCGGCGACCATCGCCTGGACGGCGAAGAGCGGCAGTTCCCGCAGGGCGAGGAGCTGGGCCGCGAACCCGAGCAGGTCCAGGGCGATGCTGGCCAGGAAGATCCACTGCCGGAGCATGCGCGGCAGCAGCCCGGGATCGACGCCGCCGGCGTCGCTCGCGCTCCGGGCGGTCCGCTTGCTCGCCTGGCGCACCGCGAACGCCTGCATGACGACGGCGACGCCGTAGCAGAGGGCCGAGGCGATCCCCGCGAGGAGGCTGATCAGCATGACCGCCAGCTTACGTTCCGCCGGCGGCCAGCGCCCGGCCTCAGCGCAGGGCGGTGGCGGGCCGGGCCTCCCAGCTGGTCCACAGCGGGCGGTAGCCCATCCGGTTCCAGAACGGCCCGGACAGCGGGTTGACCTGGCTGTGGTGGAGCAGGGTGACGGCGACGCCGTCGGCGTCCAGCCGCTCGTGCAGGACGCGGACCAGGGCCGACCCGACGCCGGTGCCGCGCTCGGCCTCGGCGATGAACATGGTCTGCAGGTAGGCGGCGGGAGCCCGGCTGGTCATCCCGGAGATCCAGCCCGACTCGCCCGGCGGCTGCGCGACCAGCAGGCCGACCGGGCGCCGGTGCCGCAGGGCCAGCCAGGTCCAGTTGGCCTGCTTGCGCAGGCTGTCGGCGATGTCCGCGCGGACCAGCGCCTGGGTCCGGGGCCGCCAGACCGGGCCGCCGAACTGCATGTCGAAGCGGATCAGGTTCAGTTCAAGGGAGAGGACGGCGTCGGCGTCCTCGGGCCCGGCGGCGCGGATCGTGACGCCGGGCGGCGGGTTCCGTCGCGCGCCCGGGCCGGCGGGGTTCCCCGGACGGGTCCGGGCGGCGATCACCGTCAGCGGCTGCAGGCCGTGCCGGAGCAGCGCGCTGACGCCGGTCACGTCGTGGCTGGGCCAGACGGCGCTGGCGCCGGCGTCCGCGCCGCGGGCGGCCCCGATTCCGGCGAGATGGTCGCGCCAGGCGGTCAGGAGCTCGTCGGTCCCGGCGGAGATGTCGTTCCCGGCCAGGCGGGGCACCAGGGTGAACCGGTCGGCGGGCCCCCAGGTCTGGTTGAGGGACTCGGCCGGGATCTGCTGGTGGACGCAGACCCCGATCCCGGTCACCCGGCCGCCGCCCCCGTTCACGACGAGGGGCTGGCCGCACCCGGCCGGCAGCGACGACGGGTCCGGCAGCAAAGGGTCAAGCGCCTGCCAGCGACGGGCGACGGCGCGGTTGATGTCGCGAACGGTGTCGCGGACCACCCACGGCATGGGCTGGGGCCTCCCGGGGGCAAGGGACGGCGGACTGGCGGACTTAAGCCGCGAATAGCCGATATTACGGGCTGTACGGCCCGAGGGGAGCCTTGCCCCCTTCTTCCCCGCTACACTCCGGCGGCGTTCATGCCGCGCAGTTCCTTCTTGAGCTCCTTGATCTCGTCGCGGAGCCGGGCCGCGACCTCGAACTGGAGCTCCGCGGCGGCGGTATGCATCTGCTCGGTGAGCTCGGTGATCAGCGCGACCAGGTCGCCGCGGGGCTCTCCGCCGCCCTTGGCCCCGTCCTTCGCCCCGTCCTTCGCCGCGGCGGCGTGCCCGGTGGCCGCGCCGTCCGCCCGGGCGGCGGCCGCCGCGCGGGCCTTCGACGACAGCCCGGGCACCGGCGACTTGCCGCGGCTCTGCTGCCGGCCGGCCCCGCCGATCAGTTCCTCGGTGTCCTCGTCCTCCCGGACGATCTGGTCGAGGATGTCGGCGATCCGCTTGCGCAGCGGCTGCGGGTCGATCCCGCGGGAGGTGTTGTAGGCGATCTGCTTCTCGCGGCGCCGGTTGGTCTCGTCGATGGCGTACTGCATCGACGGCGTGACCTTGTCGGCGTACATGTGGACCTCGCCCGACACGTTCCGCGCCGCCCGGCCGATGGTCTGGATCAGCGCGGTGGTCGACCGGAGGAAGCCCTCCTTGTCCGCGTCGAGGATCGCGACCAGGGATACCTCGGGCAGGTCCAGGCCCTCCCGGAGCAGGTTGATGCCGACCAGGACGTCGTACTCCCCGAGGCGGAGCTCGCGCAGCAGCTCGACCCGGCGCAGCGTGTCCACCTCGCTGTGCAGGTAACGGGCCCGGACCCCGTTCTCCAGGAGGTAGTCGGTCAGGTCCTCGGCCATCTTCTTGGTCAGCGTGGTGACCAGGACCCGCTCGTCCTTGCCCGTGCGGAGGCGGATCTCCTCGAGCAGGTCATCGATCTGGCCCTTGGTCGCCTTGATGACGACGCGGGGGTCGATCAGCCCGGTGGGCCGGATCACCTGCTCGACGACGTCGCCGCCGACCTGCCGCAGCTCATACGGGCCGGGAGTGGCCGACAGGTAGATCGTCTGCCCGATCCGCTCGCAGAACTCGTCCCAGGTCAGCGGCCGGTTGTCGATGGCGCTGGGCAGCCGGAACCCGTGATCGACCAGGACCCGCTTACGGGACACGTCCCCCTCGTACATGGCCCCGATCTGGGGAACGGTGTTGTGCGACTCGTCGACGACGAGGACGAAATCCTCGGGGAAGTAGTCGAGCAGCGTGTTCGGCGGGGAACCGGCCTCGCGGCCGTCGATGTGACGGGAGTAGTTCTCGATACCGGAGCAGCTGCCCACCTGCCGCATCATCTCGATGTCGTAGGTGGTGCGCATCCGCAGCCGCTGCGCCTCCAGGAGCTTGCCCTTGTTCTCCATCTCGGCCAGCTGGTGGGACAGCTCGGCCTCGATGCCGGCGATGGCGCGCTCCATCCGGTCGCCGCCCGCGACGTAGTGGGAGGCCGGGAAGATGTACAGCTCCTCGTCCTCGCTGATCACCTCGCCGGTCAGCGGGTGCAGCGTGGACAGCCGCTCGATCTCGTCGCCGAACATCTCGATCCGGACGGCGAGTTCCTCGTACTGCGGGATGATCTCGATGGTGTCGCCGCGGACGCGGAACGTCCCCCGGGTGAACGCCATGTCGTTGCGGGCGTACAGCATCTCGACGAGCCTGCGCAGCAGCGCCTCGCGCTCGATGGTGTCGCCCGTCTTGACCTTCAGCATCCGGTCCACGTACTCCTGCGGCGTGCCGAGGCCGTAGATGCAGGAGACGGAGGCGATCACGATCGTGTCCCGGCGGGTGAGCAGCGAGTTGGTGGCCGAGTGGCGCAGCCGCTCCACCTCGTCGTTGATCGAGGAGTCCTTCTCGATGTAGGTGTCGGTCTGCGGGACGTACGCCTCGGGCTGGTAGTAGTCGTAGTAGGAGACGAAGTACTCGACCGCGTTGTGCGGGAGCATCTCCCGAAGCTCGTTGGCGAACTGCGCGGCCAGCGTCTTGTTGGGCAGCATCACCAGCATCGGGCGCTCGATCCGCTCGGCGATCCAGGCCACCGTCGCGGTCTTGCCGGTGCCGGTCGCGCCCAGCAGGACGGTGTCCTTCTCCCCGGCCTGGATCCGCTCCGTGATCGCCTCGATCGCGGTCGGCTGGTCCCCGGCCGGGACCATCTCGGTGACGACCTCAAAGGGCGCCACCTTCCGCTGCAGGTCGGTTACCGGCCGCACGGCGCCACCTCCTTCTCCGGCCGCCCCGGTCCCGTACCCCGGCTCCCGCGCCGACGGCGGCCCACGATTGCAACTCTATGCGGGCAGTGTGACATTCCCGGGCCGCCTGACTCCCCGAATCGCGTTACGCTAACCGGCGTCAGGCATCACGCGCGCGATATGGAGGTACCGAATGCCGGCGCAGGCGGGTGAAGAACAGGCTCAGG
>WRBL01000001.1 GCA_009784565.1 Streptosporangiales bacterium | reverse complement strand
CCGGCCCCGGCCTCTCCGGCTCCGCCCGTGACGGACGTGCCCGACGCGCCGGCCCCGCCGACGCGCGCGGAGCAGCGCCCGGCCTTCGCTCCGCCCGGTCCCGGCGAAGCGCCACTGGACCAGCCGCCGTTCGGCGCGGTCCCGAACGGCCAGGAGCCCGCCGGCGGCCCGCGCCACGCGGCCCCGCCACCGCCCCCGGAAGAGCCTCAGCTCTACGACGCGGCCGCCCATGAGGAGGCCCTGTACCGCCGGATGCGCGGCAGCGGCGCCAATTCCGGCTCGCACCGGCAGCCCGGACCGGCCTACACACCCGGACCGGCCTACACCGGCGGCCCGGGCCCGGCCAGCGGTCCTCCCGGCGCGACCTTCGGCGACCCCGCCTACGGCGGCCCCGGCCGGGACGACACCCCGCAGCCCACGCAGACCTTCAGCCCCGGCCAGTACGGCAGCGACCCGTCCTACGACGGACCGGGGTTCGGCGGATCGGGCCTCGGGGGCCCCGGATTCGGCGGACCGCCCCCGGCGGCGACCGGTCGCCCGCGTCCGCGCGGCACCGCCGGCCGGAGGCTGTCCGGCACCCGGAAGGGCCTGATCGTGGTTCTCGCCGGCGGCGTCGCGGTGATCGCCGTGGGTGCCGGCATCGGCATGGCCGTCGCGCCCCGCATCGGCGGCGGCAGCGGCGACCCAGGCTGCAAGGCCTACCAGGCCACGGCGCTGCCCGCCTACGACCGCACGGTCAGCGACCTCAACGCCAAAGCCCGCCAGCCCACCCTGGCCTCGGACCTGACCACGACGATCGGCGACCTGTCCACCGCCCAGGGCTCGGCTCAGGGCGCGCAGGTGAAGACGGCGCTCGGCGGCCTCCACGACGAGCTGGCCTCGGTCCGCGCGGATGTGCAGAAGGGCTATATTCCCAGTTCCGCCGTGACGGCCCTCAACAGCGCCTCGCGCGCGGCCGACAACGCCTGCTAGGCGCAGTACTCCCCCAGAGGCGGCGAATTCCCTTGAGGGCGCGCCCTTACGAAGGTGTGACACCGGTTACAGCGGTATTCCCGCGATGCCCTCCGGATACGGATTCACGGGGGCCCGGCCAGGGCCGAACCTGGCCGGACGGTATCCGCGAGGCGGCCAGACCTCATAATGTGGAGGGCGGGAACCTGACACTAGCCCGGACGGACGCATGGAACCTGACCCTGCCGTACTCGACAGCCTGAGAAGCGCCGTCAACGCGATGCCCGACGACGTGCCGCTCCGCCTGCACCTCGCCGGCCTGCTGCTGCGCGCCGGCCAGCGGGACGAGGCGGTCAGGCACCTGGGCGCCGTGCTGCAGCGCGACCCCGGCAACAGCGAGGCCCTCTCCCTGCTTACCCAGGACCGGCCCCAGGGACGCCCCTCACCCGGGGAGCCCGGGGAGCCCGGGGGGCCGTCCCTTCCGGATGACACCGCGACCGGCCCGGTGTCGCCCGCCCCCCGTGACCCGGCTTCTGGCGGCGAGGAGGCCGGGACACCCGAGGCGGATCCGTCCGGCGATCCGGCCGGGGACCCCCAGGGTCCCGGCCCGGCCGATCCCGGGCCGCCGGCCCCCGGATCCGGGGACTACGACTGGTCGCAGGCCGAAAGCGAGCTGCGCGACGTACTGCCGCCCGCGTTCCTCGGGGACGAGGCGGGCTCCACGTCCGCCGGGATCGAGGAGGCCCGCGTCTACGACGCCGAGCACACCGGCCTCACCCTCGATGACGTCGCGGGCATGGACGAGGTGAAGAAGCGCCTGGACGCGGCGTTCCTGGCCCCGATGCGCAACCCGGAGCTGCGCAAGCTGTACGGCAAGTCGCTGCGTGGCGGACTGCTGCTGTACGGGCCGCCCGGCTGCGGGAAAACGTTCGTCGCCCGCGCCGTGGCCGGCGAGCTCGGCGCCCGCTTCGTCAGCGTGTCGTTCGCCGACCTGATCGACATGTTCGTGGGTCGCAGCGAGCGGAACATCCACGAGCTGTTCGAGACCGCCCGCCGCAACGCCCCGTGCGTGGTCTTCCTCGACGAGGTCGACGCCATCGGGCAGAAACGCTCCCAGCTGCGGAACACCCCGATGCGCTCGGCCGTCAACCAGCTGCTGCTGGAACTGGACGACGCGACCGCGGACAACACCGGCGTGTTCCTGCTCGCGGCGACCAACCATCCGTGGGACGTGGACTCGGCGCTGCGGCGGCCGGGCCGGTTCGACCGGACCCTGCTGGTGCTGCCGCCGGACGGCAAGGCCCGCGAGGGCGTGTTCCGGTTCCACCTGCGCGAGCGGCCGGTCGCGGGCATCGACCTGCGCAAGCTGGCCAAGCTCACCGACGGGTACTCCGGCGCCGACATCGCGCACATCTGCGAGACGGCGGCCGAGCGGGCGCTGCTGGACTCCGTCCACCGCGGCGAGCCCCGGCTCATCGGCCAGGGCGACCTGGAGGCCGCCGCGGCCGAGGTCAGGCCGTCCCTGGGCACCTGGTTCGAGACCGCCCGAAATGTGGCCCTGTTCGCCAACGAGGGCGGCGCATACGATGATCTCGTGGCATATCTGAGGAAGCGGCGGCTTCTCTGACGGCATCATGAGCACATCTACAGACCTCAGGCAAGAGCTGGCGCGCGCCGCGACCATGCTCGACCTCGGGCGGTACGACGAGGCGACCGCCCTGCTCGCGCGGGTGGTCTCAGCCGACCCCGAGAGCAGCCGTGCCTGGTGCCTGTTCGCCCGCGCCCACCTGGGCGCCGAGCGCTACCAGGCCGCGGTGGACGCGGCCAACCGGGCCGCCGCGATCGATCCGGGCGAGGAGTGGCCGCACCGTCTGGCCAGCAACGCGCTGATGCACCTGGGCAACCACTCCCACGCGCTGCGGGCCGCCTCCGAGGCCCGGCGGCTGGCCTCCTCCTACTGGCAGACTCACGTGTGCGTGGCCCAGGCGGCGCTGGCGGCGGGCCAGCACACAGTGGCCGCGGCCGCCGCCGAGCAGGCCCGTCGGCTCGCGCCGAACGAGCCCGACGTGTACTTCCTGTCCGGCAAGGTGGCCCTGGCCCGGGGCGACCTCGAGGGCGCGCGCTGGCATCAGGAGCAGGCGCTCTCCCTCGACCCCTCGCATAGCGGGGCGATGAACGAACTGGGCCGGATCCGGCTGCGGCGGCACGACACCGCCGGGGCGATCCGCCACTTCATCAACGCGGCCCGCACCACGCCGGCCGAGCACATCTACAGCCGGAACATCGACGTGGTGATCCTGCGGACCGTGTCCCGGATCATCTACTTCTTCGTGCTGATCGCGCTGCTCCTGCTGTGGGTGCCCGCGGTCATGCACTCCAGCACGTTCCCGTTCGCCCTCGGTTTCGGCCTGCTGGCCGCCGGGACCCTGGCCAGCTTCGCGGTCGTGATGGCGCGACTGCCCGCCGAGGCCCGGTCCCTGGTCCTGCGCACCCTGCGCACCCGGCGGGTCGCCGTGGCACTGGCCTTCGCCGTCGGCGGGGTCGCCGCCGCGTTCAGCGCGGTCATGTTCGTTCCCCCGGCCCAGCTTCCGCAGACCCTCCCCGTAGCGATCATCCTCACCCTGGCCGCCCGCGTGGCCGCCTCCGCCCGCCTGCGAACCCCCAGCCGCTAGGTCGGCGAGCCGGCGGCGGCTCCGGTGGGCCGGGCGGGGTCCCAGCGGGCCAGGGTCTTCTCCCAGTCCAGGGGAATGGTCATCGCGGTGGCTCGGGAGATCTCGGCGTCCCAGTCCTCGGCCGGGACCCGCCACAGGACCTCGAACTCGATGCCGCTCGGGTCCTTCGCGTACAGCGACTTCGACAGGATGTGGTCGCTTTCCCCCACCAGGGCGCCCGCGTCGACGAGCGCCTCGCGCATGCCGGCCAGTTCAGCGAGCGTGCCGACCTCCCAGGCCAGGTGGTACAGCCCGACCTCCGGGCGCCCGGACGCGTGGCCCTCCCCCACGTCGAACAAGCCCAGGTCATGGTCGTTCGCTGAGCCCCGGGCCCTCAGGAAAGCCGCCTTCCCCGGAATCTCGGTCCGCACCTCGAACCCGAGGACCCGCGTATAGAAGTCAACTTCCCGCCGCAGCCCGTTGACGTACAGCACCGCGTGATTGAGCCTCTGCACCGGCATAGGAGATCCTCATCTCGGGGGAGTCAGCATGATCCGTTCGGGATAATGGTTTTTGTGAGAGTTTTTATTTCCTTCGATATGGAAGGCGTCGCGGGCATCGTCGACTGGGACCAGTGCCGCGGGCCAGGCCAGGCCTACGAGGAAGGGCGCGCGCTTCTCCTCGGCGAGGTCAACGCCGCGATCGACGGGGCCATCGCCGGTGGCGCTACGGCCATCATGTGCAACGACTCGCACGGGACGATGAACAACGTCAACCCGGCCGAACTGCACGGACGGTCCGCCTACGTCGCGGGGCGGCACAAGCCTCTGTACATGATGGAGGGAATGGACTCCAAGGTCGATGCCGTGTTCTTCGTCGGCTACCACGGATCGGCCTCCGGCTCGAGTTCCGTGCTGTCGCACACCTACAACCCGAGGGTGATCTCCCGGGTCACGCTGAACGGGATCGAATGCGGGGAGAGCGGCATCAACGCGCTCGTCGCCCTGGCCTACGGGGCCCCGGTCATGCTGATCACCGGAGACCAGCAGACGGTCACCGAGGGCGACCCCTTCTTCAAGGAGGCCGAACGGGTCGTGGTGAAGGAGTCCGTGTCCCGGTCCGCCGCCTCCCAGGTCCACCCGCTCGACGCCCGGGAAGCGATCAAGGAAGCGGCCGCACGAGCCGTCCGGCGCTCCGCGATGGGCTCGGTTCCGCTGCCGCGGATCGACCTCCCGGCCCGCCTCGACATCGAGACCCTGACCGCGGACATGGCGGAGATCGCGAGCTGGGTGCGGGGCGTCGAGCGCACCGGCACCCGGAGCGTGGCGATCTCCGACCGCGACCCCCTGGCCATGTACCGGTCGTTCGTGGCCCTGACCTACATCACGCGGGCCGCGGAAAACCCGTGACGTTATCCCCCGAGCGAGCGGCGCCGCCGGATCTCCTTGTACCGGCGGCGCTGCGAGGGGTCGAGCGCCATCCAGCCGGCGGCCGGAATCGCGATGGCCAGGACGACCACGCCGGCCGTCACCCACCACGGGAAGACTATGAGCAGAAGCAGCCCGATGACGATCCCCGCGATCGACCACTTCATGTGCGGTGTCATGATGACTCCATCCGGTGCTAGCTAGGGTGGCTTGGCTAGGCTGTCCCGATATCAGGTTATCCCTCAGGAGGAAAGACGTGCCGATCTCCCTGCCGGTTGACGACGACGCCAACGAGCTTCTGAGCCGGAACGCGCTTGCCCTCCTTATCGCGATGCTACTCGATCAGCAGATTCCGCTGGAGCGCGCGTTCGCCGCCCCGGCCGAACTGGTGAGGCGGCTCGGGCACGAGCCCACGGCCGAGGAACTCGCGTCGTTCGACCCGGAGCGCCTGGTGGCGGTGTTCGGCGAGAAGCCGGCCCTGCACCGGTTCCCCAAGGCGATGGCCGCGCGGACGCAGGCCCTGTGCCAGGCCCTGGTCGCGTCCTACGACGGGGACGCCTCGGCACTGTGGTCAACGGCGTCCTCGGGTCCCGAACTGCTCAAGCGGGTGTCGGCGCTGCCCGGGTTCGGCGAGCAGAAGGCGAAGATCTTCGTGGCGCTGCTGGGGAAGCGGATGGCCGTCCAGCCGTCCGGGTGGCGGGAGGCCGCTGGGGCGTACGGGGATGACGGCTCGTTCATGTCCGTCGCCGACATCACGGACGAGGAATCCCTGGGCCGGGTCCGCTCCTACAAGCAGTCCCTGAAGGCCGCCGCCAAGAAGAAGTAGAACCTGACAGCCCCGTGTCAGGAACGGGGGCAATCCGGCGCTTCGCTGCTAGCGTTTCCGGCATGGAGGAGCTTGAGGCGTTTGTCGCGCGGCTGCCGAAGGTAGAACTTCACGTTCACATGATCGGTTCGGCGTCGGCGGACACCGTGCTGGAACTGGCGCGGAAGTACCCGGACAGCGGGGTGCCCCGTACCGCCGGGGGACTGCGCGATTTCTACGCGTTCCGCGACTTCCCTCACTTCATCGACGTGTACACGGCGGTCCGGCTGCTGATCCGGGAGCAGGAGGACCTGGCCGCGCTCATCCGCGGCGTCATCCGCAATCTGGCCGCGCAGAACGTCCGGTACGTGGAGTTCCAGGACTGGCCGCACGGGCTCACCGCCAACGGCATCCCGCGCGCCGCCGTCACCGAGACGCTCGACATCGTCGCCCGCGAGGCGCTGGCCGAGCACGGCCTGCGCGTCGGGTACATCTTCGACTTCCCCGGGCAGCGGGCCGGCCTGACCGCCCGCGACGTCCTGGCCCACGCGCTGGAGGACCCGCCCGAGGGGCTGGTCGGCCTGGGAATCGGGGGCATCGAGGAGGGCCGGGCCCCGTACCGCGACGTGATCCGGGACGTGTTCGGGGCGGCCGCCGCGGCGGGGCTGCACCGCGTGCCGCACGCGGGCGAGACGACCGGGCCCGAATCGGTGTGGGAGGCGATCGAGCACCTGCACGCCGAGCGGATCGGGCACGGCATCCGGGCCATGGACGACCCCCGGCTCGTGGCCTTCCTGGCCGAGCGCCAGCTGCCCGTCGACGTCTCCCCTACCTCCAACGTCTGCACCCGCCAGGTGGCGGCGCTGGCGGAGCATCCGCTGCCGCGCATGATCGAGGCCGGACTGAACGTGACGCTGAACAGCGACGACCCGCCGATGTTCGGCACCAGCCTGACCGAGGAGTACCTGGCGGCGGTCCGGGTGCTCGGCCTGTCCCGTTCCCAGCTCACGGCCCTGTCCGCGAACGCGGTCCGCGCCTCGTTCCTCGACGAGCACGCGAAGAAAAGCCTGCTCGCGGATATCGCCGGGCAGCCCGATCTCCGGCGGGCAGGAAATCCCTCTGAACTTCCTACATAACGGTCAAGCCTCGTCTATTCCTCATTCGGGTAACAAAGGATTGACCGCGGGAATATCGGGCCATCACCCTGTAATCCGGTTCCAGGCGGGACCGATGACATGACAGCGCAGTCGTGAAACAGGTGAGAACGCGATGCCCCTAGTTCCCCCGAGGAAGCACGGACGCCGACTGGCGATGGCCACAGCCGCCGCCTCGGCCGTCCTGCTCGCCGCCACCGCGTGCGGAGGGTCCTCCTCGTCCGGGTCCGGCACCTCCAGTGCCCCGGCCGTCAGCGGCTCGGCTACCAGCGGAACCATCACCTGGTGGGCCAGCCCGATCACCACCTCGGGTTCCGACCCCCGCACGGTGCTGATCAAGAAGTTCGAGAAGGCCTACCCCAAGATCCACGTCAACCTGCAGTCCGCCCCGACCGACACCGACACCAACCGGTCCAGCCTCATCACCACGATCTCCGGCGGCGCCACCTCCCCGGACGTCTACATGGGCGACGTGATCTGGCCCGGGCAGTTCGGCAAGGCGGGACTCGCGGCACCGCTGTCGAAGTACCTGCCGAAGTCCTACTTCTCGCAGTTCGCGCCCGGGCTGGCCCAGGGCGCCACCTATAACGGCCAGGTCTACGGCGCCCCGTTCTTCGAGGACGAGGGTTTCCTCTACTACCGCAAGGACCTGCTGGCCAAGGAGCACATGAAGGTTCCGACGACCTGGCAGCAACTGGAGTCGGAGGCCTCCACCCTGACGAAGAAGAAGGACGCCAAGTACGGCTACGTCTGGGAGGGCGACTCCTACGAGGGCCTGACCTGTGACTTCATGGAGTACCTGGGCTCGGCCGGCGGCACCGTCCTCAACTCCGGGATGAACGGCTCGACGCTCAACTCCGCGGCCGGGAAGAAGGCCCTGTCCTTCATGCAGTCGCTGATCACCTCCGGCGCCTCGCCGAAGGCGGTCACCACCATGCAGGAGCCGCAGGCGATGTCGGCCTTCGCCAGCGGCCAGTCGGCGTTCCTGCGGAACTGGGACTACGGCTACAGCTACGCCAACACCGCGTCGTCCCCGTCAAAGGTCGTCGGCAAGGTCGGCGTGGCCCCGCTGCCCGGGTTCGCGGGCGGCACCAGCCCCGGCACCTCGACCATCGGCGGCTGGAACCTCTACATCAACCCGCACAGCAAGCACGTCGCCGCCGACCTCACGTTCATCAAGTGGATGACCGGCGCGACCGCGGAGAAGACCCTCGCCACCCAGTTCTCCGAGATCCCGACCCTCCAGTCGGTGCGCACCTCCTCCGGCGTGGTCTCCAGCAACCCGGTGCTGGCCGCCGCGGCGAAGACCCGGCTCATCCCCCGGCCCGCCGGGACGCCGCAGTACGCCAAGGTGAGCCAGGCCATCTACACCAACGTGAACTCGGCCCTCACCGGGTCCGCGCAGCCCGGTCCGGCCCTGTCCAGCGCGTCGAGCGCGATCAACTCGGCCGTCTCGAGTTCCGGTTCCGGACTGTAGGACTCTCGTCTGACCATGGCCTCGTCATCTCATGACGCGTTCCGGCGCCGGCAGGCCCGCCTCGGGTGGGCTCTGTCGGCGCCGGCCTTGACCGTGATCGCGGCGGTCACCATCTTCCCGATCTGCTACGCGATCGCGATGAGCGTCTCCAACGTCTCCGCGACCGGATCCGGCTTCAGCCTGAACGGGCTCACCGGCAATAACTACTCGATCATGTTCAACGCCCCGCAGTGGCGGTACGCGCTGTTCTTCACCGTTCTCTACACGGTGGTCACCGTGGCGATCGAGGTGGCACTCGGCACCGCCATCGCGCTGGTGCTGGAGCGGCTCACCTGGGCCCGCGGCTGGATGATGGCGCTGATGCTCATCCCCTGGTCCATGATCACCGTCATCAACGCCCAGCTGTGGGGCTACATCTACAACCCGACCTACGGGGTGCTGGACGACATCTTCTCCCGCCTCGGGCTGGGCGCCCCCGTGATCCTGGGCACGAAGGTTCCCGCGATCATGGCGCTGATGGGGGCCGACGTCTGGAAGACCACCCCGTTCGTGGTGATCATCGTGCTGGCCGGCCTGGTCATGATCCCGCGCGACTACTACGAGGCCGCCGCCGTGGACGGCGCGGGCGGCTGGACCATCTTCTGGAAGATCACGTTCCCCCAGCTCCGGCCGACGATCGCGCTGGCCGTGCTGTTCCGGGTGCTGCAGGCGTTCGGCCTGTTCGACCTGCCGTTCGTGCTCACCAACGGCGGGCCCGGCGACAGCACCCAGTCCCTGGCGATCCTCGCCTACAACGCGATGTTCCGGGACCTCGACTTCGGTCCCGGCGCGGCGGTGGCCACCAGCACCGCGCTACTCGTCGTCATCGGCTGCCTGGTGTTCCTGAAGGTGTTCCGCGCCCAGGCCGGAACGGAGGAATCCTGATGCGACACTCCTCGCGCCGCGGCTGGCGCCGGGCAGTCAACGGCGTCAACGTCGCCGCCCTGCTCGTTTTCCTGTTTATCGCGCTGCCGCTGTACTGGATGATCTCGGCGGCGTTCAAGACCCCGGAGGGCGTCGGGGCGTCACCGCCCCAGTACTTCCCCCACCATCTGTCGACGAAGAACTTCTCCATCGCGTTCAGCCAGTTCACGTTCGGCCAGTACATCGTCAACTCGGTCATCGTCGCAGTGTCGGCGACCGTCCTCATCCTGGTCTTCGGCACCCTGGCCGGGTACGCCCTGGGGCGGACCCCCATGCGGGGCCGGCTCGCCGTGCTGATGTCCCTGCTGATGATCTCGGTGTTCCCGGAGATCGCCGTGGTGGTGCCGCTGTACGCGCTGCTGCGGGACATCGGCTGGCTGAACAGCTACCAGGCGCTGATCATCCCCTACACCGCGTTCTTCATGCCGTTCGCGATCTGGATCCTGCGGAACTACTTCCTGGGCATCCCCCGGGAGATGGAGGAGAGCGCCCGGATAGACGGCGCGTCCCCGCTGCGCACCATCTGGTCGGTCATCCTCCCCCAGGCCTGGCCCGGGCTGTTCACCGCCGGGATCTTCACCTTCACCGCGTGCTGGACCGAGTTCCTGATGGCGCTGTCGTTCAACATCGTCAACGGCTACCGGACCATCCCGGTCGGCGTCGCGCTGTTCGGGGCCCAGTTCGTGGTCCCGTACGGGACGATTTTCGCGGCCAGCGTCGTGGCCGTGGTGCCGATCGCGGTCCTGGTGCTGATCTTCCGCCGCAGCGTCGTGTCCGGGCTCACCGCGGGCTCGGTCAAGGGGTAGGCCTGCCGTCAGGCACCAGCAGGGGCGGCCGTCGGCTAGCGAGGCGGACGTGACGGCGGTCGCCCTCTGTTGGATTATGACACTATTAGGCACTGTGTTCGCGCTTCTCAGACGGGTTATCAAACTCCCCTACCAGAAACACGTCAGCGGGCTGCTGTTCTCGGTGCTGGCGGTCATCGTCATCGGGGCCAAGCTGTTCTCGATGGCCGAGAGGCTTCCGTTCACCACCGGGCTGTACTGGGCCGTCACCACGGCAACGACGGTCGGCTACGGCGACGTCACGCCGCAGACGCCCGCTGGCCGGCTGATCGCCGCCGCCGTCATGTTCACCACGATCCCGATGCTCGCCGCGGCGTTCGCGGTGGTCTCAGGGGCGGCCGCGGCCGCCGGAGTACGGAAGGTCATCATGCACAGCCAGTTCCCCGACGGCACCTACCGTCTCGTCATCGGGATGAGCGCGAGCGTCCCCGCGATCCTCGACGAGCTGTCCCTGGCCGGCGTCCCGGTCGTGCTGGTGGCCGATGTCGACCCGGCCGCCGTCCCGTCCGGCGTCCACGTGGTGCGCGGCGACCCGACGGAGGAGGCCACGCTCCGCAGGGCCCGGCCCGAGCACGCCGAGCAGGCGCTGATCACCGCCGAGACCGACGGGGACGTGCTGGTGACCGCCGTGCTGCTGCGCAAGGCGGCTCCGGACCTGCTCGTCACCGCCCTGGCCGGCTCGGCGTCGGTCCGGGAGGCCCTGCGCGACCTCGGCGTCCAGCAGACCTGGTCGGCCGGCGAACTGGTCGCCCGGACCCTGGCCATGAGCCTGGAGACCCCGCACGCGGGCGAGATGATCTACCAGCTCGTCGGGAACCGCGAGGTGCTGGCCGAGATCGAGGCCGGCGAGTCCGCCGTCGGGAAGCCGCTGAGCGCGATCCGTTCCGAGGGAGCCGGGGGCGCGGGCCTGGTCCTCGGCCTCGTCCATTCCGGCGAGTTCACCCTCGGGATCGGCGAGGACCCGGTGGTGTCCGCCGGGGACCGGCTCCTGATCGCGGAACCGATCCCCGGGACGTAACCAGCCCGCTAGTGCTTGGCGCCGTGAGCGATGATGTGCGCCGCCGCGGTGTGCGCGTACGGCAGCACCTGCTGGATCGCGACGAACGCGACGATGACGCAGACCACGGCGATCACGAGCTTCCGGGCACCGCCGTCCCACGGCGGCAGGAGCTGCACCAGCGCGTACACGCCGAGAACCACCAGGACTCCCACCAGGTACAGCCACCAGGACGGTCCCTGGAACAGGTAATCCCACCGCTTGGACGGGGCCGCGGCGGCGACCTTGGCGATCAGCTGCGGCTCGAAGTAACGGCCGATGGCGACGTCGCCGAACCAGGTGACGGCGATGGCGATGAACCAGCCCTTGCCGCGCCAGGCACCGCCATCGTCCGGCCCGCCCGAGCCGGAACCGGACGGACTGGCCAGCACGATCTCCCGGATGGCGAAGAAGGCGGCCACCGCGGCCAGGAGCCCGAACGCCGCGCCCCCGTACGGGACCGGCGACCACGACGTCTGGCCCAGCACCGTGAGGACCCGCATGACGATCCCGATCACCACGAGCGCGGCGGCCGGCACCGCCAGCCAGCCGAACCAGCCGCGCACGCCTTCGGGGATGAACCGCCAGTCGGCCGCCGGCTTGGTGCCCAGCAGCGCCAGGACGATGGCCCCGATGATGGCCAGCACCACGGGCACGCTCGCGGATCCCGCGGCGCCGGCACCGCCGGTACCGGGCAGGGACGCCCACACCAGGACCGACGCCTGCCGGGAGACCTGCGTCAGCGCCCGGACCCCGGCCAGCTCGGGAAGCTGGCGGACCAGGAACACGACCACGTAGGCGATGACCAGGATCGTGATCGGCAGCCGGCTCAGCAGCAGGCGCGTCCCGGCGGACCTCGGCGGCCGGTCAGCCGCGCTCTTCCTGAACCAGGAGCCGGTCCTGGCGGACGTCTCCGTCTCTTCCTGTGCCGGATCCACTGTTCGCGTACCGCCTTCTTCCATGACTTTCCCCTCAAAAATGTCTATGGATATCTCACCCGCGCATAAGGTATCGCCGCTGGCTGACCTTTGGGAAGATTCTCCGTCTCCGGGCGGTAACAGTATGAACTGTTACCCAGGCCGGGGTTCCGGCGGCGGTTCGAGGGCCGGATATGGTAGCCGCCATGAGTTCTCAGGACACCACGACACCAGCCGGCGCTCAGGGCGTCGGATTCGCGACCATCAAGGCCGACGGAACCGTTCTGGACACGTGGTTCCCCGCGCCGGAACTGCTCCCCGCCCCCGGCGGCGCCGCCGCGGGCACGGTACGGCTGGACGCCGCCGAGGCCGAGCGCGAACTGGGCGCCGGGGCCGCGAAGGCCACCGGACCGGACGCGCTGCGCGGCGTGGAGGTCGTCGCGGTCCGGACCACGATCACGGACCTGGGCGAGGCCCCCTCCGACGCCCACGACGTGTACCTGCGCCTGCACCTGCTCAGCCACCGGCTGGTCCGGCCGCACTCGATCAGCCTGGACGGCCAGTTCGGCAAGCTGGCGAACATCGCCTGGACCACGATCGGGCCCGTTCTCGCCGCCGACATCAACGCCGCGCGGCTGCGGGCCCGCGCCGCCGGCGTCCACTTCGCGGTCACCAGCGTGGACAAGT
This sequence comes from Streptosporangiales bacterium, assembly GCA_009784565.1. Lineage (GTDB taxonomy): Bacteria > Actinomycetota > Actinomycetes > Streptosporangiales > Streptosporangiaceae > Trebonia. The sequence goes on along the minus strand of WRBL01000001.1, from coordinate 46,404 downwards.
TCCCCCGGATGACGGACTACGTCGTTCCCTCCGGGGTCCGCATCGGCGACGCGGACCGGGTCCGGCTGGGGGCGCACCTCGCCGACGGCACGACCGTCATGCACGAGGGCTTCGTGAACTTCAACGCCGGGACGCTCGGGCCGTCCATGGTGGAGGGCCGGATCAGCGCCGGGGTCGTCGTCGGCGCCCACAGCGACGTCGGCGGCGGCGCCTCGATCATGGGCACGCTGTCCGGCGGCGGCAAGCAGGTCATCTCGGTCGGCGAGCGATGCCTGCTCGGCGCGAACTCCGGCATCGGCATCAGCCTCGGCGATGACTGCATCGTGGAGGCCGGCCTCTACGTGACCGCCGGCACCCGGGTCGCGCTCCCCGAGGGCGGCACCGCCAAGGCCCTGGACCTGTCCGGCGCCTCCGGCCTGCTGCTGCGCCGCAACTCCGGCACCGGCGCGGTGGAGGCCATCGCCCGGACCGACACGGAGAAGTCCTGGACCGGGCTGAACTCCGTCCTGCACGCCAACTAGGCGGGCTGCCCCGGGCCCTTTACGGGACGGTCGCGGCGCCGAGGCAGGTGCTGACCGGGCGCGGCACCTGCGCCGGCGGGCGGCCGTAGTCAGGCAGCGAGCCGGTCAGCGCGTAGTGGGTCAGCTGCGCGGCGAGCAGGGCGGAGTCCGGGCCGCTGGCGGGCTCGTAGATGTCGGCTCCCGGTGACTGCCGGTAGGGCGCCCCGAGGTAGTAGAACGGCGTGCTCCCGGTCGATCCGGACGGGCTCGCCCAGTGGCAGGCGTTGTAGTACAGCCCGTCGGCCGCGGCGTCCCCGACCGCGATGACCAGGTCCTTCCCGTCGGCCAGGTCGGTCCAGGCCTGATCGAAGCTGCCGGTCACGTCGCCGGACGGCAGCGCACGGGACCGGGCGACGGATTCGGCCTCGGCCAGGCTGCCGGGGTCCGCCGCGTACAGGACGACCGGATGCGCCGTCGGCAGCGACGTCCCGGATGCGGTGACGCTGACCAGGTCGAAGGTCTCGGCGACCGCCTTGCCGTGCTCGCTGATCGTCACGGGGACCTCGTAACGGCCGGGGGCCAGATTCTGGTCCGCCGTGACCGTGAAGCTGATGCCGGAGGAGGTTCCCGGCGCGCCGCTCACCCGGCCGCCCGACGGGGTGACGGTGAGGCCGGCGGGCGGGGCGGCCTGCCAGGTGCCGTCGGCCGGGGTCCCGGGCGTGCCCCGCGTCGCGAGCGCGACGCTGGTGGTGCCGCCGGGCACGGTCGTGACGGCGTCCGGGCCTTCCAGCCGGGACGGGCCGGCGTCGGTGTGCGCGCCGGGCAGCGCCGCGACGGGGCCTCCGATCACGTCACTGTCAATGTTGACCGTGTCGCCGCCCCACGTCTCGTCGTGGGCTCCGGCGTACTGGCGCAGGCGCTGGCCGTCCGGCCAGTCGCTGTCGGGCACGTACGGGTCGCCGTTCAGTTCCGGGTTTCCGTCCCAGTCGGCGATCCAGACGGCGTCCGGGCTGGTGTACGCGGAGCCGCCGTAGCTGGTCGCGCCGTACTCGCTGGCCAGGTCCTTGATGCCGGATCCGGCGCTGGAGTAGACGCCGGACTGGTAGCCGGCGGCGTGCAGTCCCTGGGTCCAGGCGCTGAGGAAGGTGAGCACCGCCTGGCCGCACGACGGGTCGGAGGTGCTGAAGCCCTCCATGTCGAAGTAGATCGTGGTGCCGTCGCCGTAGCTGAAGGCCCGCGCGGTGGAGACGGCGCTGGCGGCTTCGGCGGATCCCTCGGCGGCGGCCCGGGACGGGTCGATGTCGGCCGCTCCGCTGATCGTCGAGCACGGGGCCTGCTCGCCGACCCAGATGGGAATGAACCTCCATCCTTCCGCCGATACGTCACGGACCCAGCCCGGCGTGAAGTTCCCGTAGTCGCAGGCCCAGTTGGCGCCGCCGAGATAGGTGCCGATCACCCGGTACGGGGAGGCGAGCCAGGACTTCATGGTGGCCTCGGACGGCGCGGTGCAGGCGTCGAAGCCGAGTCCGGAGCCGGGTACGCCGGCCAGGTCCGGGGCCGACGGCACCGGGGGCGCCGTCGTCGCGGACGGGGCCGCGCTCGTGGCCGGGCCCGCGGTCGTGGCCGGGCCCGCGGTCGCGCCGGCCAGGATGGAGCGGATCCGCGACTGGTCACGGCCGTAGGTCGCGGTGACGCGGACGCCCGGACCGCTGGCGTGGAGTTCGTGGCTGACCGCGGTCGCCTTCGCCGGAGCGGCGGCGGAGACGGACGCGGAGGCCGTTCCCGACGGCTGGATGAGCAGGGCCCCGGTGCGGCCGTAGGCCCGGGCCGGGCACTTCTGGTCCGCCCCCGGCGTGCCCAGGTAGACGGCGTGCGTGTTAAAGCGGACGCACCGTGCGGGATCGGCGGCGAGGTTGTAGACGGGCCAGGCGGACGGCACCGTGACGCGGTATCCGCGGTAGCTGACCGTCTTGGAGGCGGGCCCGGAAGCCGGACCTGACGGCCGGGCCGGGCTCGCGCTGGAAGCCGACGCGGATACCGCCGCGGATCCCGTCAGGAACACCGCCGCCATCGTCAGGGCTGTCATCGCGCGCCGTGCGCCGCGTCCCGCCATCGCCGCTCCCGCCACCCGCAGGGATACCTGGCAACAAAATTACCGACATCAACTACAGAGAGTCAATCATTGACGCGCGCCGGTCACGAAGGACAGGGCCGCGAGTCCCTCCCGTCAGGGAATCCGAGGACCCGGCCCCCGCGCCGTGGGCTGGCGGGGCGGGTACGCGTCGCTGAACGGGCGGCCGCCCTCGGAGTGAACACTCGGTAACCGCGGAACGCGGGAATCCCGGCCATCGTTTGGGTATGTAACACCCATGAGGAGGACGCGGCCAATGGCGACCGGGACGTCACGGGATCTGGCCCTTCAGCTGAGCCGGGCGGAGCGGCTGCTGAGCGGGCGGGTAGCGGCGATCCTCGCCCGCGAGGAGTGCACGGTCGAGGAGTGGCGCGTGCTGAAGCTCCTCTCCGACGGCCGGGGGCACTTCCTGCCCGAGGTCGCCGACTTCGCGATGCTGTCCGTGGGCGCGCTCACCGACCTCGTGAACCGCATGGTGTCCGAAGGACTTCTCTACCGCCGGGAGACCAGCCGCGACAGCGACCGGGACCGCGAGCCCCTCGCCTACCTGTCTCTGCAGGGCCGCGACCGCTACGAGGGCGCGGCCGAGCTGATCTCCGCCGCCGAGGCCGAGCTCAGCGAGGCCATCGGCGACCAGGGGGAACTGGCCGGGTGGCTGGACCGCCTGTGCGGCGTCCTGTCAGTCCCGGCCCAGGCCAGGCGCCCGGGCCGGGACAGCGCCGTCAGCCCCTCGCCGAACGCGTGATCAGCGGGACCGCGGTCTCGGCCCACGTGCCCACGGCCGCGCCGGTGTCGGCCAGTTCGGGCTCGGTGACGTAGAGGCCCCGGGCCGGAACGACCGCGCCCAGTTCGACCAGGACCGGCCGCAGGTGCACCTCGACCGACAGCAGGTGCCCGGGCCAGCCGCCGGTCATCACCGGCACGGCGACCACGCCGGCCAGGCCGTTGGACCCGTACCGGTCGAGGAACGCCTTGAGCAGGCCCGTGTAGGACGCCTTGTAGGTCGGAGACGCGAACACCGCCACGTCGGAGGCGGCGACCTCGGCGGTCAGCTTCCCGAGTTCGGCGTCCTCCCATTCGAACAGGCGAGAGGAGTAGTCCGTGAGGTCGATGTCGAGCATGTCGGCGCCGCTATCGATCGCGGCGGCCACCGCGGCCGCCACGCCGTGCGTGCGAGACTTCGGCTTCGGGTTTCCGGTAACGACAGCGATTTTCGTCATGACGCGGCCATCCTCCCACGATCGCGGTCGGGCGAGGCCGGGTTGACGGGCGAGAACGGGACAATAGCCTCCTCGGCCGGGAGCTCCGCCGGGCTCCGCCACCGGCCGCGCCCGGCCAGGATCGGCAGCACGCCCTCGCCGAACCAGTACGCCTCCTCCAGGCACGGGTAGCCGGAGAGGATGAACTCGCTGATGCCGAGGCTCGCGTACTCCTCGATCCGGTCGGCGACCTCGGAGTGGCTGCCGACCAGCGCGGTGCCCGCGCCGCCGCGGATCAGGCCGACGCCCGCCCACAGGTTCGGGTAGATCTCCAGGTCGCGCAGGTCCTTGCGGCTGCCGCCGGCGTGCAGTTCCCGCATCCGGCGCTGGCCGGCGGACTCGCTCGTCGCCAGGCCCGCCTGCGCCTTGGCGATCATCTCGTCGCTGATCGGCTCGATGAGCCGGCCGGCGGCCCGCCAGGCCTCCTCGGAGGTGTCGCGGGAGATGACGTGCAGCCGGATGCCGGTCCGCAGGGTGCGGCCCTCGGCCTCCGCGAGCCCGGACACCCAGCGGAGCTTCTCGCCGGCCGCCGACGGCGGCTCGCCCCAGGTGAGGTAGACGTCGGAGTACCTGGACGCGACCGCGCCCGCCTCCGGCGACGATCCGCCGAAGTACACCTCCGGCACCGGGTCGGGCAGCCGGGCCAGCTTCGCCCCCTCGACGCGCAGGTGCTCTCCCTCGTGGGTGACGGACTCGCCGGCCCACAGGCGGCGGACGATGTCGAGGAACTCCCCGGTCCGCTCGTAGCGGCCGGCCTTGCCGAGGAAGTCGCCGAAGGAACGCTGCTCGGCGGACTCGCCGCCGGTGACGACGTTGAGCAGCAGCCGTCCCCGGGACTGGCGCTGGTAGGTGGAGGCCATCTGGGCCGACAGCGTCGGCGAGATCTGGCCGGGGCGGAAGGCGACGAGGAACTTCAGCCGCTCGGTCACCTGCGTGAGCATGGCGGTGGTGAGCCAGGCGTCCTCGCACCACGTGCCGGTCGGAGTGAGCGCGGCCTCGAAGCCGAGCTGCTCGGCGCCGCGGGCGATCTGCCCGAGGTAGGCGACCGTCGGAGGCCGGACGGCGCCCGCGGAGCCGCGGACCGCTCCGTGACCTCCGCCGACGATGTCGCGCCCGTCCCCGCTGGTCGGGAGGAACCAGTGGAAGCGCAGCTGTGTCATGACCATCCCCTCAGAATTCCTACTATGCCGATAGGAATAAATTACATCATTCCGAACGGATCTTCACTACTCCCCCGCGTGTCGGATTCCGCTGGCCGCCGGCGTATCGTCGGAGATCATGAGACTGCGCGACATGCGGGATATTGTCCAGCTCCGGCCGATCGAGCTCGACACCACACGCCGGCGGCTGTCCACCTGCCTGACGATCGAAGACCTCCGGAGAGTCGCCGAGCGGCACACCCCGCGGCCGGTCTACGACTACGTGTACGGCGCGGCCGACGAGGAACTGACCAGCGAGGCGAACATCGCGGCGTTCCGGCGCCGCCGGCTGCGCCCGCGCGTGCTCGCCGACGTGTCCTCCGTCGACACATCCGTGTCGCTGTTCGGAAGGAACCTGCCGTTCCCGGTGGTGCTCGGGCCCACGGGCTACACGCGGATGATGCACGCCGACGGGGAGATCGGCGTGGCCCGGTCCGCGGCCCGGGCCGGGATCCCGTACACGCTGTCCACGATGGCGACGACCGGGATCGAGGACTTGCGGGACACCCTCGCCTCGGCGCCGGACCTGGTGACGGCGGACCCGGACCTGTGGTTCCAGCTGTATATCCTGAAAGACCGGGAGCGGGCCTACGCGCTCGTGGACCGCACCTGGGAAGCCGGGTTCCGGACCCTGGTCGTGACAGTCGACACCGTGGTGACGGGCAACCGGCTCCGCGACACCCGCAATGGGCTGACGATGCCCCCGTCGCTCACCCCGTCCACGATCATGTCGGTCGGGCTGAAGCCAGGCTACTGGTACCGGCTCCTGTCCGGGCCCGCTCTCGGCTACGCCAACTTCTCCGAGCTGGGTGCCTCGCAGCTGCACCAGACCGCGCAGTTCTTCGACCCCGCCATCAACTGGGCCGACATCGCGACCCTGCGGTCCCGCTGGCCGGGGAGGATCCTGGTCAAGGGCCCGCTCGGCCCGGCGGACGCCCGCCGCGCGGTCGATCTCGGCGTCGACGGGCTCCAGCTGTCCAACCACGGGGGCCGCCAGCTGGACCGGTGCGTGCCCGCGGCCGACATGATCGTGCCGGTGCGGGAGGAGGTCGGCCCGTCGCTGCCCCTCGTGGTGGACTCCGGGATCCGGACCGGCACCGACATCGCCGTGGCCCTGGCCCTGGGCGCGGACGCGGCGGCCCTGGGCCGGACGTACCTCTACGGCCTGATGGCCGGCGGCGAGGCCGGCGTGGACCACGCGCTGACCATCCTGGCGAAGGAGTTCCTCATGACGATGCGGCTCCTCGGGGTCACCTCCGTCGCCGAGCTCCGCAAACGCGGAAAAGAACTCCTGGCCCCCGACCGGGGCTGACCGGGGCTTATGTTCGCTGTTCCTGTTGCCACGACGACAGAAATCGCGAACTTAGACGTCATGCTGGCATCGTCGTGAACCGGGGGCCGACACCTCCGGCCCCATTCACGCTCCCTCTCAGCGACACCAGCGGGACCGACGCGGGCGCAATAGCGACACCATCGGTCCCGTTGCGGTCGCGGGGTGGAAGTTAGCGGGGTGGGGGCTAGCGCGGCGGGAGCGGGGGGCGGCGGCGCGACGGGCCGGTGGACGGATCCGGCGGGGTCGCGGGCGGGTGCTCCTCCAGGAGGGACAGGGCGCGGTCGACCGCGGTTTCCAGCTGCGGGTCGCGGCCGGCGGCCCAGTCGTCGGGGGTGATCAGCACCTCGGTGTCCGGGTCCACGCCGTAGTTCTCCACGTTCCAGCCGTAGGAGCTGAACCAGAACGAGTATCCCGGCACCGTCATGTACGTCCCGTCGACCAGGTCGCGGTAGCCGTCGATGCCGATGACGCCGCCCCAGGTGCGGGCGCCGATCACCGGTCCCAGGCCCAGGGTGCGGATCGCGGCGGTGACGATGTCCCCGTCGGAGCCCGCGAACTCGTCGGCGAGGGCGACCAGCGGCCCGCGGGGCGCGTCGGCCGGGTAGCTTTCCGGCTTGACCCAGCGGGCGCTGTCCCAGCCGATGATCCGGCGGGCCAGTTTCTCCACGATCAGCTGCGAGGTGTGCCCGCCCCGGTTGCCCCGCACGTCCAGGATCAGGGCGTCCCTGCTCATCTCGGCGTGCAGGTCGCGGTGGAGATGGGCCCAGCCCTCCCCCATCATGTCGGGCACGTGCAGGTACCCGAGCCGCCCGCCGGACCGCTCCCGGACGAACCGGCGGCGCGCCACCACCATGTCCTGGTACCGCAGCCGCCGCTCGTCGCTCAACGGGACGACCACGACCCGGCGGGCGGAGTCGCCGCTGTCCGGCTCGGACCCGGACTTGGAGTCGTCGCCGTCCTTGCCCTCAGCGGAGTCCTTGTCCTCAGCGCCCTCAGAGTCCTCGGAGTCCTCGGAGTCCTCGGGCTCGGGCAGCGGCTTGGGGACCCGCGAGGGGTCGGCGGGCACGACCGTGAGTTCCACCGGCTTGCCGGCGGTCCCGGCCAGCAGCGGCCACGGGCCCAGGTCCGGGTCGACCGGCTGGCCGCCGACCTCGGTGATCTCGTCGCCCTCGAACACGGCCACGCCCGGCGCGGACAGCGGCGACCGGGCCAGGGGGTCCGACGACTCGCCGGGCAGCACCCGGTCCACCAGCCACCGCCCGTCCGGCGCCCGGGACACGTCGGCCCCGAGCAGCGCGGCCTGTTCGCCGAGGACGCGGGACTGGGCGCCGAACGCGCCGCCGGGCATGACGTAGGAGTGCGAGGTTCCCAGTTCGCCGACGACCTCGAGGAGCAGGTCCGCGAACTCGGCCGACGTCCCGACCCGGGCCAGCAGCGGCCGGTACCGGTCGAGGACCGCGTCCCACTCGACGCCGGACATGCCGGGGGTCCAGAAGTTCCGGCGCATCTGCCGGCCCGCCTCTTCGTAGGCGTGCGCCCACAGGGCGGCGGGGTCGGCGGTGAACCGGGCCCGCTCGGTGTCCACGGTGACAGCGTCGTCCGACGACCCGTTCTCGGCCTTCCGGTCGGCGGGCACCACCCGCAACTCGGAGCCGTCCTTGATGACCAGCCGGGCCCCGTCGCCGCTGACCGCGAACCAGCTGATCCCGGTGTCCAGCGTGGTGACCTCGCGCTTGCGCAGGTCGAACCGCTGCAGGCACGGCTTCGGCCGCTCGGATTCCAGGTCGGCCGCCCCGTCGCCCAGGATGCCCGACAGCCGCGAGCGCAGCCACACCAGGCCGCCCTTGACCGCGGCCAGGCCGTAGTAGCGGCCCTCGTCCACGGGTACCGCGACGACCCGCGAACCGATTCCGGCGGCGTCCACGGTCACGGAGATCCGTTCGGATGAATCCTTGGACTTGCTGTCTTCGCCGCCCGCCGGACGCCCGCCCGGGCGCGGGCCGAACGGGGACAGGGTCGCCGCGGCCAGCGGGACCAGGTACGGGCGGCTGCCGTAGGGGAAGGACAGGTCGAACGTGTGCGCGTCGTAGACCGGGTCGAAGGTGCGGCGCGACAGGAAGGCCAGGTGCAGGCCGTCGACGGTGAAGACCGGGTCGCTGTCGGCGAACCGGCCGTCGGTCACGTCGATGACCGACCGGTCCTCCAGCTTCGCCAGGCGGATCCGGGCCAGCGGCCGCGGTCCGGGCTGGGCCCACGCGAGCCAGGCCGAGTCCGGGGACCACGCCACGTCGTCGATCTCGCCGTCGTCCCCGGCCGCGAGTTCGGTGACCGTGCCGGAGGCGACGTCGACCAGGAGGAGACGGCCGTCGTGGGCGGCGACGGCGAGGGTCTTCCCGTCCGGGGCGGCGGCGAGGGCGTTGACGTAGCCGATCTCCCCGGACGCGATCCGGCGGGATTCCGCCGGGGCGCCGACCGGGGCGATCTCCAGCGCGTCGTCGCCGTCGGCGTCGGTGACCCAGGCGACCCGGTCGCCCGCGAGGATCCGGGGCAGCCGGGCGCGGGCGTCCGGGCGGACCGACAGGGTCCGGGCCGGACCGTCGTCATGGGTGAGCCAGTGGACGGTACCGCGGACCGACACCACGCTGGCCTGCCCGGTTTCATCGCAGTCCAGGTCGTCGAGGTGGTCCGCGGCCGTGATCCGGCGCGGGGCGCGGGCGACCGGGGGCCCGGCCAGGTCGATGTCCAGCTTCCGGGGCGCCTCGGCCTCCAGGCTGTCCAGGATCCAGATGTCCCCGGCGACGTGGTAGACGATCCGGGTCCCGTCGGTGGAGGGGTTGCGGGCGTACCAGCCGTCGTGGTCGGTGTGGCGGCGCAGGTCCGTGCCGTCCAGCGCGCACGAGTAGACGTTGCCGGTGCCCTCGTGGTCGGACAGGAAGGCGAGCCGCCCGCCGGTGATCATGGGCGCGAACAGCTGGGTGTCCAGGTCGGCCAGGATCCGCCGGAAGCCCTCGGTCGCGGTGCCCTTCGCCGTCCACAGGCGTCCGGCGGTGCCGCCGCGGTAGCCCTTCCAGACGGCGGGCTCGCGGCTCTCGCGGGCGGTGAGCAGGGCGGTGCCGCCGGCTTCGATCGCGAGGTCGTCGACCTGGCCGAACGGGAGCCGGCGCGGGGGCGCCTCCAGCGGGACCGTCCAGGCGCCGGCGTTCTGGGCCGCGGGCTGGCCGTGGGCGGTGATCGCGAGGATCTCTCCGGACGACGTCCATCCGGCGGTGCGGGTGCGGCGGTCGCCCCACCAGGTGCGGCGGACGGCCGGGCCGCCCTCGACTTCGGCGGTGTAGATCTCCGGGTCCCCGTCGCGTTTGCTCGTCCACGCGATGAGACGGCCGTCGCGGGAGAACCGGGGGTGGCTCGCGCCGGCGCCGTCCGCGGTCAGGCGCCAGGCGCGTCCGCCGCCCGCCGGGGCCAGCCAGACGTCGTCCTCGGCGACGAAAGCCAGTAGATCACCATGAATGTGGGGGAAGCGCAGGTAACCGGGGGATGTCACGCGATTCATCCTAGTGCGGCTTAAAGCCACCCGCGTTCTTCGGCGATCCGGCGGGCCTCGGCCCGGTTGCGGGCGCCGGTCTTGCCGATGCAGGCCGACAGGTAATTGCGGACGGTTCCCTCCGACAGCGAGACGGCCCGCGCGATCTGCTGGATGGTCCCGCCGTCGGTGCTGGCGGCCAGGACGTCGCGCTCGCGCGGGGTGAGCGGGCTGGCCCCGCTGGCCAGCGCGGCGGCGGCCAGTTCCGGGTCGATGACCCGCTGGCCCCGCATGACCTGGCGGATGGTGTCGGCGAGCTTGCCCGCGGGCGAGTCTTTCACGATGAATCCGGACACGCCCGATTCCATGGCCCGGCGGAGATAGCCCGGACGGCCGAACGTGGTCAGGATGACGATCTTGATGCCGGGGTGCCGGCCGTGGAGCGCGGCCGCCGCGGCGAGGCCGTCCAGGCCAGGCATCTCGATGTCGAGGAGGGCGACGTCCGGTTTCACGTCAGTCGCCGTTATCAGGACTTCGTCGCCCCGGCCGACCTGGGCCGCCACCTCCATGTCGTCCTCGAACGACAGCAGCGCGGCCAGGGCCTCCCGGATCATCGCCTGGTCCTCGGCCAGCAGGACCCGGATCGGTGGTATCACGAGGTAACGGTAACGGGTTTCCCGGCCGGGACCGACGCGGTGAGGGCAAAGCCGCCCGGACCGGGGCTCAGCTCGAGTTCGCCCCCGACCGCGGCCAACCGTTCCGACATCCCCCGCAGCCCGGTGCCGCCGGTGCCGTCCGGCTCGGCCCGGGAGCCCCGGCCGTCGTCGCGCACGCTGAGGCTGACGGTGCCGGAGCGGCGGGTGAGGGTGATACGGCAGGTCCGGGCCCTGGAATGCCGGACGACGTTGGTGACCGCCTCGCGCAGGCACCAGGCCAGGGCCGCCTCCGCCTCCGGGTCGAACGTGCCGGAAGCCAGGCTCAGGCCGGAATCGTCACGGGAGACGATCCCCGCCGACTCCAGGGCGCCGCGCGCGGTGATGGCCTCGACGGCCAGGGTGGGCCGCCGGTAGCCGCTGATCGCCTGCCGGATGTCGCTGAGGGTCTGCCGGCTGACCTCCGCTACCTGCGCGATCTCGTCGGCGGCCCGGTCTCGCTCCGGGCCTCCGGGGAGCCGGCCGAGAAGCCGGGACGCCAGCTCGGACTTGAGCGTAATCGTGGATAGCGACTGGCCGGTCAGGTCATGCAGGTCCCGGGCCAGGCGGAGCCGTTCGGCCGCGGCGGCCATCCGCTCGATCTCCTCGCGGGCCGCGCTGAGGTCGCTGGTCAGCTCGGACTGCCGCCGGCCCCCGATCATGATGAACCCGATCATCACGACCGGAAGCAGCGTGGACAGGTAGTCGGCCACCGAGTCCTGTCCCGCCACGCTGACGGCGAGGTAGCACGCGGCGGCCGCGACCACCGCCCAGGTCCCCTGGCGGCGCGACCGCGGCACGATCCCCGAGGCGGCCGCCACGTAGATCCACAGGACGTTCCATTTCGAGGCGCTGAACACGGTGCAGGCCACGATCGCGAGGACGAACAGGAGCGCGAGCCCGGCCAGGGACCACCGGCTACGCGGGGAATTCCAGCCGAGCAGCAGCCAGAAGTACACGCCGCAGAACACGGCCACCAGGCTGATCCCCCCGGCGATCCACAGCGGGTCGTAGCCCCGCCGGAAAAGGCCGGCCACCGGCCCGGCGAGGTACACCAGCCAGACGCAGGAGAACACCATGCGCAGTCCGGGATGGATGGCGATCTGCCGGCCCGGGCCGGGAGCCGCCGCCTGCGACCGGGCGCGCATGGTGTCTCCGTTCGTCATGAGATGATCACACCACTTCCTGCATCGACCTGACCGAGAGCGCCGCCAGCCCGACGAAGGCCGCGAGCCAGACCACCATCCCGATGACGAGGCCCGCGGACACGGACGCGCCGCTGATCACGTCGGTGGAGATCTTCACCGCCTCGTAGGCGGGCGTGTACTGGCCGATCTTCTGGATGGTGCCGCTGAGCGGGAAGAAGACCCCGCCCAGGACGATGAACACGAAGTAGAGGATCGTCGCGATGGGCTGGACCTGATCGGGCTGGAAGCGGTAGCCGATCGCCACGGCGAGAGCCGCGAACAGCAGCGACCCGAGGATGATGATCACCCCGATGGTGACCCAGGAGGCCGCCGTCATGTGGACGTTGCCCACGAACCGGCCCAGCAGCAGCACGATGACCACCGACGGGACGGTGACCGCCATCGCCGCGATCAGCTTGGCGATCACGTAGGCGGCGGACGGGAGCGGCGTCAGCCGGAGCTGCCGGATCCAGCCCTCCTTGCGTTCCTGGGAGATCCGGACCTAGTTGTTCATGAGCGCGCCGCTGAACGACCCGAACGTCGCCATCCCGACCATGTAGTAGGCCGCGAAGTCCACGCCGTAGACGGGTGAGCTCTTCACCTTCGTGCCGATCAGCAGGTAGAGCACGACCGGCAGCGCGACCGACATGACGAGATAGCGCCGGTTCCGGCGCAGGCGGTAGATCTCCGCCTTGGCGAGCATCCAGGTGCCGCGCATCAGTGAACCCCCTCAACGGAAACGGACCGGTTGTCCTCGGCCGTGATGGCCAGGAAGGCCTGTTCCAGGCCGATACCCATGACCTCGAGTTCGCGGGGCCGGTAACCCGCGTCCAGCAGCGCGTACAGGGTGGAGTCCGAGTCCTTGGACTGGATCCGCACCAGGTCGCCCCGCACGTCCAGGCTGACCAGGCCGGGCAGTCCGAGCAGGAACTCCTCGTTGACCTGTTCCAGCCGGAAGGAGAGCTGCTTCGCGCCCGCGCGGGCCTTGATCTCCGACGGGGTGCCGTCCGCGAGCAGCCGGCCCCGGTTGATCACCAGGATCCGGTCGGCGGCCTGGTCGGCCTCCTCCAGGTAGTGGGTCGCGAACAGCAGGGTCTTGCCCTCGGCGACCTCCTCCTTCATGCTCGCCCAGAACATACGCCGCGTCTCCACGTCCATCGCGGTCGTCGGCTCGTCGAGGACGATCAGCGGGCATTCGCCGACGATGGCGAGCGCGAACCGCACCCGCTGGGTCTGCCCGCCGGACAGCCGGTCCACCCGCTGCCCGGCGATCTTCTCGATACCCGCGCGGCGCAGCGTGGTGGCGACCGGCACGGGCCGGGGGTGCAGCCCGGTAACCAGCGTCACCAGTTCCCGCACCGTCACCTCCGGCATGAGCCCGCCAGACTGGAGCATGGCGCCCACGTCCCCGGTCTTGACCGCGTGGTAGGGGTCCTTGCCGAACATCCGGATTTTCCCGGATGTGGGCTTGCGGAGGGCGAGGAGCATGTCGAGCGAGGTGGACTTGCCCGCGCCGTTCGGTCCCAGGAGGGCGACGGTCTCGCCGGGGCGCAGCTCGAGGCTGAGCCCGTCGACGGCTTTCAAGGAGCCGTAGTGCTTGCTGACGTTATCGAACGAGACGATCGGCCCCGTCCCCTGATGGTTCATCTGCGGTCCCCCGGCGCTCGGAGACGAATGTGACATCCACATATCACCACCGCCCGCCCGCCGCCGGTAGTGCGCCGCATCAGCAGGCGATCATGACATCTGTCATGACGGCCTGTCTCCCGGGCCCCCTCCCCTCTATTGTCGTATCCCATGAGTGACTTGAGCGCACGGGTGCGGGCGGTCTGCGACCTGAACGTCGGGCTGGCACGGGAAGAGAGCGGCCGGCACGAGTATGACGGGGTCGCGCAGGACCTGTCCCCGGCCGGGGTCGCGGCCGGCCTGGCCGCCGTGTCCGCGGCGCGCGAGGCCGGACCGGAGCTGGAGGATCCGCACGACGAGACGCACCTGCGGGCGTTCGAGGACCTGCAGCAGGTCGCCTACGGCGAGCTTGAACTGCACCGGCGCAGCCCGATGCACCTGCTGGACTCCCTCGACCTGTCCTGTTACGACAAGGAGTACGCCCCGGCCGCCGAGCGGGAGGACGCCCGGAACCGGCACCTGGCCGCCTGGCCGGAGGCGATCGGCCGGGCGCTGACGTCCCTGGACCAGGTCAGCGCCCCCGTGGCCGAGTCCCTGCTGTCGGCGGCCCGCGGGCTGGCCGCCGGGATTCCCGCCGGCGCCCCGGCGGAGGCACGGGAAGCGGCGCTGGCCGCGCACGAAAAGCTGGTGGCGCACCTCGGGCGGGCCGCGGAGTCCGGACCGCCGGACGCGGCGCTCGGGGCCGGCGCGCTGGCGAAGCTCCTGGGAACCGGCGAGGCCCTGGCCGTGGACCTGGAGGACCTGGCCCGCCGGGCCGACGCCGAGCGGGACCGGCTGATGGAACGGCTGGCCGCCTCGACGGCGAAGATCGACCCGTCGAAGGCGCCGCTGGATCTCGCCCGGGAGCTGGTGAAGGATCATCCCGGCGCCGGCGACGTGCTGGAGGTCGCCCGGCGCGGGGTCGAGGAGGCACTCGCCTTCACCCGGGAGAAGGACCTGGTCCCCTACCACGACGGCACGTGCCTGGTCCGCCAGACCCCCGAGTCTCTCCGCTTCGCCGTGGCGATGATCTCCATCAACGCCCCGGCCGAGCCGGACGCGCCGTCCCAGTACTTCATCACCCCGCCGGAGGAATCCTGGAGCGAGGCCGAGGCGGAAGAGTGGCTGGAGATGTTCAGCGCCACGACGCTGCCCGCGATCAACGTGCATGAGGTCGCGCCAGGCCACTTCTCCCATTTCCAGGCGGTACGGCGGGCCAAGGGGGACGTGCGGCGGACCCTGTTCTCGAACGTGTTCATCGAGGGCTGGGCCCACTACGCGGAAGAACTGTGCGTGGAGGAGGGCTTCGCCGGCGGCGACCCGAGATTCGAGATCGGCGTCTGGCTGGAGGCCCTGGTCCGGGTGACCCGGCTCGCGTCCGCGATCGGGGTCCACACCGGCGGCTGGACGGTGGAGGACGCGGCCCGCCGGTTCGAGGCCGACACCCACCTGGCGGGCCCGGCCGCGCTGTCGGAGGCGCGGCGCGCGACCTTCGACCCCACCTACGGCCGGTACACGTGGGGCAAGCTGGAGATCCAGCGGACCCGGGAGGAGGCCCGGGCCACGTGGGGTTCCTCGTTCACGCTCAAGCGGTTCCACACCGCCCTGATGGACCTCGGCTCCCCGCCCCTGGGCCTGCTGTCCACCGCCATTATCCGGGGGTGATTCAGGCTCCGCGCCCGCCCCGCCAGCGGTAGCCGTGCTCGGGACGGCCTCCGCTGCCGTACCGGAGGCGGATGTCGACCCGGCCGACCTCGTGCAGGTGGCTGAGGTAGCGCTGAGCGGTCGCGCGGCTCATGCCGGTTCGCTCGGCCACCTCGGCGGCGGACAGGTCCTCGCCGGAACCGCTGAGCGTTTCCTCCACGGCCTCGAGCGTGTGCACCGAGCGGCCTTTCCCGCCCGGGGCCTGGCCGGGGGCCCGGAGCGCGCCGAACACCCGGTCCACGTGATGCTGGTCCGCCTCACGCAACCCGCGCAGGCGAGACCGCATCTGCGCGTAGGACTGCAGCTTCTCCCGCAGCACCCCGAAGCTGAAAGGCTTGAGCAGGTAGTGCAGCGCCCCGGTCCGCATCGCGTCCTGCACGCTGACGGCGTCCTTCGCGGCCGTGATCACGATGACGTCGACGGGCGAGTGCCCGTCACGCAGCCGGGCCAGGAGCCTCAGGCCGTGCTCGTCCGGCAGGTACAGGTCGAGCAGCATAAGATCCGGCCGCAGCCGGTCCACCGCGTCAACCGCGGCGGCGGCGGTGTGGACCTCGCCGACCACCTCGAAGCCGTCTACCTTGTTGACGTAGCCGGCGTGGATCGCCGCGACCCTGAAGTCGTCGTCCACGACGAGTGTGCGTATCACGTCGCCTCCTCCGGCGCGGGGACCTCCGCCTCGGCCGGCTGTCCGGGCAGGACCACCGTGAAGACCGCGCCGGTGTCCTGCCCCACGGTGATCGTGCCGCCCTCGCGCTCGACGATCTGCCGGACCAGGGCCAGGCCCAGGCCGCGGCGCGCTCCTGTCACCGATTCCTTGGTGGAGACGCCGTCCGTGAAGATGCGGTCCCGCATCACCGGCGGGACACCCTCACCGGTGTCGTGGACCTGGATCAGCAGGTCGTCCCCGGTCGCGAGCAGGATCAGTTCGACGTCGCGCCGGCCCGATGCCTGCGCCGCGGCGTCGATGGCGTTGTCAATCAGGTTCCCCGCGACCGTCAGCGCCGCCGGGACGTCGGCGATGGTCCGGGCCACGCGGCTGTCCGGCATGAGCCGCAGCCGGACGTCGCGCTCGGCGGCCAGCGACATCTTGGCCAGGACCAGGGCCGCGAGCTTAGGCTCCTTGATCGCGGCCGTGAGCTGGTCGCTCAGTTCCCCCCGGTCCTCCGACAGGTCCGTGACGAACCGGACCGCCTCGTCGTAGTGGCCGAGCTCGACCAGGCCTACGAGGGTGTGCAGCCGGTTGGAGAACTCGTGCGATTGCGCGCGCAGGGTCTCGCTGAGCCCGATCGATTCGTCAAGCTGCCGTTTGATCCGCTCGGACTCCGTGCGGTCCTGGAAGGTCACCACCCAGCCGGCCTGCTGGCCATTGCGGGTGATGGGCATCCGGTTCGCCACGAGGATACGGCCGGAGTGAACGACGAGCAGGTCTGTTCCGGTCACCGCGCCCGTCACCACGTCGGCGAGCCGGCCCGGCGGCAGCACCGGGCGGAGCTTGCGGCCGGCGAAGTTCGGCGGGAGGGACAGCAGCGAGCGGGCCGCGTCGTTGGCGAGCATGATCCGCTCGCCGGCGTCGTAGCCGAGAACCGCCTCCCGGATGCCGTGCAGCATGGCTTCCCGCTCCTGCAGGAGGGCGGCGATCTCGCCGAGTTCGAGCCCGAATGTCTGCTTCTTGATCCACCGGGCCGCTCCGAGCGCCGCCAGCACCCCGACGGCCAGCACGATCGCCAGGTATGCGGCGAAGGCGGGCAGCGCCTGGCCGACCTGCCTGGACACGTCGGCGACCGCGAAGCCGACCGAGACCTCCCCGGCCAGCTTCCCGTCCCGCCGCAGCGGCGTTCTCCCCAGCGCGACCTCACCGAGAGTCCCGTGCGACTGGCCCGTCCAGGGGACACCGGTGTAGTAGGGCTCGTCCGACAGCGGTTCCGCGTCCGGGTAGTTGACGGAGACGCCGATCAGCTTCGGATTCGGGTGGGTATACCGGATGCCCCGGGCGTCGGTGATCACCACGAACAGAGCCCGGGTCCCCTTGCACCACCGGGTGGTGTCCCGTTGAAGCTCGCCGCCTGGGCGTCCCTCGTCGACCAGCCGGCCCACGTCGGGGTCGGCCGCGACCGTCTGCGCGACGGCGAGGGCCTGCTGCTCGTAGTGCCGCTCGATCTGGCGGTGCAGCCCCACCTGCACGACGAAGAAGCCGCCCGTCATCGTGAGCACCAGGATCGCCGTCATCAGCAGGACCACCTGAGTCGACAGGCGCCGCCGGACATGCCTCCACCGGTGGACGCGCATCAGCACCCCCTGCCTCAGATACCGGACAAGCGCGGAAGTTTCGGCAGTGTAACAGGGGCTCGCACGATCGAACAGCGGTCGCATTCCGTTGACCAGCAATTCCTTTGATCTTTTCGAGCAAAAGGTCAGCGAACGCGCATTACGGCGAGCATTGCGCGCAATAGTGACTCAGATCGCACCGGACACGTAGCTTCCTCGATGTGCGAACCAATACGCCGAGTGATCACCGCATAGAAATCGCGGGAGTCACCAAACGATTCACGACGCCGGAGGGCACGGTCTTCACGGCGTTGCAAGACGTCACCATGACAATCGAACCCGGGCAGTTCTGCGCCGTGGTCGGGCCGTCCGGGTGCGGCAAGTCCACCACCCTGACGATGGTCGCCGGCCTGGACACGGCGAGCGAGGGCAGTGTCACCGTGGGCGGGTCCCCGGTCAGCGGCATCTCCCGCGGCACGAGCTTCATGTTCCAGCACGACGCGCTGCTGCCCTGGAAGACAGTTCTCGGCAACGTCGCCATGGGACCGCTGTTCCACGGCACGGCGAAGAAGACGGCCCTGGCCGACGCCCGCGAATGGCTCCGCGTCGTCGGCCTCGCCGGATTCGAGAACCATCATCCGCATCAGCTGTCCGGCGGCATGCGCAAGCGCGTGGCCCTCGCGACCGCGCTGATCAACGAGCCGCGGATCCTGCTGATGGACGAGCCGTTCGGCGCACTCGACGTGCAGACCAAGGCGATCATGTCCAACGAGCTGCTCACGCTCTGGGACCAGTCCAGGCCGTCGGTGATCTTCGTAACCCACGACCTGGAGGAGGCCATCGCCCTCGCCGACAAGGTCGTCGTCATGTCGGCCGGTCCCGGAACGGTCAAGGAGGTCTTCGACATCGACCTGCCCCGCCCGCGCGGCTCGGTGCAGGAGATCCGGTTCGGCGAGCGCTTCGGCGAACTGCACGAGCAGATCTGGGAGACGCTGCGCGACGAAGTGACGCGCGCCTACGCCCAGACGGCCGGCGCCGGCCCGGATCCGGAAGGAGCGGCGGCATGACCACCCAGGTTTCCGCCCAGGCTGCACCGGCGGCCGGCACCCGGCCCCGCGGGCCGCGCCGCCGGGTGACCCGGCGGCGGATGCTCGTCCTCGCCGCGCAGGCGGCGACGTTCATCGTGATCTTCGGCGGATGGCAGCTGGCCGCCCAGGCGAAGATCGTCGACCCGTTCTTCTTCGGCGAGCCGTCGGCGATCGTCTCGAAGCTGATCAGCTGGTTCGCCCAGGGGACCCCCTACGGGTCTCTCGGCACCGAGATCTGGGTGACCCTGCAGGAAGCGCTGCTGGGCTTCCTGTTCGGCGTGGCCGGCGGCGTGGTCCTCGGCGTCCTGCTCGGCCAGTTCCGGTTTCTCGCCGACGTGGCCGGGCCTTACATTAAGGCCGCCAACGCGCTCCCTCGCATCGTTCTCGGCTCGATCTTCGTGGTCTGGCTCGGCCTCGGCACCCCCTCGAAGGTGATGCTGGCGGCGGTCCTGGTGTTCTTCGTCGTCTTCTTCAACGCCTTCCAGGGCGTCCGCGAGGTCGACGGCAACCTGATCGCCAACGTCAGGGTCCTGGGAGCGTCCCGGATCCAGGTGATCAGGAACGTGATCCTCCCGTCAGCCATGACGTGGATCATCGCCTCGTTGCACGTGGCCTTCGGCTTCGCGGTCATCGGCGCGATCGTCGGGGAGTTCCTCGGTGCCCAGCAGGGCCTCGGCCTCATGATCTCCCAGGCCCAGGGCCAGCTCGACGCCAACGGCGTGTTCGCCGCCATGCTCGTCATCGCCGTGATCGCCCTGGCCGCCGAATGGCTCATCGGCCTCCTGGAGCGCCGTCTCCTGGCCTGGCGGCCGCAGTCCCGGGCCGAGTCGCCCCAGGCCGCCTGACCCGCCCCCTTCCTGTCTTTCCCCGCACGCATCCGCAAGTACAAGGGAGTACCCATGTTCAGATACGGCAAGACCGCGCTGGCCGCGGCCGCCACGGCGGGCGTCCTCGCCCTCAGCGCCTGCGCCAACCACGTGGCCGGCGGCTCGTCCTCTGGCTCCGGCGGCGGCCCCGTCGCCGGCCTGCCCACCGTCACGCTGATGGTCGGCGGCATCGACAAGCAGATCTACCTCCCCTACCAGCTCGCCCAGGGCCTCGGCTACTACAAGAAGTACGGCGTCAACGTCACCCTCTCCACCGAGACGCAGGGCGGCACCGGCGCCGAGGAGGCCATGGCCTCCGGTCAGGTCGACATGGCCGGCGCCTGGTACACGCACACGCTCGACTTCCAGCAGAAGGGCAAGTCCGTCGAGGACATCGTGAACCTGTCCGGCGCGCCGGGGGAGCGGATCATGTGCGCCGCCGGCACGAACATCACCTCCCCCGCCCAGTGGAAGGGCAAGACCATCGGGGTCACCGACCTCGGGTCCGGCACCGACCAGCTCACCCAGTACCTGGCCGCCCGTTACCACCTGACTACCAAGGACTTCCACCGCGCCGGCGTCGGCGACGGGTCCACCTTCATCTCCGCCCTCAAGCAGCACACGATCGACTGCGGAATGACCACCCAGCCCACCGTGGCGACCGTGGAGAAAATGGGCATCGGGCACAGCGCCTTCGACCTGGCCACCACGGCCGGCGTGAAGAAATGGCTCGGCGGCCCCGTGCCCACCGCGGGCGTGCTCGCGCAGACCAGCTGGGTCAGCGCCCACAAGCCGGAGGCCCAGAAGGTCGTCGACGCGCTCGTCGCCACCATGCACTACATCCACACCCACAGCGCCGCCGACATCGCCGACCACCTCCCGGCCTCCTACACCTCCAACTCGACGGTCACCAAGGCCGACTACATCAAGGCGCTGACGCAGGACAAGGGCCAGTTCCTGCCCGACGGCATGATGCCGGCCGACGGACCGAAGACCGCCGAGGCTATCGGGCGGGTCGACGGGAGCATCAAGGGCCCGGTCAGCCTGCCCCCGACCTACACGAACTCGTTCGCCCAGGCCGCGAACAAGCTCGAGGGCTACTCGAAGTAACCAGCCGTCCCGGATGCCCTCTCACCGGCCCGTGCCCGGCCCCCGGGCTGGCACGGGCCGGTGGCGTGCGGACGGTAACCTGGGGTTTATGCGGAAACTGTCACGGGTATTGGGCGGCGCGGCCGCGATCACGCTCGCGGGTGCCGCACTGGCGGGCTGCTCGGCGTCCGCCGCGCATGACGGTCCGACGCTCAGCGCGACCAGCGCGTATGTTCAGGTGCCGAAGTCGGCCGGCCAGAAGACCGTCGGGTACCTGGACATCCGCAACAACGGCGCCGCGGACACCCTGGAGTCGGTGACCACGAGCGTCGGCGGAACCGTGTCCCTGCGCGGCCCGGAGCGCCCGCACATGACCCCGGTCGTGATGCGCACCCTGCACTCGATCCCGGTGCCGTCGCAGACCATGACCCAGCTGGTGCCTAACGGCTATCACCTGCTGATCAAGGGCGAGAAGCCGATGCGCGACGGCAAGGACATCACCCTCAAGCTCAGGTTCGCCCACGGCGGCACCATCACCGTCCTCGCCCTGGTCACCAACCCCCAGAACGGCGGGGCCAGCTACTTCCTCAACTAGCCAGCGGCGACTTATGGTGGGAACTGGCCCATATTCCCAGCCAGTACCGGGAGTGCCATGGCGACGCGCTACTACGGGAAGACGTACGGTCCCGTGCCACAGCACGTGCTGCGCGTCGGGGACGCCGAACGCGACGCGGCGGCGGCGGACCTCGGAGACCACTACGTGGCCGGGCGGCTGGATCTCACCGAACTCCACGATCGTCTCAGCGAGGTGTTCGCCGCCCGGACCCAGGGGCAGCTCGGGCAGGTCATGGCCGACCTCCCCGGCCCGGCGCGGCCCCGCTGGAAAGCCGATGACGGCGGGGACGCGAAGCTGGCGGTGCCGCGGCCCCGCGAGCCCTGCGAAGAGATCCCGTCCGACCGGGCGGGCCGGTTCGCCGCCCTGTCGCTGCTGATCCTGGCCATGCTGATCTGGCTGTTCACCGCGTACCTGTTCGCACGGCACGGCACCTACGCCCCCGCCGGCCCCTGGCCAGCGGGGCACTAGGCCGGCCGGTTCAGGCGGCGCGCTGCGGGACGACCAGGTAGCGGAACTGCTCCGGGCCGTCCGCGGCGGCCTGGGTAATGACCGCGGGCTTGCTGGCGCTGGTGAAACGCAGGCGGACCCGGGCTCCGGCGGGCAGTTCCGCGTCCGGGCCGGCCGCCGCGGTGACGCCGTCCAGCAGGTATCCCGGGTTGAACGCGATCACCGGCTCGTCCCCGGTGAAGTCGGCGGGCAGGCTCTCCCGGGCCCGCGCCTGGCCCTGGGTCGCGGCGACGACCGTCACGCGCCCGGGCGCGAACGACAGCTGCACCGGGGTCCCGCGCTCGGCGACGAGCGCCACCCGCCGGACCGCCTCGGCGAACGCGCCGGCCGGAAGCTCGGCCGTGCAGCCGAACTCCGACGGGAACCGCGACCGGTAGCGCACGAACTCCCCGGCCAGCAGGCGCGTGGTCAGCCGCCGCTCGCCCGCCTCGAAGCCGATCGTGCCGTCGTCGCCGTCGTCGCCGCGGCGCAGGAAGATCCGGGCGGGCTCGGAGGCCGTCATCATCCGCGCGGCGTCGGCCATGATGCGGGCCGGGACCAGGACCGAGAGGGCACTGGAGTCGTCCCAGCCCGGGGCGGGCTCCCACCCCAGGTCCCGCACGGCCATCCGGTAGCGGTCGGTCGCGGCCAGCGTCATCCGGCCGCCGGCCAGTTCGAGATTGACCGCGGTCAGCATCGGCAGCGTGTCGTCCCGGCTGGCGGCGGGGGTGACCTGGCCGATCGCCGCGGCGAGTACCCCGCCGTCGGCCGTCCCGGCCAGCTGGGGCAGGTCCGGCAGTTCCGGGTACTCGCCGGCCGGAAGGGTGGCCAGGGTGAAGGCCGCCTCCCCGCAGGTCATGGACAGGCCTTCGGGGTCGGGGCCGAAGTCCACCGAGCGGCCCGCCGGGAGGCTCCGGGTGATCTCCACCAGCAGGCGCCCGGGCACCAGGACCGTCCCGGGCTCGGATACCTCGGCCGGGATCCGCATCCGGGCCGACACCTCATAGTCGAAGCAGGACAGGGTCAGCGCGCCCGGCTGGCCGGACGCCGGGGGCTCCGCGTGCAGCAGCAGCCCGGCGAGTACCGGGATCACCGGCCTCGAGGGCAGCGCCCGCGCCACCCAGGCCGCCGCTTCCGCGAGTGCGTCGCGTTCCACCGAAAACTTCATGCCCAGCACATCCCATGTCCGCGTCCCGTTTCCCCATTGTGCCCTAAGGGATGCTGCCACGCCCCTCTGACATTCGAGGGCCTCCGTGGGCATGATCACAAAAAAATTCGCGGCCCCGCTGCTCACGCAGCAGAAACCGCGAATAAGTACGAGTAACGAAGACCCGTTAGGCCGACAGGTATTTTCCGTAGAACTCGAAGACCTTGTTCCAGCCGTCCACGGCCGCCTCGGGCCGGTAGGCGGGACGGTCGGCCGAGAAGAACGAGTGGCCCGCGCCCTCGTAGCTGTGGAACTCATACGTCTTGCCGGCCGCCTTCAGGGCCTCCTCGAGCTCCTTGACGTGGTCGGGCGACGGGTACTGGTCCTCGGCGCCGAACAGGCCGAGCAGCGGGCAGGACAGGTTCGGGGTCTTGTCCACGATCGGGCCGACCTTCAGCGGCAGGCCCTCGGGGACCTCGCCCACGATGAACGCGCCGTAGCAGTCCACGGCCGCGTCGATCTGCAGGCTGACGCCCGCCAGGAACGACTGGCGGCCGCCGGAGCAGTAGCCGATGGTGCCGACCTTGCCGTTGGCCGTGGGCAGGCCCTTGAGGTACTCGGCGGCGCCCTTGACGTCGCCCACCAGGCGATCGTCGGGCACGCCGCCGTTGGCCCGGGCGGTCGCGGCGGCGTCGTCGGGGTCGGCACCCGGGGCCTCGCGGTGGTACAGGTTCGGCATGACGGCGTTGTAGCCCTCGGCCGCGATCCGAAGGACGTGCTCCTTGGACTCGCGGTCGTAGCCGGGCATGTGGTGGATGACCACCACGCCGCCGATCTGCTTGCCCGGGTCAGCGGGACGGGCCGAGTAGGCCTCGATCTCGGTCCCCCCGTCGCCGGTGATCGTGATGGTCTCAGCGATGAAAGCGTCAGACACTGCTGTCTCCTGTAGCGGGATGAGTACGGCGGATTGGGTTCGGTAAGCGCTCAGGCCAGGCCCGGCGGGACCTGGTCCAGGACCGACTCGATCGCCTTGGCCAGCGCGCGGGCGGACTCGGCGGTCAGTTCGACGGCGACCCGGGCCGACGGCCCGGCCTCCGGCGCCAGGAAGTCGATGTTGAGCGTGTGCCCTTCCGGCGCGTGCACAGGGTGGTCGAAGTAGACGCTGCCGTCAGTCACCTTGAACCATCCGGACGCGCCCTTGGCGCTGCCGCTGACCGCGACTTTCTCCGTGATGTATGTACACATAGTCCGCATCATCCCACCGCGATAGTTAGCTCTGCTCACGAACCCGGAGGTTTCCCCGGGCCGGCGCGTGCGAGGATGAAAGTCATGACCTACCTCGCTTCCGCAGACCGGTACGACGACAAAATGCCCTACCGCCGGACGGGCCGGAGCGGGCTGCTGCTGCCCGCGATCTCCCTCGGCCTCTGGCAGAACTTCGGCGACGAATCTCCGCTGTCCACCCAGCGGGCGATCCTGCGGCGCGCCTTCGACCTGGGGGTCACCCATTTCGATCTTGCCAATAACTACGGGCCGCCCTACGGCTCCGCCGAGATCAACTTCGGCCGGATCTTCGCCGAGGACTTCCGGCCGTACCGCGACGAGCTGGTCATCTCCACCAAGGCCGGCTACGACATGTGGGACGGCCCGTACGGCAACTGGGGCTCCCGCAAGTACCTGACGGCCAGCCTGGACCAGTCGCTGTCCCGGATGGGCCTGGAGTACGTCGACATCTTCTACAGCCACCGGGCCGACCCGGACACGCCGCTGGAGGAGACGATGGGCGCCCTTGACGCGGCGGTCCGGTCGGGCAAGGCCCTGTACGCCGGGATCTCCTCCTACTCCCCCGAGCGCACCGCCGAGGCGGCGAAGATCCTCCGGGACCTGGGCACTCCCCTGCTGATCCACCAGCCGTCGTACTCGATGCTGAACCGCTGGGTCGAGGGCGGGCTGCTGGACACCCTGGAGAAGGAGGGCGTCGGCTGCATCGCGTTCTCCCCGCTCGCGCAGGGCCTGCTCACGACCAAGTACCTGAACGGGATCCCGGAGGGTTCCCGGGCCAGCCGGGACGGCTCGCTGTCCCAGGACCAGCTCACCGAGAAGACCCTCAGCCACGTGCGGGCGCTGAACGAGATCGCCTCCGCGCGCGGTCAGTCCCTGGCGCAGATGGCGGTCTCCTGGGTGCTGCGCGACCAGCGGGTCACCTCGGCCCTGCTCGGCGCCAGCAGCGTGAAGCAACTGGAGGAGAACCTCGCCGCGGCCGGGAAGGCGTCCTTCACCGACTCCGAGACCGCCACCATCGACCAGCATGCCGTCGAGGCCGGAATCAACATCTGGAAGGCGTCCAGCGACCGCCCGTAGCGGCACGCACGCGCGAACGACCAGCTCAGCGTGGACCGGGTGCGCCCGGGCCCGCTGAGCTGTCTTCGTTACGGGAGTCCCGGATGGAGCCTGGCGCCCCGTCGCTTATGTTCGCGGTTGCGGTTGCCGGAACAGCCCTTTCCGCGAACATAGCCGCAGAGGGGGCAGAGTGCTTAGGATCGGTTTATGCCCGATCGCCTGTTTCTCGCGTATACCGAGCCTGGTTCCGTCCCGGAAGACGAGTTCCACGACTGGTACGACAACGAGCACCTGCCCGCCCGGCTCGCCGTTCCCGGGTTCCATTCCGCGGCCCGGTACCGGGCCGCGGACGGGGCTGTCCCGACCTGGCTCGCGGTCTACGACATCGCCCCCGGCACGCTGGACTCCGCCGCCTACAAGGACCTGTACGCGAACAACAGCGACCGGGAGAAGTCGGTCCTGAAACGGCTCGACACGCTCCGGCGACGCGAGTATGAGCTGATCGGCGACGAGCGCCCGGCCGGGGCGCCGGACAAGTCACCGGAAGCGTCGCCCGCGCTCCTGCTGGTGTCGATGTCGGTGCCGCCCGAGGGAGTGGACGACATGAACGCCTGGTACGCCGAGGAGCACATCCCGATGCTGCTCGCGGTTCCCGGCTGGCGCCGGGTCCGCCGGTACCGGCAGATCTCGGGCGACGGCCCGGAATACCTGTCATTCCACGACGTGGACGGCCATCATGTATTCGATCAGGAGGCGTACAAGGCCGCCATCACGACGCCGTGGCGGGAGCGGATCCTGAAAACAGCGATCGGCCGCGAGCGCCGGGTCTTCAGCCTCCATAAAGCCTTTTAAAGGGCTTTGATGCCGGCCAGGACGCGTTCCAGGACGCCCTGGTCGGTGACCCGGCCGCGCGGGGCCGGGATCCGGACCTCGATGAGGCCGTCATGCACGAGGTCGTCGAGGACGATCCGGACGACCCCGAGCGGCAGGCCCAGTTCCGAGGCCAGGTCGGCCACCGTGACCGGCGCCTCGCACATGGTCAGGATCGCGCGGCGTTCCGGCGGGAGCGCGGCGGCCCGGACGGGCCGCAGGCTGCGGCCCACGATGTCGACCAGGTCGAAACGGAGCGTCGTCCGCTGCCGGGTCCGGCCGCTGGTGACCATGTAGGGACGCGCGACCGGACCCGGATCCCACTCCATCCAGTCGTCGTCGCGTGGCATGCCCCCCGCCCCCCTCACACCGCGTCCGGAACCGGGAATCTCGGATTCGCCACCATGTGCTCACCGACCCTCTTGACCAGGACGGACAGCTCGTAGGCGACCTGGCCCGGGTCGGCGGCCGTGTCCGCGAGCAGCGCCACCGAGGTGCCCCGGCCCGCCGGCGTGATGAACATCAGCAGCGACTCCATCTCGAAGATCGTCTGCTGCACGTCACCGCAGCCGAACTTCATCCCGGTCCCGTGGGCCAGGCTCGCCGCCCCGGCCGCCAGGGCGGCGAGCTGCTCCGCGTCGGCCGCCTCCAGTCCCGGGGTTCGTCCCAGGGCCAGCCCGTCCGGGGACAGGATCACCGCGCTCTGGACTCCGTCCACCGTCTGGGCCATGTTCGTCAGCAACCAGTCGAGTTCCTGCACCGCTGTTCCTCCGCTCATCGCGTCCTGCCGTCAGGGCCGTTGCCGCCCGGCCCTTCCGGCTGGCTTGACCCGTATGGCCCGGGCGGCCAGGTGCCGTCGGCGCTGCGCCCGGTCCGCAGGCCGTTCTGGATGCTGGACATCAGCGTCCGGGCCTGTTCGGGAGACTTGGGGGCCGAAGGCCGCCGGGGGACGGCCGGGTTCCGGGCCGCCGCCGGCCCGCCTCGCCGTAGCTGGGGCGGCAGGCTGGCCATCCGGTCCCGGCGGGGCAGGATCCCCGGGTCCTCCCCGTTGCCGTCCAGGTAGGCGCCGGCCCTCGGGATCCCGTCGGCCGCCGTCATGGCGCCGGACGCGTCGGCGACCGGTCCGCTCACCGCGGGGAAGGGAGTCGAGGCGGCCCGGTCCCGCTGCCGGCCGAGGACGGCGGCCGCGAGGCCGCGGTGCATGTTGCCCGTGTTCTCCGACGGCTCGCCGCCACGCGCCCCGGCGCTTTCCTGGGAGGCCAGCTGGGCGGCTTCCTGGGGGCTGACCACGAGCGAGTGCGGCAGCAGCACGATCGCCCGGACCCCACGGGAAAGGGAGGAATGAAGCGACACTCCGATGCCGTGCCGGGCCGCCAGGCGACTGACCACGAACAGGCCCAGCTGGTCACTGTCGGCCAGGTCGAAGTCCGGCGGCTCGGCCAGCCGCTGGTTCAGCGCCGCCAGCTTCCCGGCGGGGACCCCCAGGCCCCGGTCCTCGACTTCCACGACGTAGCCGTTGGCCACCCGTCCGCCCCGGACCTGGACCCGGCTGGCCGGCGGCGAGTAGGCGACCGCGTTCTCGATCAGCTCCGCCAGCAGGTGGGTCACGTCGGCGACGCTCGCTCCCTGCAGGTAGTCGGGCGAGTCGGTCACCAGGTCGACCCGGACGTAGTCCTCGATCTCGCCGACGGCGCCGCGTAGCACCTCGACGACCTGGACCGGCTGGCGCCAGCCCCGGCCGGGCGGCGCCCCGGAGAGGATGATGAGGCCCTCCGCCTGACGGCGCATGCGGGTGGTCAGGTGGTCGAGGCGGAACAGCTGGCCCAGCGCGTCGGGGTCGTGGGTGCCCCGCTCCATCTCATCCAGCATCTTCAGCTGGCGCTGGAGCAGGCCCTGGTTCCGGCGGGCCAGGCGGCGGAAGACGCTGCTGACCGCGTTCCGCAGCCTCGCCTGCTCGATCGCGGCCTGCACGGCGGTCAGCTGCACCGCGGAGAACGCGTCCGCGGTCTCCGTGACCTCCCGGGTCCGGGTGCGCAGGTCCAGCGGCGGCGCCTCGGCCCCGGTGTCGAGGTGCTCGCCGGCCCGCAGCCTGCCCACCACGTCCGGCAGCCGCCGGAACGCCAGGGACCGGGCGGCGGCGCGCAGCCCCCGCAGCTCCCGGCTGGTCCGGTTGCCGAACCGCAGCAGGAGCAGCGACGAGAGCAGCACCAGGAGCAGGCCCAGACCGCTGACCCCGACCAGCGCGTACAGCGACATGTCGCTGTCATGCTGGGCGTTCTTCGTGACCGTCTCGCGCTCGGAGGTGGCCCCTTGCTGGAGCATGCCGAGCGCCGTCGTGGCCTGCTGCTGCCAGACCTGCTGCCCGACGGGGAGCCGCTGGCCCGGCCCGGCGGCGATGACCTGGTTCTCCAGCGACTGGAACGACTTGAACTGCGGGGAGTTCAGCGCCCGGGCGTAGGGATCTGCACCGAAGTTCCTCTCGAAGCCCAGCTGGGTGAGGGCGGTCTGCTCCCGGTCTCGCTGCTGGTCAACCGTCTGCGTGAACAGCCGGTAGACCGGCGCGGTGACCGTCCCGCCGCTGGCGAGGGCACCGCCGCCCAGCGCGGCTTCGGTCGCGACGTCGGTGAGGGCCTCGCCCATGTAGAGCGTGCCCATCGCCTGGCCGAACACGGGGATCGACGCGTCCGCGTTCGCCGAGGACCCGATGTAGGGGAAGATCGCCCGGATGACGCCGGTGTAGCCCTGGAGCACCGTCAGCGGCGACGCGGCTCCGCTGTCGGCCTCGGCCCGCAGGGCGGGGATGCCCTTCAGCCGGGTCAGCAGCCCCGCCACCAGGGACCTGGTGCGCGGGGCCAGGATGCCGGACGCGTCCAGCTTCGCCTGGCCGGACCGGTAGGCGGACACGGCGCTGTCGGTCCGGCCGCGCAGCCCGGTGACCTGCTTCGCCAGCGTCCGGGCCTCGCCCTGGGCCTGCTTCAGCCGGGCCTGCTTGCTCGCCAGCTCGGACGCCGGCATCGACGCGGCCATCCGGGCCCGCTGCGCCGGCGACATCGACTGCTCCGACTTCAGGGCCGCTTTCAGGTTGCCGAGCGTGTAGGTCTGCAGCTCTTCGGCATTGAGCGCGGTGAGCAGGTTCTGCAGCGGACGGCCGATGTCGTCGTTGGTGACCGTGTTGGCGTGGTTGGCGAGCGCCCCGGGAACCGTCTTGGTGAACGTGAACGCCAGCAGTCCGGTCAGCGTGACCAGCGGGATGATGAGCAGCATGGTGACGGTCGACCGGATCGACCGCTGGCGCCCGCGCCTCGCCGGGCGGGCCACCGGCTCCCGCTCGTTCCCGGCGTCGCCGGGCGGAGCCTGGCGGACGAGCTGGCCGCCGGGATTCCCGGCGCTTCGCGGGCTTTCCCGGGTTCCGGAAAGCCCGCGATTTCCTCCCGCGTAATTGCGTCCCGGCTCGCCGTGCCCGTCCATGTATCGCGCATAGCCGTCCGGCTGAGGTGCCAGCCGGGGCCGTGTACCCGCAGGCTCCGCCTTTGGTCTTCTTGGCATCCCATGGTCCCGTCGTTATCGAGCTGTCGAGCGACGCTCACTTGCCCCCCGCGGGCCGGTGAGACCGCACCTCGGTACGTAAGTCCTGGTCAGTCCTGGTCAAGAGGAGGCACGCCGCCCCCTCACGGGAAGCCTGCTACTCCTGAGCCGCTCTTACCGTAGCAGGAAAAGACCGACCAATAGGGAATATGAGCGGCAAAATCGTTCCCTACTGGTCAAAAGCGATAGAACATGTTTCTTACGCCCCGCTAAAGAAAAGATGACGCCATCCTTGAAAGCTTGACAATCGATCGGGAAACTGCTTGAGAAACAAGCCGGCGCGGCATTCCATGGCGTTCAGGGTCGTTCGAAATCCGAACACTTGTCGCCTGATCGGCCCCCAGCGTTCCGGCACCGTTGCTTGATAGTATTTTCCCTAAGTTCGCCCACAGCAGAGGTCACGATGTCCCCCGTCAGCCAGGTAAACGACAGGCCCGGACAACTCCCTCGCGAATCCACCGGTTTCGTCGGCCGGGCCTCCGAGCTGGCCGCACTCGGCACTCTCGTGGGACGCGCCCGGCTCGTCACCGTGACCGGTCCCGGCGGCGTCGGCAAGACCCGGCTCGCGGTGCGAGCGGCCGCCGCCGCGGGTGAACGCTACGCGAACGGGGTCGCGTTCGTCGGCCTGTCCGGGATACGCGATCCTGGCCTGCTTCCGCAGGCCGTGGTCTCCGCCCTGGGCCTGTCACAGCAGGATTCCCGCGATCCGGCGGACATGATCACCGGCTACCTGCGGGAACGGGAGCTTCTGCTCATCCTCGACACCTGCGAGCATCTCCTCGACGCCGCCGCCTTGTTCTCCGAGGCCCTGGCGGAGAGCGCGCCGGGCGTCACGATCCTGGCCACCAGCAGGCAGCCGCTCGACGTACACGGCGAGAACCTGTACCCGCTGAGCCCGCTCAGCGTCCCCGCGCGGGGAACCCCGGCCGCGGCGCGGGACGCGGGAGATGCCGTGGACCTGTTCGCCCAGCGCGCCGCCGAGGCCGTGCCGGGCTTCCGGGTCACGGGCGAGAACTCCGGGCAGATCGTCCGGCTCTGCCGCCAGCTTGACGGCATACCGCTCGCCATCGAACTCGCCGCCGTCCGGCTGCGCGAATTCGATCTCGGCGAACTCGCGCGCCGCCTGGACCACAGGCTGGCCCTCCTGTCCGGCCGGGATCACGCGGCCGATACCAGGCACCGGGCCCTGCGCGACGCCATCGGCTGGAGCTACGACCTGTGCGGCCGGCCGGACCAGGTCCTGTGGCAGCGGCTGTCGGTGTTCGCCGGGCCGTTCACCGCGCAGGCCGCACGGGAAGTCTGCGGGGGCGGCGCGCTGCCCCGCGACGAGGTCCCCGGCGCCCTGGTCAGCCTGGTCGACAAGTCGGTGCTCGCCCGGGACCACAGCGCCGCGGTCCCCTGCTACCGGATGCTGGACACCCTCCGCGAGTACGGTGCCGAACGACTGGAGAAGACCGGAACCGCCGGACAGGTCCGGGCCCGGCTGACGGCCTACTACGGGCGGCTCGCCGAAGAGCTGAACAGCGACCCGTTCAACGGGCAGCTGGACAAGTACCGGGTGCTGCGCGCGCAGCACTCCAACGTCATGACCTCCCTGGAATACGGCCTGTCCGTTCCCGGCCAGGAGCACACGGCGACCGACGTCCTCAGCTCCTTGTACTGGTTTGTCGAGATCAGCGGCAATTTCCAGGAATCGAAATATCACCTGGACAAGACGCTGGACCGACTCGACGGACCCAGCCCCGGGCGCGCGCACGCCACAGCGCTGCTCAGCCTGATCCGCGCGGCCGAGGGCGATCCGGACGGCGTCGCCGGCTGCGAGGAGGCCCTGGCGATGGCCGCCGGGCTCGGCGACCAGCGGACCCGGGCCCGGTGCCAGCTCTACTACAGCCAGGCCCTGCTGGCGGCCGGACGGCTGCCCGAGACCATCGAGGCCGCGAAGGCCGCCGGGGAGATGCTGGCGGAGGCGGGCGACCCCACGGCCGACGTGGCCTTCCTGTACCTGGGGCTGGCCTTCCTGCTGAGCGGGGATCTCGAGGCGTCCTACGAATCCGCCGCCGCGGGGCTGCGCCGGATGCCCGCCGACGGCCGTGAACGGTGGCTCAGCAGCTTCCTCTACACGCTGTCCGCTCTCGCCCTCAGCCTGCAGGGCCAGCACAAGCCCGCGGAGGAGATGCTGCGCACCGCGCTCTCGATGCGGCAGGACCTGGGCGACCCCATGGGCGCCGGCTTCTGCCTGGGCCTGCTCGGCTACGTGGCCGCGCAGCAGGGACGGCTCGAGGAAGCGGCCTGGCTGATGGGCATCACCGCGCCGGTCTGGGAGACGCTCGGCACCGAGCCGTTCACCGGCGTGCCCGGCCTGGCCGAGCTCATCGGCGAGGCCGGCCAGAGCTCGCGCGCGGCACTCGGCCCCGGAACGTGGGACGACGTCTACAACCGGGCGGCGGCCCACCCGATGCAGGACGCCGTCGCCCTGGCCGCCGACCCCTCCCAGCTGGCCCGGGCCCTCACCGCCGGCCCCGCCTGATACCAAACGGGCCTTCGTTCCACCCCCGTCACCCGCCTTCTGGTCACCGGTCAGCGTCCGCCGCCTCACTGCCCGTGCTCCTTCGCCGCGGCGCGGAACGCGGCCAGCGCGGCCGGGTTGTCTTCGAGGCGCCAGTCCTGGTGGTACGCGCTTCCGTGCTGCGCCTGGTCGAACCAGATGAGCCCGGCAAGGTGACCGGCTTTCGCCCCGGCGAACAAGGAGCGGACCTGGGATCCGGCCTCCGTTCCTGAGTCCGGGCCGACCGCGGTCTCGGATATGAGGAGCGGCTTCGCCGTCAGCGAGCGAATCTGGTCCACGATCGGCCCGAAGACGGAATTGAAGGTGTCGGACGAGTGCACGAAGTAGCCGTCGATGCCGATCATCCCGACGTAGGCCGCACCAGGCCAGTAATCCGAGACCGGTCCGGAGGCGGGGAATGGCACGTTGACGGTCCACATCCAGGTCACGTTGCGTACGTGCTGCTGCCGGAAAACGGTGACGACATGCCGCCACGCGGCCACCCACTGGGCCGCGGGGGTATGAGACCAGCCCCATGAGTACCAGTTTCCGTTCGCCTCCGGGGCGAACGAGAGCACCAGGGGATGCCCGTAGCCGCTGACCTGCCGGGACAGGTCACGGAGATAGGAATCGTCGTGGCCCGCCGCGATGCCGGCCATGCTCATGGTCGGCTCCATCTGCAGCACCGGCTCGGCGTGATGCGCGGCGGCAAGCGCGCCGAGGCGCGCGGGGAAAGCCTCGTCCGGCCCCATGTAGTCGAGAACGTAATGGACCGGGCGCCCCGTCTCCTGGCCGAACCGCTTCACCGGAGACCAAGAATCCCACTCTCCCGGTGCGAAGACCCCGGTCGGCAAGACGTCGTGGCGGAGTGCCACGGGAGCCCTGGCCTCTGCCGTGTCCCGGGGTGCGGTCGCGCCGCGAACCGCGACATACGCGCAGGAAGCGAGTCCCACGACGAGCAAGGTGGAGGCCAGCATGCCGCCGAACTGGCCCCACCGGTAGTGCCGGCGCTTGACGGGCACGAGGCGTGCCAGTGCCGAGAGGGCATACAGCACGGTCACGGCTGCCGAGAGGACGGCCAGGACGGTGGTCATCAGAGGTGTCCCCAGTCAGTCAGCGGCTTGCGCCGGACGACTTTCCAGATGGCGGACACGAGATAGGCGCCTTCGGAGACGCCGTACAGGAACTCGGGCAGGATGAGCGCGGCCAGCAGCCGGCCTTTCCAGCCCGCGCCCCATACGGAGATGAGGCGTTCGGCGTACACCACCACCAGGCACGCGATGATGAACGGCGGGAACGCCGCCCCCGTGGTGGCCAGGGACCGGGCGAGGACGAACCACAGTGCGAACTGGGTCAGGAACCGCAGGTGGAACAGGCCCTGCCGCGCCCAGCCGTTCCAGCCCCGGGTGTGCTGGTTGAACCCGTAGTCCACCAGGGACTCCAGCGTTCCGAACTGCCACCGCAGCCGCTGCTTGAACCACGCCCTCATCGTCGGCATGACCTCGGTGCGCGAGTCGCATCCCGGCGGGATGACGCACTGGTAGCCGAGGGTCCGGCAGGCGAGAGCGAGCTCGAAGTCTTCGGTCGAGCTGTGCGAGTCGTACACGTCGCCGTGGCGGCCCGGCAGCGACCGGCCTCGCTCGGCGGCGATCTCCCGGAACATGGACGCGCGGGCCATGGTGCCCGTCCCCGACAGGCACCAGACGCTCGTGCGGTGCTTCCGGCCCTGCAGCCGGGAAGATCGCACGAATTCGTTGAACTGGAGTTGCCGCACCAGGCCGCGGTAGGCCCGGCTCCCGACGCCGGCACCGGGGTCTTCTTCCGCCCCCGCCCCGAGGTACGTTCCGCCGACGGCGGCTCGCCGGTTGCCCGCCAGCTCGCGGGCCGCCGTCTCAAGCCACGCGGGCGACAACTCGGTGTCAGCGTCCATGACCATGACGAAGAAGTCGGGTGCCCGGTCGGCGAGCACGCGAGACAGTGCCTGGTTGACCGCTCCCGCCTTGCGCCCCGTGTTGCCGACGGTGGTGATGACGGCCACGCCCTGAGCCCGGGCGGTGGCGGCGGTGTCGTCCGTGCAGTTGTCGCAGATGACGATGATGCGGGCGGGCGGCAGCGTCTGGCCGCGCAACGACTGGATGGTGGTCGCGATCGTCGACGCCTCGTTGTGCGCGGGGATGAGTACTGAGATCGCTGGGAACTGGCCCGACGTCGCATCGCGGGCCGGAGGAAGAGGCATGGCCGGGGCCGGGCCGAAGGCCACGGCCAGCCCCGCCTCGGCCTGATCGGCGGCGATGCGCTGGAGATGCGCGAGGCCCTCACTCTGGGAGCGGGTCGTCGCGGGGGTGCAGCCCGGAAGGCTCGGGATCAACGTCCCGCCCGTCCGCGGGCAGCCGTAAGGGAGGTCACGGCGGCAGGTGCTTCCTTGAAGGGGACGCGATGCGGCGTCCGCGACTCCGGGTCCCGCCCTGCGGGATTACCGGGCGGGGTCAAACAACACGGAAGTTACGATGGTTACTTCCGAGTATGTGACGCTTGACCCGATAGTCCGGTTTACACCTGAGGCCTACGGTAACGCTGGGCTACCCCTGAGAATCCAGGTCGTCCAGCCGGCGTTCCCAGCGCGCGCGGACGCCGGGGTCGGGGCGGTAGGAGACGACGTAGCGAAGCGGGATGGCCAGCATCTGGCCACCGCTGCTGGCGGTGTGGACCCACGGTTCGTCGTCGCCGACGGGAAAATGACGGTGGGCCGTGAGCTGGATGACCGGCTCGGAGCGGACAGAGTCAGCGCCGGCGTAGGACTCCCATTCCAGCCAGCCGCTTCCGTAGTCCGCGGACGACGCGGCGACAAGGGCGGCGAAGGACGCTTCCGGGTCGGAATCGTCCGCGACCCACTGGCCGGGCACGGGGACGGCTCCCTGGCGCATGAGCGCGACCAGGTCACTGCCCGCGGGGAAACCGGCGATCGGAGCGGCGGCGTTGACGACATCGAGGTCGAAGAGGATCTCCGGATCATCCTCAGGCCTGAGCCGCGGGTAGAGATCATGCACCTCGGGGATGGCGCTGTCGGTCTCCGCGTAGGGATGGACGGCCCGGTGGGGGTTGAACGGCGAGAACCAGCCCTCTACCGACGGAAGATGAACGCCGAGCGCCCGCTGGGCACCCGGATCGTTTTCCAGCCCGTCCATCTCCTCGGCGTACAGAAGCTCGAAGTCCGCGTCCTCGAGCAGAAGCTCATCGGGATGAAGCCACGGCTCCCCGAGCCCGGCCTCCTCGCACAGGCTCACCGCGAGCTCGCCGACAGCGTGGCGGATGATCTCCTCGGCGATGCACGCGGCGGGCCCGCCATCCGGATCCGCGAGGTCAGCGGCCACCTGAACCGCGGTCACCAGGGCCTTGCGGAAGAACT
The DNA here is from genome assembly GCA_009784565.1 of Streptosporangiales bacterium. GTDB lineage: Bacteria > Actinomycetota > Actinomycetes > Streptosporangiales > Streptosporangiaceae > Trebonia. Next base: position 10,911 of record WRBL01000001.1, on the reverse strand, counting down.
CCTGGCCGTAGGCCCGCCGGTGCCGGGCCGGGAAGACGTCGTAGATGAACGACTCCTCGGTCGTTTCCTCATCGACCCGGTCATTCTCGTCGAAGATGACCATCTCGATGTCGTCGATGCACCAGTCGACGATGTCCGTGGCGGCCACGATCAGCGCCGCCCGGCGAAGCTCCGCGTCCTCCCGCTCGGCTTCCGGCACGTCCTCTTCGGAGATCTCGTCGACGTCCGGAAGCACCTTCAGGTCGGCGACGAAGTTCCACAGGCCCAGACCCGGGTACCGCGCCTTCCCCTTCGCCGCGGCCAGTCTGGCTCGCGTTGCTTCCTCAGCGGAGTCCGCCATGGCTCCCCATCTCCTGTCCGGACAACTTCTTCCCCGCCCAGTTTGCCAGGCAGCGACCAAGTCTCGCCGGATCTCAAGCGTCAGCGGAGCCGCGCGGCTGGGCCGCTCCCGGGAGACCACTTCCCACGGGTCATCGGCGTCGGAAAGATAGAAGATCCCTCACGTTAAGCGCGTTTCCCCGTCCACCTGCGAAACGACCCGCCCCGGCACCGTTACCGGTCACATCAGAGCGATCTATGTCACATACGGCTGTACCGCGCACACGGTACGATTTCCGCACTGGACCGCAAAGACGCAAATTCCGGAGCTGAAAGAAGCGCGAATGTCGGAACTGCCACCCGAAATCGATACGTCCCAGCCTCATCCAGCCCGGATGTACGACTACGGCATCGGCGGCAAGAATCACTTTGCGGCTGACCGGGAGGCGGCGGATCAGATATTCGCCGCCTGGCCCGGCGGCCGCACCTCGGCGCGCGAGAACCGGGCGTTCCTCGGCCGCGCGGTGAAGTACCTGGCCGCCGAGGCGGGTATCCGGCAGTTCCTCGACATCGGGACCGGGCTGCCGACGACCAGCAACGTCCATGAGGTCGCCCAGGCGGCCGCGCCTTCGTCCCGCATCGTCTACGTCGACAGCGACCCACTGGTCCTCGCGCACGCGCGTGCCCTGCTGACCTCCGCGCCCGAGGGCCGGACCGCCTACATCCAGGCCGACATCCGGGAACCGCAGGCTATCCTCGACAACCCGGCGACCCGGGAGATCCTGGACTTCAGCCAGCCCGTCGCGCTGATGCTCGTCGCCATCCTGCATTACGTCCCGGACGAATGGGGGCCGGACGGCATCATCGGCACCCTCCTCGACGCTCTCCCATCGGGGAGCTTCCTGACCGCCTCGCACATCAGCGCGGAGCATGACCCGGCGGTGGCCGCCTGGGAACGCACCGACCGGGCAGCCGGGATACCCGCGCAGATGCGCGATTCCAGCGATTTTGCCCGGCTGGCGTTCAACGGCCTCGAACTGGTGCCGCCGGGCGTGGTACCGGTCTCGGACTGGCGCCCAGCGGTGCGCGGGCCGCGGCCGACACCGGCCGAGGTGAGCACCTACGGCGGGGTCGCCTTCAAGCCGTAGCGCCCCGCGGACAGCGGTTCAGGACCCGTCAGGACTGCGCAAGAGTGCCCGTTCCAGCGTGTCGGTCATCGAATTCTCTCCTTACTTATCGGGGTTACGGGAGGGCGATTCGGGCGCGGACGAGCTTCCCGCCGCCGCGGCTCACCGGTACGGGCCTGACCTCTGTCCACTCGGCGAGCGCCTCGACTATCAGCAGGCCCCGCCCACGCTCGCTGTCCTCGTCGGGACTGGCCGGAACCGGCGAGGACGGTACCGCGTCCCATACCGCGACCAGGACTCCGGAACCATCGAAGGTGAGGGTGACCCGGATCCCGGTGTCCAGCCCTGCGCCCCGCGTGGCCTGCACCGCATTGGAGGCAAGCTCGCTTACGACTTGTTCAACATCCGCGACGACCTCGTCCAGGTGCCAGTCACGGAGATCGAGGCGGGCCCGGAGCCGGGCCGGGGCAACGGACCCGGGACTCGCCGCCAGTTCGATCGAGTCACTCCGGCACCGGGGCTCTGCCGGGCGGGCGGGGCTGCTGGCCATGGCGGCACTCACCGGCCCGTCCCCTGGATACGCGCCGCGTGGTCCGCGCGGACGAGCGCCCGGAGTTCGGCGGGGCTGTCCGCGGCGAGTTCCGTATTCCGGTCCGCCAGCGGCACGGCACGGAACGGGTGCTCACGGTCAGGGTCGTAGCTGCAGTCGTACACCGGCCAGTCGGCCTTGAGGTTCTCGTACTGGTCGCGTTCCTTCACCGTCATCGGCATGGCCGCCCTCCTGTCACGGGCATTCCGGGAGATAGTCGTGTCTCTCCGCTGGTTCATGACAATCCTGCGACAAGTGGCGTACCGTGTGCATCAGGTCACTAGTGGGCCGTGTCCGGCATCCGCCGACTGTGACGACGAGGCGAGCGGCGTGACCTCCAGCGGCCTGGCGTAACACCGTTTGTCGAGACTCCAGGGGGATCCGGCATGGCCAGCTACAACGAGAACGACCGTGAGATGTTCGCTGACGAACTTAAGGCCGCGCGGGCCCAGAAGGGCTGGTCCGTGGCCGAAGTAGCCGACCGGATCGGCTTCAGCCCCTCCACGATCAAGAACATCGAGTCCGGCCAGCGGGCCCCGACACCCGAGCAGGCGGAGCTGCTGGACCAGGCATTCGGAACACCCGGAACGTTCGCCCGGACCGAGCGCCGGATGCGTGGCGTCCCGTTCTCCGCTGGCTTCCGGCCGTTCGCCCCGCACGAGCAGGGCGCCAGAACGATCAAGACGGCCCACCACTCGGTGCTTCCCGGGCTCTATCAGACCAGCGACTACGCCCTGGCGGGCCTCAAGGTTCATCCGGAGACAGAAGATGACGTCGCCAAGGAACGGCTGGCCGCGCGCCTGGAGCGTCAGGCGATACTGTTCCGCTCGGACCCACCGCCGCCAAGGATGATCTCGCTGCTGGCCGAGCACGTGCTCCACGCGAACATCGGAGGTCCAGCCATCATGGCCGCCCAGCTAGAGCACGTGCTGGAGCTTGCCCGAATGCCGAGGATCACCATCCAGGTCATCCCGGACCAGGTCCACTCCGGCCTTAACGGCGCATTCGTCATTGCCGAGGCCGACCAACTTCCCCATACTGTCTACTTGGAAACCGCCCTGGGCGGGCAGGTCATCGAGTCGCCGGATGCGGCGGAAGCGATGACCGTGCTGTTCGACGCGCTCCGCGCGGAGGCGCTCACCAGCAGCGCCTCGCTGGAGGCTATCAAGGAGGCAGTTCAGCAATGGAACGACCGGATAACGTCCTGAACCCATGGCGGAAGTCCACCTACAGCGGCACCGGCGGCAGCGACTGCGTCGAGGTAGGCGGGACCGCCGGCTCGGTACTGGTACGGGACACCAAGGAGCGGTACGGCGCCGTCCTGGACATGGGGCCGGGCGCGTGGCGGCAGTTCATGGCCACGCTGAAGACTTCGGCCTAACGGGCGACAGGCGCCTCGGGTCGGCGGCGCTCGCGGTCATGGTCACCAGGGCGAAAATCCGTGGGCAGATCAGGGAAATTCTGCCAGGGTATGGATTCATGCCTGATCTTTACGATGACCTCGCCGCCGATTACGACTGGCTATTCGACGATTCAGTGCTGGTCAGCGGCGCGGCGATCAATGCTCCCGGGCCGGCTCGCCTGCTGCGGCGGATCGACCCGGCTAGCACCGTGCTCGACGCGGCCTGCGGGACAGGGGTCGACGCGGCGGCGCTGGCCCGCCGGGGTTTCACCGTGCGGGCGGCTGACGGGAACCAGGCCATGGTCGAGGCCGCGGCCGCGCGGTTCCGGCGCGAGGGGCTGGAGATACCGCTTCGGCGCTGCCTGTGGGCCGACCTTCCGTCCGAGATCGACGAGCGGTTCGACGTCGTGCTGTGCACGGGCAACGCGCTGGTGCATGCCGCTGGCCGGGACGCGATGATCGAGTCGCTCATGGCCCTGCGGCGGATGACCCGTCCGGGCGGCCATGTGGTGATCGACTCCCGCCACTGGGAGAAAATCCACGCCGATCACCGGATCGTGCAGGTCAGAGACCGGGTGCGGGTACGCGCGGGACGACGCTGCGCCGTCTTGTACGCCTGGGAGATACCGGCCCGGCTTGAGGAGGAGCACATCTCTCACATCGTGTTCCTGCACGAAGACGGCGACCGGATCGAGCCGCACGAGTACCAGGTCTCGTTCCGCCCCTTCACGATCGGCGAACTTCGGGAACGCCTGGAGGCCGCGGGACTGCGGGAAGTCGACACCGACTATGACCAGGCCGCCGACAGATACGATCTCATCGCGGTCGCGGCCTGACGTCTACCAGTAATGGAACTACCGGTGCGATCTATGCAAATAAGCCCGGTTGCCTACGTTTTCGCAGGTAACCGGGCTTACGTATTGGGCTCCGGCGGTAGGATTCGAACCTACGACAATTCGGTTAACAGCCGAACGCTCTGCCAACTGAGCTACGCCGGACCGGCGGCATGGAAGAGTACCCCTTCACCGCTGAGAACAATCGTAGCGCACCGGGAGGGGTGCCTGGGCCCACGCGAGCCAAGCTTCCGGGCCCGGATCGGGGCGGAAGCATGATCACGGACCGGGCGTGACGACAGGCGTCAAGATGTATAGGGTGTCGTGTATCGGGGAAAATTGGGGTGCGCAGCACGCTACGCGCACCGGAAGGGGTGCCCATAATGCGTAAGGCAATATTCCTGTTCGGCATCGCCGTCGGCTTCGTCGTCGGCAGCTGGGCGGGCCGGAAGCGGTTCGACCAGCTGGTGAACCTCAGCCAGAAGGCCGCGGCGCACCCGGCGGTTCAGAACGCCCGGGAGCAGGCGACGGCCAAGGCGGCTGACCTGGGGAAGACGGCGGCCGCCAAGGCGCCCGACCTGGCGAAGTCCGCGGCGCCGAAGCTAGTCGGCGCGGCGAAGACGGCCACCGACAAGCTGCCGTTCACCGGCAGGGGCGGTTCTGACGACCCGGCCGACGGCGCCGACACCCAGGTGCCGTACCAGGCGGACGGCAGCGCCGCCACGTTCAACGGCGCCCGGGCCGAGTAGCAGCAGGCAGTAACAATCGTGGCGCGGATCCCCAAGCGGGGTGGGGATCCGCGCCACGATCATTTCTCGGGGTGTTAGTCCAGGTACTCCTTCAGGACCACGGCCCGGGACGGGTGCCGCAGTTTGGCCAGGGTCTTGGACTCGATCTGCCGGATCCGCTCCCGCGTCACGCCGAACTCGCGGCCCACTTCCTCCAGCGTCCGCGGGTGCCCGTCCGTCAGGCCGAAGCGCAGCTGGATGATCCGCTGCTCCCGGTCCGACAGCTCGCACAGGACCTTGTCCAGCTGGTCCTGAAGCATGATGAACGCGGCCGCCTCGACCGGCACGACGGCATCGGAGTCCTCGATGAAGTCGCCGAGGTCGGATTCCTCCTCGCCGATCGGGGACTGCAGCGACACCGGCTCCTGGGCGATCCGCTGGATCTCGGCGACCCGGTCGGGGTCGATGCCCATCTCGCCGGCGATCTCGTCGTTCGTCGCTTCCCGCCCGAGCTCCTGGTGGAGCTGGCGCTGGACGCGGGCGAGCTTGTTAATCGTCTCGACCATGTGCACCGGCACCCGGATGGTGCGCGCCTGGTCGGCGATCGCCCGGGTGATGGCCTGCCGAATCCACCAGGTGGCATAGGTGGAGAACTTGTAGCCGCGGGTGTAGTCGAATTTCTCGACGGCCCGGATCAGCCCGAGGTTCCCTTCCTGGATCAGGTCCAGGAAAACCAGTCCCCGGCCGATGTAGCGTTTCGCGATCGACACCACGAGCCGCAGGTTGGCCTCGATGAGGCGCTGCTTGGCCCGGACGCCGTCGGCGGAAAGCTGCTCCAGGTCGCCGTGTTCGGCTCCCAGGAGCGGATACGCGCCGTGGAGTTTCTCCTCCGCGAACAGCCCGGCTTCGATGGACTTGGCCAGTTCGACCTCGTCCTCGGCGGTGAGCAGCGGGACCCGGCCAATTTCCCTCAGGTAAAGCCGTACCAGGTCACTGGTACCGCCTCGCTTGCTGGTGTCTTCGGCCGGCTCCGGCAGTTTTGTCGTTGTCTCCTCTTCGGCGGGTGCCTCGAGGACATCAATGCCCTCTTCGGCGAGCATGCGCACAGCCCCGTCAAGTGCGTCTGCTCCGAGATCGGCCCGCTCGATTGCGGATGTGACGTCCCCCATCGTCACGAATCCCCGCGTGCGCCCGAGCGCTACGAGGTCCGTTAGTTGCACAGTAAGCGATGGTCCGCTTGATATTACGGTGAGGCTCACCCGTCCAGACTGCGGTACGGACCCTGGTTTTCGGGAGGCCTAATTTTGTTACCTGCAAGTAATCTTTAACCTCGCGGCAACCTGGCGAAGACTCCGGGGTTACATGCCTGTCGCACGTTCTAGCAGGGCTTTTCTGCGCTGTTCGAGCCCGATGAGCTCCCCGAAAAGCTTCCCGTACATTTCTTGCTCATCAACCGGATTCATCCGTTGCATCTTGCTCTTGAGCAGGGCTATCTGCCGTCCCATAGAAAGTTCCGCGACCCGGGCCAGCATCGCGGCCACGTACTTCTCGTCCGGCTCGTCGTCTCTGAGCAGAGGCTCGACGGCCAGTTCGTTCACGAAGGCGCGGGCCCGGTCCTCGGGGGCGGCCTCCAGCAGCGCGGCCGCCCAGTCCCGGGCCCGGCCCGCGCTGGCGGCGCCGCCGCACCCGGCGATCAGCCCGAACACGGATCCGTGCACGGGGACGGTGAACGCCTCGGCGCCCAGCGCGTCGAACTCCGGCCCGCACAGCGCCGGCCACTGCACGGCCAGTTTCAGGAGTTCCCGCTCGGCCTGGAGGGCCGGATCGGAGCGATCGTACCGGTAGGCGCCGGGCTGCGGCCCGTTCCCGGGGCTCTTTTCATCCGAACGGATCATCGTTCCCCGTCCGCGCCCCTTATCCCGGGCATGCTCCCGGACCCGGCCCAGCACGAACCGCTCGTTCATGAAGCCGAGCCAGCGGTCGAGGTTGACGGCGTACCGCTCGCGCTTGCCCCGGTCCTTGATCCGGGCCACGATGGGCGCGGCCTCGTCCAAGGCTGCGAGCTGCCCGTCGGTGGTGTCGAGGTCGTACTTGGACAGCACCTGCCGGATCGCGAACTCGAACAGCGGCACGCGCCGGGCGACCAGGTCGCGCACGGCGGATTCCCCGTGCTTCAGGCGCAGGTCGCAGGGGTCGAGGCCGTCGGGCTGGACGGCGACGTAGGTCTGGGAGACAAACTTGTCTTCCAGAGCGAAGGCGCGCAGCGCGGCCTTCTGGCCGGCGGCGTCGCCGTCGAAGGTGAAGATCACCTCGCCGTCGGATCCCTCGGAGTCCATGATCAGCCGCCGCAGGAGCTTCACGTGCTCCTCGCCGAACGACGTGCCGCAGGTGGCCACGGCGGTCGTGACCCCGGACAGATTGCAGGCCATGACATCGGTGTAGCCCTCGACGATCACGGCCTTGCGCTGGCGGCCGATGTCGCGCTTGGCCAGGTCCGCCCCGTAGAGCACGTTACCCTTCTTGAACAGCGAGGTCTCGGGCGTGTTCAGGTACTTGGGCCCGTTGTCGTCGGGGTTCATCTTGCGGGCGCCGAACGCGATGGTGTCCCCGGACAGGTCCCGGATCGGCCACATCATCCGGCCGCGGAACATGTCGATGAGCGTGCCCCGGCTGGACTTGCGGGCCAGCCCCGCCTTGGTGAGCTCGTCGTCGGTGAACCCGCGGCCCCGCAGGTGCCGGGTGAGCTCGTCCCAGGCGTCGGGCGCGTAGCCCATCCCGAACTTCTGCGCGTCGGCCAGTTCGAATCCGCGCTGGGCCAGGAACTCCCGGGCCGGCGCGGCGTTGATCATCTTCTCGGCGTAGAACTCCTGCGCGGCCCGGCTCGCCTCGACCAGGCGCAGCCGCTGGCCCCGTTCCTGGCCGGGCACGTAGCCGCCGCCCTCGTAGCGCAGCTCGATCCCGGACCGGGCGGCCAGCCGTTCGACCGCCTCGGCGAACTGCAGCGCCTCCATCTCCATGACGAACCGGATGACGTCCCCGCCCTCCTGGCAGGAAAAGCAGTGGTACAGCTCTTTTCCGGGAGTTACGTTGAAAGATGGTGTTTTTTCATCATGAAACGGGCACAACCCCTTGAGGTTCCCGCCTCCGGCGGGCCTCAGCTGGAGGTACTCCCCCACCACGTCAACGATCGGCGAACGCTCGCGGACCGCCGCGATGTCCTCCTGGCGAATCCGTCCCGGCATGCCCCGAGTGTATGCCGGACCACCGACACTCGCCGCCCGCCCGCGCCTCCCTCGCCGCCCGCGCCCGCGTCTCCCTCTCCGCGCGCCCGCGTCTCCCTCTCCGCGCCCGCGTCGGGACCGGTGGTGTCGCTATAGCGCCCGCGATGGGCAGTGCGCGGCCGCTGGGCGGTGGTGTCGCTGGGACCTTTGCTGCCGTGAACACGGTCTTGGCGGCGGCCGTGTCCACGACGGCGGGGCGATTCTCCTGCCTATGCCAGCAGCGTTTCCGTGACCAGGTCGGTGTCAGAGAGGTCGGGCAGCACGGCGTGGGCACCCGCCGCGGCCAGCTGGTCCGCCCGGTAGCCGCCGGTGGCCACGCCCACGGCCCTGGCGTCCGCGGCCAGTGCCGCCTCGATGTCCAGCGGCGTGTCACCGACCACGACCGTCGCAGGACCGTCGAAGTCGCTGGGCAGCCGGCCGTGTACTGCGGCGGCCCGTCTCCGGGCCACGTGGACGAGTTCGGTGCGGACCTCGTGGTCGTCGCCGTACGCCCCGATGCACAGGTCGAGGCCGGCCTGCAGCCCGAGTGCCGCCAGTTTCACCTCGGCGAGCTTGCGAACGTTTCCCGTCAGCACGGACTGCCGGACCCGCCCGGGCCTTCCGCCAGGGCGGCCGTAGCTCCCGGAGACCGGTTTTCCCCGGGCGCCGACTCCGGCCGGAACGCGCTGCGCCTCCCGGACCCGGGCCGTCGCGAGCGCGGCCAGGGCCGTCACCGCTCCGGGAAGGGCGCGCCCCCGTGCGGCCACCGCATCGCTCATAGACCGTGCGTGCTCGCTCAGCCCCCAGATGAAGTGATCCACGTACCGGCGCGGCTGCGTGATCCCCGCCATCTCCAGCGTTTCCAGGATGATGGCGCGGTCGGTCCGGCCCGCCATCGGCGCGAACGCCTCCAGCGCACAGCCGAACAGTTGCGCGAACACCGTCTCGTACAGGTCACCGCCGACGCCACCAGCGTTCAGCAGGGTTCCGTCTACGTCCCACAGGACCAGCAGATCGCCCACGTACTACCTCTTTCCCCCTCCCCCAGAGCACTCCCCGCGAGGCCATAGTAAGACGGCCCTTTCTCGCCCTTCTTCAGGGGGATGCCTACAGAACGAACATGACTGAAATCTTTCTGTAACAAGCCCGTCGTCGACGCGGCTAGAATGTCACACTTCGATGTCACAGTATTCGCATGAATGACCACACAAAGATCATGTTGCTCGGCAGTCACGACGGGGACGCGGACCCGCTTCCGGAGCGGCTCTCCGACCTGCTCGAGAGTCAGTTCAACGTCATCTCCCGCAAGCAGGCCGTGCGGTACGGGATCACTGAGTCCGCGATACGTCACCGGCTGAGGCCCGGCGGGGCGTGGCAGAAGATCCTCCCGGGCGTCTACTCCGTGGAGACCGGAACCGTTACCTCAGCGCAGCGGCATATGGCCGCCTTGCTGCACGCCGGGAAGAATGCCGTCATCACCGGGCCGGTCGCTGTTCGGTACCACCACCGGAACTGCGCCGGAGGCAACGATGTCGAGGTTCTCGTGCCCGCCGAGTGCCGGGTGAAGGGTCTCGGCTATGTCCGCATCCGTCGCACGGAGCGAATGCCGGATGACGTGCGTGCGATCAGGAGCATCAGGTACGCGCCCCTGGTCCGCGCGGCCGCGGACGCGACTCGGGCGATGCTGAAACCCGAGGATGCCCGGACACTGCTCAGCGAGGTCCTGCACAAGGGCGGCGGCTGCACAGTAGCCGAGCTGACAGCCGAACTCGACGCGGGCCCGTCGGCGGGATCCGGGCTACTGCGCGCCGCGCTTGTCGAGGTCAGTTCGGGCGTCCGCTCCGAAGGAGAGCACGACCTCAAGACCTGCATCACCCGGTCGGTTCTCCCGGAGCCGATGTACAACCCGAGGCTGTTCCTTCCCGATGGCACCTTCCTTGCCATTCCCGACGCCTGGTGGCCGGGGGCGGGAGTGGCGGCCGAGGTTGACTCACTTGAGCATCACATCCTCGTCAAGGACCACGAGGCAACCGTGGCCCGGCGCAACCGTATGGAGGCCGCCGGTATCCGGGTACTTCAGTTCTTGCCCAAGGACATCAAGCCGGGGTGGCCCGTTCATCTCCAGGATCTCAAAGCGGCGATCGAACACGGCATGGAGCGGGCGCCGCTGCCCGTCATCGCTGTCCCCGCCAGCGTCACCGATGTCCAGACGTTCCTGCGGACCAAACTCAGCGACCGCAATTCCGCCCTCGCCAAGGCGTCCTAGCATGCGGTCCCGGCAGTATTTGCCTTTTAAAACCTTTCGCTGTTGTTCTGGCCGTTCCGGGCATCTTGGGCCAGCCCAGTCTCCGTGCCGCACCGTCTAACGGGACTACGGTCATCCGACCGCGACAGCGGACCCTGACTGAAGCATGGCCCCGCACCAGAGCGGGCCAAGACCGTCGGCCGGGGGTCCGGGGGGGGTATCCCACCGGTGGCCGCGCAGCGGCCAGTACGGAGACGGAAAGCGGGTCGACCGCCGAGCCCGGGCCGGGCACCGCCTCTCACCACGACAGCGCAGGCCCCATCGACACCACCGGGCAGCGCCCGCACAGTGCCCATCGCGGGCGCCATAGCGACACCGCCGGTCCCGGCGCGGGCGCGGGAGGGAGGGG